>OMXA01000012.1 GCA_900314905.1 uncultured Erysipelotrichaceae bacterium
GAATAACATAATAGCAAGCAATGAAATTGTTGAGGTTGTTGCATAGACGGTGACAAAAAAACGGACATTTAAGTTGTTCTAAAACTTGACATAGTACCACTTTGTTATATGCTGCTATATCTGAGATTTCAGATTCTTTTACCGTACTTCCTGACCAGAACCACATCGGTTTTTTGCGTTTCCATGCATAGATGCCGATTCCTGTAAACAGCAGGCTGACAGGTATCATAATTATCAACCATATGATATTATCCATTGTGATCCTCCCGCCATATCTCAAATTCTATTCTTTCAGATATTCTACATCTTTCGGTTCATACGGCACTGAAACGAAGTCCTTCTTTTGGTGGTACAAGCAGCATACAGTCTCAATAAGCGTTGACTTTTCCAAGGGCAATTCCTTGACCTCATGCCCCTGGACAGGAACCGGGAAGGTAAACACGATATTACGGATCCAGTTGCCGTCTGGACGCTTCTCAGGATAAAGATCGACCCTTTCTATAATGGCTCGTAACAGCGCTTTCTTGTCCAGTTCGTCCATTTCACTGTAGAGTTCATCAAACGCCAACAAAAGCTGATACACGTTCTCTCCGGAGATCTGTTCGCTGCGGATCGTCTGAATCTGTTTCCGGATCTCCTCCATCTGTTGCTCTGCTTCTGCAATCTTATCGTACAGATCATCGTATCGGCGCTGCAGGTCAAGGATCTTCCGCTCATAATGCGGATCCGAAACATCCATGGTGTCCATCTGAGTCTCGAGACGGCTTTTTGTCCAGAGAAACTGTCTCAGTTGGCCTTTCACGGTGTCCAGTACTTTCTCCAGATCTTCAGTATTGACTGCAATACCGATCTTCTTTTGAATGGCCTCTTCGAACTGCTTGTCATGAACCATGGCGGAGATAATGGCTGCTACGTAGCGGTCGATCTCTGTCTGCTCCAGATTTGTGCGGAAAGAGCATCTGTGGCCGGTCTCGCCGCGCGTGTTCTTGCAGTAGTAGTAATACCTGGTCTTGTTATCTTTGCTGTGAGCCTTGGCGATATTGCCATATAAGGGCTTTCCGCAATCAGGACATCTCAGCAGCCCTGAAAGAAGATGGACATGATTGACATCATGGACTTTCTCCCGGCGATACGCATTCTTTTTCCGTTTTTCCTGTGCCAGGTTCCAGTCGGCTTCAGATATGATGGCTTCGTGTTTCCCATCATACACCGGGAACTCCGACTGTTCAACCACATGCATCTCATTCCGGGTGCCGATCTTCTTTTCTGTCCGTCTTCGGCCGTATGCAATCTTGCCCATATAGACCGGATTATCAATTACCTTTTTTACGAAGTGATCTGAAAACCCCGGGATCGTTCCATTCTGTCGGATCTTTTTCACATAGCCGTGATCATTCAGGTATTTTGCTACACTGCTTGTGCCTTCGTTGGTATGGATATAACGGTCATAAATGAGCCGTATGACCTCTGCTTCGTCCTCGGAGATCATCAACTCACCATCGACCAGTTTGTAGCCGTAAGGGGCAAATCCGCCATTCCAGCGGCCTTCTCTGGCCTTCTGCTCACGTCCGGCCATCGTCTGGGTTCGGATGTTCTCACGCTCGATCTCCGCTACTGCGGACAGCACGGAGATCATCAGCTTTCCGGCGTCCTTGGAGCTGTCGATCCCATCTTCCACACAAATCAGGTTCACACCGAAATCCTGCATCAGCTGTAGTGAGTTCAGCACGTCCGCAGCGTTACGCCCGAATCGGGACAGTTTGAACACCAGCACATAGTCAACATCGTCTTTACGGTCCTGGATATCCTGGAGCATACGCTGGAAATCCAGACGGCCCTGGATGTTCTTCCCGGAGAAACCCTCGTCCGAATACTCACCGGCAATCGAATAATCCTGAAACTCAGCGTATTTCCGCAGCTTATCCTTTTGGGCTTCCAGACTGTAGCCATCGACCTGGATCGCCGTCGAGACACGCGTATAGATATAGCATTTTTGTATCTTTTTGGTCATCAGGCGTCCTCACTCTCTGACGGGCCTTCCCGGACTTCGGCGGTCTTATCCTTGATCAGTCCTTCCATCCGGATATAGTATTCCAGCAGCCGCAGGACATACTCCGGAGCATGCCTGTTATCACGTTCCCATTCCGTCACTGTCCTGTAGGGGATATGGAAGTACTCGCAGAACTCCTTGCGTGTCATTCCGGTGCTTTCTCTCAATTCAACTATTCTATCCTTGAAATCCATTGAGTTCCTCTTTCATATAATCAAGGCGAAATACACATTGTGTATTTACTATACCACATCATATGCAGTTACGCAATGTGTATTTCGCTTTTTTCTTACTGTTTTCTGCAGCGGTCAATAGTGTTATGATAGGCATTCAGCCGCCGGGAGACTTCTTCGGGTGGTATGCCTGGGTTGATATCTACAGAAGAGCGAATTGCTTCTATCAGCCGTTCTTTCCTTCGCCTCAGAACGGATGGACCATGTTTGACCATCAGTTTCGCCATCAGATCTGAGAATCGGTCAAATGCCGCTTTTTCTTCAAGTGTATTGGAAGGGGTCATTCTTTTCTCCTTGTTTTCAGTTATCCACATCCTATCCCATCCTGAAATGTGATTTTCACACCCAATTTATACTTTCATTATTTATTGAATGAAGGGATTGATAGGATGGGTATTTAATTGATAAGTTTTTAAGTACCATTAGTCTTTTATAGTGTTGGGATCGCCAGTATTGGGAAAACCGTCGTTGGCTCCGCCTGTCAACTGATTCTCCTGTCCTGGAGAGTCTGTCCGTAGGGTTGTCGGCTGTTCTTCCTGATCCAGCGGACGTTCCCTAACCAGATACTCTGTGTCTGCCAGCTGACCGGTCTCTGTCCGGATCCTGCGCCTCGTAACATATCCATACCGCTCCAATTCATTCACTGTGCTGCGAACCGAATCGAGCCCATCCTTGCTGAGCCGGGAAAGCCCTTTCATGTTGTAGTTCCAATCGTCCGGAAGACTCAGCATGACCGACAGCAGCCCCTTGGCCTTCAGTGACAATCGTTTGTCCTTCAGATGATAGTTGGCCATGACCGTGTAATTCTTTGTTCGCTCTACGCGAAATACCTGTGACATTGCTTTTTACCTCCTTTGTCTATTTCGGAAAACTGTGAGTAGGACACCCGGAGGTTTTTTGCTTTTGGTGAAAAACAAAAAGCCGGGTCACATAGATGCACACCGACAGACGAGCTCGAAAGCCCGCCAAAACCGATATGTGTCTATGTAACCCGGCGATCAAACTGCCGGTGGCTGCCCCAATTGCAGCCCACTGTACCTGTTCTATCAGACAGATACTCTATATAATCGAAAACTCACCTTGTCAAGAGAGATCCGATAACGAATCGGGCTAGACCCGATTCACTCAAGGTCCCTTTTTCCGGACCGATACAAATATACCAACACAACATTCTGCTGTCAATACGCCAAAAACACGTTGACGGTTTTTGGCGTCAACGTAACTGCTCGCCAAACTTTCACTACCTGGCAAGCAGTGCATTGCCGTCCATATCTACTACTTGGCAAGCAATGCATACCTGTATGATTTGGTACTTGGCAAGCAGGGCATACCCATACAGGTTTTGCAAATTGGCAAGCAGGGTCCGGATAGCTGTTTACTGCTTTTCAAGCAGTGTACAGATCCGGACCTGCGCCAATTTCTACACCAGGCTCGTTGGGAACACATCCCAAACCCAGAGATCGCACAATTGCGAGCTGCGCGTTTTCAAAAAACGCTGGGAATGTCTTTATGCCATTTTTCAAAAGCACTCCGGTTAGGCAATAATGAAAAAACCACATTTCCTCCTTACTTTTCTAACTTAAAAAGCTTAGCGGTTATATTTGAAATCAAAACGGAAAGTAAGATTCCACTGATGACGACAACGGGAAGCGCCCATGTCGGACTGACCGCCATCAAGGCATCCGCATATCCGGCAGGCATTTCTTCAACAGCACATTCATACGTATAAGCCCGATTGAACCATATCTGACCGTAATAGCCAAAACTTGAAAAGGTCATCGGGATTGTGGCAATCACATCGCCTTTCCAGCTATACTTGAAAGCAGCCCGAATGACTTCAGCCAGAATAACGATAGCAATCAGAGGAATCACGTGCCATGCTGTAGCGTCTTGTATGACAAGAAGCAGACCGATAAACAGGCATGCTGCCACACCCGGAGCCTTGCCTCGCCTGAATGCTGTGATGATGACGCCTGACAACAGGATTCCCGCAGTGATTTGATAACACACGAAGAAGACCGGATGAATGGAACCGGTGACGCATACCAAGGCAGTAACAACAGCATAGAGCAACGCGTAAAGTGCCACTCGCAAAGCATTCTTTTTGTAAGTCTTCATTGATCTTTCCTTTCTCATTAGATACTCCAACCGGCGCTGGCGATCTGAAGCTGTGTCATACGTCTGAAAATACCATTTTCCCTTGTGAGAAGTTCATCGGGACTGCCCTCCTCGGCGACCTTGCCGTCTGAGAGAACGACGATCTTGTCGGCGGCCTCCACAGTGCGCATGCGGTGGGCAATAACCAGCACGGTTTTTCCGACCAACAGTCTTGACAGAGCGCCCTGTACCTTCGATTCATTCTCCACGTCGAGGGAGGCCGTTGCCTCGTCCAGCAGGATGATAGGCGCGTCCTTCAGCAGCGCGCGGGCAATAGAGATACGCTGGCGCTCACCGCCGGAGAGCTCGCTGCCGTTTTCGCCGATAACCGTGGCATAGCCCTGCGGCAGCTTCGTCGCAAATTCGTCGCAGTTGGCCAGTCTTGCCGCCGCCAGGACTTCCTCGTCGCTCGCGTCCTTTTTCCCGACGCGGATATTTTCCAGGATACTGTTGTTAAAGAGCGTCACATCCTGAAACACGATGGAATAAACACTCAGCAGCGTTTCCGGATCGATCTTGGAAATATCCTGTCCGCCGACTGTGATCCGGCCGCGGCTGACATCCCAGAACCGGGCGGCCAGGCGGGAGACGGTGGTCTTTCCGCCGCCCGAGGGGCCGACAAGAGCCGTGACCTCACCCTGCTTTGCGGTAAAGCTCACATCGTTCAGCACTGCTTTATCCTGCTCATAGGAGAATCCGACGTTTTCAAAGCGGACATCGTATCCCTCCGGATGGAAGTCTGCCGTTCCGGTCTGCGCCGGATGCTCCGCGATCTCATTCATCCGCTCTACGGGCACGGTCAGCAGATTCAGCATGCCGAGATTTATCAAGTTGCCGCTCATGGGCTCGTACAGGCGGGAGGCCACCAGCAGGAAGGCAAAGAACTCCATCACATTCAGCCGTCCCTGCGAAAGCATGACACTGCCGACCACGGCGACCGTGCCGATGCCTATCTTCAATAGCAGCTGGGCCGAGACGATGAAAACCGCCTGCCCCAACTCCGCGCCGATGGCCTTCTTCTCCACGTCGTCGATCTTCTCTTCCAGCTCAGAGAGATAAGCGCCCTCGGCGTTGCAGCTTTTCAGGTCGCGGGATACTTCGATGAACTCCTGCACGGCGTCGTTCAGCCGTACCTTGGATTCCGACTGACGGCGGATGAAATGCGCCTGCACCTTCCGCGACGCCGCCACAATGAAGATGGCGATGGGGATCGGCCACACAGCCGCCATGGCCATCTCCCATTTGTAGAAGAAGAGGCCGATGCAGATCAGCGACGTGGAAATCAGACTGCCGTAGAACTGCGGGATCTGGTGAGAGGAGGCGTGCTCCAGGGTCTCACTGTCCGCCATGATCGTGTTTGTCAGGTCTGCCAGATCCTTTTTCCCGAAGAAGGACAGCGGCAGCTTCCGCAGCTTTTCCGCCAGGGAAATACGGCGCTTGCCGGACTCCACATAGGTTGCGAAGAACGTGGCGTTGTACTGCCAGTAATTCGGCAGATAGATCAGCACCAGACAGGCTGCCGCAAAGAGAAGGTAATACGCCCAGCGTCCGGCGGCTGTTCCGGCCAGATAGTCTCCGGTAAAGGTAAACAGCAGCCCGACCGGGATCATCAGGGCGAGATCTGCGAGCGTTACCGCCAGGATCGCCTTGAGCATATCCGCGGCGCCCTTTTCCGTCAGCGCAAAGCGCTTCATCAAAGTTCGTTTCATACCGCTTCACCCACCTTCCAGTTGACAGCCTTCTGATACTCCGCCCACATGTCCGCGTAGAGGCCGCCCTTTTCCAGTAGTTCGTCGTGCTTTCCATGTTCTTTCACATGACCGTTATCCAGCACATAGATCCGGTCGGCTTTACGGATTGTGGAGAGACGATGGGCGATCATGATCACCGTCCGCCCCTTGGCCATCTCCTGGAAAGCCAGCTGCACCTGCGCCTCGCATTCCGGATCCACAAAAGCGCTGGCTTCATCCAGTATCACCACATCCGCATCCTTCAGCATGGTGCGGGCAATGGCGATGCGCTGCTGCTCGCCGCCTGAGAGGTAGGTCCCCTGGGTGCCCAGAACCGTGTCGATCCCCTGGGGCATACGCTCAAGGATGTCCGTACATTGGGCTTTTTTCAGAACTTCCAGCATCTCACTCTCGGTCGCGTCCGGCTTGGCGATCCGCAGATTGTCGGCAATGGAGCGTTTGAGCAGGCGGCTGTCCTGAAATACATAGGCCACATGCCGCATCAGCTCTTCCTTGGAGATCTGGCGGACATCTACGCCGCCGAGCAGCACCTGGCCCTCCTGCGGGTCAAAGAATCGTGAGATCAGCCCGGCGACCGTCGTTTTTCCGCTGCCGGACGGGCCGACGATGCCGACGATTTCATTTCTTTCCGCTTTCAGGGACAGATCGGACACTGCCGCCGGAGCGTCAGGCGCATAGCGGTAGGTCACGCCTTTCAGCTCCACCGTCGCGCCGCGCGGTTCCTGACCGTGCTCCGCTTCCGGCAGGGGCTGCAGGCCGAGGATCGAGTCCACCCTGGCCACGGCGTCCTTGACCTTCATGCCGTTCTCGCTCATGAACATGACCTTGCTCATGGCCGTGGCGATGGCGGGGGTGAAGATGACATAGAACAGGAAGTTCAGCAGGATATCCATCCGATAATTCTCACCGCGGATCAGGAACAGCGTCACGCCGAGAATAAAGACAAAGGCGCTGTTGATCAGCACGGTGTACCCCAGCATGGACTTGCGCATCATCCGGGTATAGTGCATGCAGAATTCACAGTAATCATCGATGGAGGCCTTGAAGCGGTGGAAGGAAAACACGGTCTGCCCGAAGGTCTTGACCACCGGAACGCCCCGCACATACTCAACAGCCTCGTTGCTCATGCGTTCCAGGGCGTTCTGGTAGAGCCGCATATCCTCCTGCATGGCCGGACCCGCCATACGCATCATGGCGGCAAAGCTGAGGATGATGGGAATCAGGCAGGCGACGCCGTAGCGCCAGTCGTAGACAAACAGCATCACCAGCATGCACAGCGGCATGGCGATCGCGCCTGCCATGTCCGGCAGGTTGTGGGCCAGCAGCGTTTCCGTAGAGCCGGTCACTTCCGTCACGATCCGGCGCAGCTTGCCGGAGCCCATCTCATCCGCAAAACCGATGGGGAGGCAGGCAATGTGGCGCATCAGCGCCTTTTTCATGTTGGCGGCCGTACGGAACGCGCTGCCGTGAGAACAGACCAGCGCGCCGACATAGACCAGCGCGGCCAGGACGGCGAAGAGGACGGCCATCCACCCGTTGCGCACGATCCCTGTCGCCCGTGAGAAATCCGGCTGCACTTCCAGCACTTCACGGATGATCCTCCACAGGAAGACGAAGGGCATCAGGGACAGCACGCTGCTCAGTGCGGAGAGAATCAGCGACAGGTAGGTCAGTATCTTAAAGCTGCCTGCGTATTCCAGCAGCTCCGACAGCGCGCTTTGCTTCTTTTCTTTCATGCGGAGCCTTCTTTCTCACTGCAAAGCCGCAGCCTGTTTTTTCATCACTTTCTCGGCGAGCCTCATGCCGAGGATCGCCACGGGGATCGTCAAAAGCAGCATAACGATCAGCATCGGGATGTTGTCGATCACAGGCTTCATGGCGTCCGCGTAGCCCGCAGGCATTTCCTCCACGGCCGCAGCGAGCGATCCCGCCGTATCCGTCCACCAATGCGCGGAATAGGCGTAGAAGGAGAAGGCCAGCGGGATGAAGCTCAGAAGTACGCCGCGCAGCGTTTCATAGCCGCAGAGCTTCCGGATGAGTTCGGCGGCAAGGGCCAGAAGGATCAGCCCGATGATCATCGGCGGGTTTCCCTCTCCCATAATCAGTCCGACGATCAGCACAAAGCCGTTCAACAGCAACGCCGCACCGAAGCCCTGGATCGTCGAAGCGGTATAGAGATACAATAAGCTGAACAGGATTGGGACAAAGGTCCCGGCATAGGCGTAGCAGGCTGGATGGATCAGTCCGCAGCTGGAAGCGAGGACGAACAATCCAAGATAGATCAAGGCCGCGAGCAGAAGACGAAATACGGGAAGCTTTTTCATTGAGACACCTCTTTTCTTGATATTTTAGTTAGGCATGACTAACTAACGGTTTATATGAAAGGCTTGACGATCATCAAGCCTTGTATTTTTATGCTTTATCGTTCCTCGAAGAAAGCCAGCGCCTGCGCGGCAAACTCCTTCGGATGCATCATGACGTATTCGCCGTGCATGCTGTGCGGGATTGTTACCACTTCGATCTGCGGCAGATATTCCCGGTACCATTTCAGATCCCGGTAGCGGCCGGACCATTCCTCGTCCCCGACCCAGAACTGGATCTTTGACGGGATAGCCGGAGCCTTCTTCGGTACGGAGTAGTTGTTGGCGGACCAGAAGATGTTCCAGATCGTTTTATTGCTGAAGGTCTTCAGGTATTTCCGCATTTCCTCGTATTCTGCTCTGTAGTGTTCAGGATCCCTTGCATAGCGCTCCGGCGGGCAGCCGAGCGCCATCAACCGGATCGAAGTCCGCGCAGTCTTGATCATGAAGAAGTCCTTTACGCAGATCAGTTTGCAGACCCATTTTGGGAGCTGATAAGGCGCCGTTCCGGCGTCTATGATGACTCTCTCCGCCGGGATGTCCTGCGTCGTCAGAAAACGGACCGCCATCCCGCCGCCGAAGCTGAGCCCATACAGCGCGTCCAACCGATCGATGCCGCGCTCTTTCAGCCAGCAGACCGTATCGTCCACGGTCCTTTCCACGGAGATAAAGTCCGTCCCTTCCTCCGGGTCGTGTCCATCCGGCGTCACCAAAAGGACATGGAACCGCGCCGCCAGCTCCCGTGCGGCATAGGCGAATTCCTGCCAGGGCTCGCAGCTCCCCGGGAAGAAGAGGAGGACCTTTTCATTCTGTTGTCCGAATTCGTGAATCAGCATGACGATTTCCTCAAAACAGCAAAACGACGATTCCGGCCACGAGAGCCGCGCCGACGATCCAGATCAGCGTCAGGATGCCGCGCTTTTTCATAACCTGCGGCCAGGCCTGAACGAAGGGGATCTCCTCGGTCCCCGGAATGATCCAAAAGCGGCTGTGTCCGACCCAAAGCCGGTCGATGACAATGCCGTCGTACCAGTTCATGACCTCAAGAAACAGCAGCGCCTGCCAATAAGCCGGCCAAAAGCGGCGGACGCCGTTCCAGAGTCCGATGATCAGTACCAGCGCCGAGAGCATGACCAGAAAGAACGGGATCATGAAGTACTTCCTTTTTCTGGCGACGGTCTCCCGATTTGTCAGGCCGAGGGCATATACCTTTTCCTGTACAGGCTTGGGATAGAAATACAGTCCGTTCAACGCGCTGCTGCCCACAGCGAGCTTCACCATCATTGTAAACAGGGCGCAGAACAGAATCAGCTGCAAAACGATCATATCTTAGCCGCCCCTAATCTTTCCTGATGCAAAAATCGCAGCGTTCACCGCCCCGACCGAGCGTTGACGTCCGTTCAAACTTTAGACCCGGCAGGTCGCCGTAAACATGGTCATCCGCCCCGCAGGAGATCTTCGTTAGCTCCGGGCATCCCAGCTCCGTAAAATAGCGGTTGTACGGGCAGGACACCACGTCCATCCGGTACTCGCCCTTCTTCTTCGGGTAGAAAACGTTTTTAAATCCGCTGTTTTCTCCGAACATCTTACGGGTCAGCGGATCCCACATCTTTACAAACAGGCTTTGCATACCGGGCAAGCGCAGCAGCGCCGAGAGCTTCTTCGCGGCAGCGTCCGCCGTTTTGAAGGTTGCGTCTTCTATGACCCGGTAGGCATCATCCTGGCCGATGCTCTCTTTCAAAGTCAGATAGATGGCGGCAGCCGGGAAGATCTTGTTTTCCGTATGGAAACGCACGCCGTCGGAGAGGGAAGTGTACTGCTCCAGCAGCGAGGCCAGCCTGTCCGTCGCCTTCTGCCACAGGGCGTCGCTCTGCGCCTTCGGCAGCCGACGGTCGATCTCCGCTTTGAATCTGCCTTTCTTTTTCATGATCTTCTGAGAAGATGTCATTTCCTGCTCCTTTGCGAATCATTCTTTTTTCGGCTGATGATAAGGCCCTGCTCGTTCTTCACGTTTTCATAGTTTGCAGCGAGCGGGTTCCTGTCTCCGACAATGCAGTAATCGCAGCATTCAGAAGAGCCGCAGGTGCCCTCCCGGATCAGCGCCGCGTGAAGCTTCTGCATGGCAAGGTGGTCGCAGTTGCACATTAACGGCAGCACGTCCTCCAGATGGCGCCGTTTGGCAAATTCGGCATTCGGACATTGGGTAAAGCTGTAGCGGACGACGCCGTTGGCCCTGTCGTAGGAGTAATACCCCATGCGGAAGGACGCGGGGAATGCCTTGATCTCTTTTTCTCTGAGGTCATTTGCGCGCTTGAAGGCCTTGTTTGCCAGGCGGTTATCCAATCGACGGTTGAGATCAAATACCTTTCCCAGCACGTCAAAGCTACCCATAAAGCAGTCATAAACATCCTGCTGTACATCCTCCAGCGGCGGCTTGTCCGGCACGGTTACGTACCAGGCGAAGATCAGAATCGGGTCATAGATGCTCACGGTCATTTTCACGCCGCCAAGTGCAGGCTCATCCTTCAAGAATTCCGCATACTGCAGTTGGATCTTTTCCCACAGCTCGGACGCTGTTTTTTCGTCATAATAGCGATGCAGCAGCTTCTGAACACACTGCTTTGCCTTTTTGGTATAGATCGCATGTTTGGAACGGTCAATCGGTAAGTCTTTTTCTTTCACAGCTGCCCTCCGAACCACATCGCAATAAGCGCCATCAGCGCCGCAGCGAACGGGAAAACCGCCAGACGGATCATCTGCTCTTTCCGGTTGAAGCCGAAGGAATGATACCCCGCACAGCCCTCCGTCTCAGGGTAGAAGTGCTGGAAGAAATGCGACTTTGTCAGCAGCAGCCAGTCCAGGCAGACGATATCGAAGGCCTTCCAGAGATAGAGCATGACGGCGAACCTCAGCCAATGCTGCCAGAAAGAAAAATCGTTCTTTACGCCGTCCCAGCCGCCGTACACGAACGCACCGACCATGGCGAACAGACTGATGATCGCCAGCTTCCAGCCGAGCGCATGCGCCCCCGGAAAGCGCTCCTGGTGCTCGATCGCCGCGGCCTGGATATCTTTCGGCGCGGTGGTGAAAAAGCGCCTGTCCTGGATCATCGCGACTGCGGCGTACAAAAGCAGACACACCGATAGGATAAAAACGAGAGTCAGCAACAAGGTAAGCAGCATCCGATCCTCACTTTCTTGCCAGCACGGTGATCCACGGCATCTCCGGGTGATGCTCCGCCTTGATCTCCGAAAAACCTGCGGCTTTCATAGCATTCTGAAGCTGCTGCACCGTATAGTAAGCCATTCCATCTATGATTTTCGCGTATCGGAGGGTCACCTCGTCCGTACCGTCCGATTCGTTGCAAATCAAAAAAGATCCGCCCGGCTTCAGCACACGGTACACTTCGGTAAAACACTTCTCCAGACCGGGCCAGAAATAGACGGTTTCAAAAGCGGTTGCCAGATCAAAGCCGTCCACTTCAAAGGGAAGCGCGGAGACGTTTCCCTGTACCACGCTGCACCTGCCAGCCCTGATCGCCTGACGATTTGTTTTCTTCGTCATCTCAACGGAGACTTCGGAATAATCCAGTGCGGTAAGCTTTGCTTTCGGATAGCGTTTCAGGAGCTCACGGGCGTTTCGGCCGCCTCCGCACCCAAGATCGACTATGGCAGATGCGTCGATACCGCGCAGAGAGGACATGCCCCATTCGGCCAGTTTTGCGTGGCCGATGTTCATGCCTCCTGCCATCAGCTTTCCGAGAAAGCCCTCCGGCTTCCGGGTCTGATTGCACAGTTTTTGAAAAAGGCCCATGTTTCTCGCCTCACTTTTTCCCAATGAGGAGGGCGGAACCGGCGAGCTCCATCCAGACGGATTCCCATTTCGTGATCCAGGTCCCGTCCGTTGTGTCGATAAGCCGGACGTCCGCATAGCCCATGTCTTTCAGTTTCTTTACAAACGCCTGCATATCGCCGTACTTTGCTTTGGAAAAGATGTCGTGGATCGCAAACATGCCGCCCTTTTTCAGCACCCGCAGGGTCTCCAACAGGTAGGCCTGCCGGTCGCCGGGAATATTGTGGTAGACATAGTTGCTCACCACCGCGTCGAAGCTTTCATCCGGGAAATCAAGGTGCGTCGCATCTCCTCGCTGAAAGCTGACGTTGCTCACACCCTCGGCTTTGGCGTTGCTCTCACACAGGGGCTTGTTGAAGGAGGCGTATTCCTTTCCCCAGCGGTCGATGCCGATAAAGGCAGCCGTCGGATTGCGCTTGGCGCAGGCAATGGCCAGCGCCCCGCTGCCGCAGCCGACATCAAGCCCTTTGCCGTCGTCCGGCAGTTTGACGTATCCCGCGATCCCTTCGATGATCTTCCGGGACATCTGCCGCTTTCCGTTATAGGAGAAGGCGCGGTAAAGGAGGATCATCCAGACAGAAACGCACAGCCCAATGATCGTTCCTGCGAGGAAGACGATAAACAGCACGGTTTTCAACGTGCCGGAAACAATCCCCGTCAGTCCGAATACGATAAACAAAATCAGGAATACTGCTGTCGCAGCAAAGCCGGAAAGTACCATGCCTTTCGGCATCCAGTTTTTGTAATCAGGCTTCATGTCGTCTTCACCTTTCTCAGCCGCACGGTCCGTGCGCTCTCTTCCGTATCATCGTCCTCAACGTAGCCGTCATAAGGCGCAGCGGGGTCGGTGTATTTCTCCGCAAAAGGTTTACATAATTCTTTTCTGCGGAGGAATGCAAAGTCGAGATCGTCCGTCCAGCCTGTGTGCCCGGTGATGATCTTCAGAGGTTTGTTTCGTCTGCGGAGTTCCTTCTCCAGCTTTTCCAGCGAACGGACCGCCAGCTTGTTGTCCTCGGCCAGCGTGGCGATAAAGCTGTAGCCTCCGTCCGCCCCGAACCAGATCGTGTCGCCGGTGAAAAGGTACTCGTCGTCAATGAGATAGACCATGTGGCCCCAGGTGTGGCCGGGAACCAGCAGGCACTCGATCTTGATATCGCCGATCTGAAAGACCTCGCCGTCGCGCAGCAGGACCTTTTTGTTCTCCATCCTGACCATTGGCAATTTATATAGCCCGTGGAATACTTTTCTCCGTGTCTCGCCGGTGAGATAGCGGTTCTCGATCTCGCCGATATAGACGGTGGCGTCGCGGAAAAGCTGCTCGCTGTCCGTCTCCAGCGCGCCGACGTGGTCTGTGTCCTGGTGCGTGATCAGAATATGTTGGATGGTCGACGGATCGATGTCCAGCCAGCCCATCTTTTCCCGCAGCCGGGCGTAGTTATAGCCCGCGTCGATCATGATCGTGACGTTGTTCTTCGTGTAAAAGTAGATGTTGGCGACCCACTCACGCACACAGGCGACATGCTCGTCGATGCGTCCGGTGTTCAGAGGCTTGAAGATTGCCTTACCGCGAAACAGCAGGCTCATGGACTTTTTCTGATGGTCCGAATCTTTCCTTGCCATCTCTCGACCTCACTTTCTGCAGCGGAAGCAGCCCATGCCTTCCAAGGAAGACACGCTGACTTCTTCATACATGCCTGTCAAACGTTGGCGCAGGCTGTCCTCCGTCTCAAAGGGCGGGGTAAAGAAACCCTTCGGGACATACAGCTTTTTGATGAACCAGTCGGTCCTTTTGCATCCGCCCTGAATGTAAAAGCAGCCGCAGAAGGTCCCGCCCTTCTTCAATACGCGGTATGTTTCGCGCCAGGCCGCTTCCTTGTCCGGAAAAGCGTGGAAGCCGTTCAGGGAGAGGACGATATCAAAACTCTCGTCTTCAAAGGGCAGCGCGCCGACATCTCCCTGCACGAAGGTGATATTATTGATCCCGGCGTGTTCGGCGCGTTTTTGCGCCGTTTCCATCATGGCGGCGGAGTAGTCCAGGCAGGTGATCTCAGCCTCCGGGAGATCTTTGTAGACCGGCATGGTCAGCACGCCCGTTCCGACCGGAACCTCCAGCAGCTTCCCGGAGAAATCTTCCGGAATCCCCGACAGCGCTTTTTCCAGGTACCGGAGGTTCTTGTCTCCGTCCATGTTCCAGACGATCCGGCAGATCGCCTTTCCGGCAAGCGTGGAATATGTCATCATCCCGTCATAGAAGCTGGCATGACCGCCCGTCAGCTTATATGCGCTTTTGATCTGTTCTTTCCGGGTCATTCGCTTATCCTCCGAAAACGATCTTCACGATCTTCATCTTCACCAGACTGTCGCAGAAGCGGATCATCAGCTTGTGAAAAAGCCCCACGTTCTTATAAATATCCCGGTAGCCCCGCATGTAGCTCTTTGCAGTCACAGCGGCGAAATGATCGCTCCAAGACTCCAACTCTTTCTCATTTTCAAGAGAGAAGAAGGCGCTCACATCGGTGATCCCGGCCTCTTTGAGCCAGGTCTTCCGCATCAGCTTCGCGCCGCGTTCGTTGCAGGAGTCGAAAACCAGCACCGCGCCGGGGAAGCGCTCTGCCATGGCGGAGAACAAACGCCTGACGTCCTCGGTTTTGAAGTAGTATAACACCCCGGCGGCGAAGAATACCGCGCCGTTTGAAGCGTCGATCGCGTCCATCCATGTGAAGTCGTTGAGATCGCAGGCAAGATTTGTTTCCCGTTCCCCGGTGGGCAGCAGGTCGCTCCGCACTCGGATCACGTCCGCAAAATCCAGGTTGTATCCCCGGCAGCGTCCGTTGTCCACCTTGGAAAAGGTGTCATCCAGCCCACAGCCGAGATTGACCACGGCGGCCTCCGGGGACTCTTTCAGATAGGCCTCGACCTCGCAGCGCAGGTCATACTGCCGCTGCGCCACCTCCAGCGCGCCGAAGAGTCCCGCCGGGGACTCCATCTTTTTCCGCTTCTCTGCAAAGTCATAATCCAGCGAATCACAGATGCGCTTTGCCGCCGGATCGGAGAATAGTTCCGGGAAGCGTTCGGAACAAACCAGCCGCCCGAAGAGCGGGATGACCAGCGTCTCCTGCACTGTGTTTTTCTCAATGTGGTATTTCATATGTCTTCACCTTATCCCAACGCCACGTCCAGCGCCATCATCAGGCTGAAGCCGATGGCAAAGGACACGACGCCGATGTTGGAATGTTCGCCCGCGGACATTTCCGGGATCAGTTCCTCCACGACCACGTAGAGCATGGCGCCCGCCGCGAAGGACAGCAGATAGGGCATAGCCGGCACCACCAGCCCCGCTACGATCACAGTCAGCGCGCCGAAAACAGGCTCGACCGCGCCGGAGAGAACGCCCAGCCAGAAGGACTTCGGCTTGCTCTTGCCCTCGGCGTAGAGCGGCATGGAGATGATCGCACCCTCCGGGAAGTTCTGAATGGCGATACCCAACGCCAGAGCCAGCGCACCGCCCGCTGTGATGTTTCCCGAACCGCTTAAAAGCCCTGCATAGACGACGCCCACCGCCATCCCCTCGGGTATGTTGTGCAGGGTCACGGCAAGGACCATCATGGCGGTCCGTGTCAAATGGCTCTTCGGTCCCTCCGCCTGGTCGATGCTCCGGTGCAGATGCGGGACGACATGATCGAGCAGCAGCAAAAACAGGATGCCTGCCCAGAAACCGAGGAAGGCCGGAAGAAAGGCGAGCTGCCCCATAGCGGAAGACTGCTCGATAGCCGGGACGATCAGGCTCCAGATGGAAGCCGCCACCATGACGCCTGCCGCGAAGCCGGTCAGCGCTCGCTGCACGCCGCGCTTCAGGTCGTTTTTCAGAAAGAACACGCAGGCGGCTCCGGCTGAAGTGCCGATAAAGGGGATCAGAAGCCCCGTGAAGACCGCGTTCATTTTCTCCCGAACAGCCCTTTCTTCTTATAGGGGGCTGCCTCAACGTTCAGGCAGGTATAGCCCGTCGCGGCGATGGCCGATTGCAGTCGCCCGGCATCCACCGCTTCTTCCGACAGAAAGCTTGCCTCGCCCTTCGCGTGGGAAGCAGAGACCTTCTTCGCAGAGGGGACGGCCTTGCGGATCGTGTCGCAGATATGTGCCTCGCACATGGAGCACATCATCCCGTCAATTTTCAATGTCGTTTTGACCATCGTCTTATCCTTTCAATTTCTTATACCCGCAGTCGCAGTACGGACCGCCGGAGGCAAGCGTGTACTGCCGCAAGAACTCCGTCGTGCCGCCTGCTTTGCTCATGGTGTAATCCAGCGCACACATGGCGGGGACGATTTCCGAGATGCCCAGTTCCCGCATCAATGTGCAGATGCCGCATTTGGAAAAGCGGGCTTCATAGCCGCTGCCGTCCGGATAGGGCATAAACTCCATGTTCCAGGAATAGGGGTTCCGGTTGGCGGCGTTCAGCGCCGCCGTGGCCTTCATGCCGTCAAAGTCTTTTTTGCTGAACTTCTTTTTCCCTGCCATCCGGCAGAAGGCCCGCATGGGGCCGATCATCATGGCCTTGGCGTAGTACTCCGTCATTTGCTCCAAAGTCGGCTTATGCTCCATGTTCAGGTAGAAAGCCGCCAGCATGGCGCAGTTAACGATGTTCATTTTGAAGCGGTCGGCCTTCTCAAACTCCGGCAGCCCGGCGATGATCTCTTTGTATTTCGGCAGGGCTTTCTTTTCGGTCTCTGTCGCAGCTGACTCGCTGAATCCGAAAACACCGACCATCTCCTCACGAAACGAGCGGTGGAAAAGCAGCCACATTCCCATGGGCATACCGATGTATTTCATTTACCCACCTTCCTTGATGCGCTCAGCAGGCCGCTCATCATCCATAGGTTGCCGATACTGATCCAACCGGTGGCCAGCGCATTGGTCAGTCCATAGTTTCCGATCAGCCGCATCACGACGGCAAAAACGAAACCAAACAGTACGGAGAACACCCAGCACCGACGCGGAAGCGGCGTATGGCCTTTGGAGAACGCCCGGATCTGCACGACGGCGGCAAGCAAGAAAAACACGAGGAAAATCACGGTCACGGGCAACAGGAACCATCCGATAAAACACAGCATCTCCTGTATAGCCGTCGCGGGATCGTCCGCATAGAAATGCTTCAGCATCCAAACCGCCATGCAGCAAGGCACGTGAACGCCGCAGCCACCAAAAGCCAGACAGCCGATGATACCGGCCCGGTAAGCGTGAGCGTCCTTTTCAGAAAAGGGCTTCATCATTCGGTAGATTGCAAACCAACACAGGCACTCAATGGGGATGCCGATGAGCCCCAGCAGCGCCGAGACGATGATCCTGCCGTCCGACACGGACAAATACCGCGTGAACACGGCGGGAAGATTCGTCACGGACGGATCGCTCACGCCCCAACCGAGAAGCATGTCTCCCGTCAAGACCATGAGCGAGGCCAGGATCCCAATTTTCAAAAGATGTCGAATGCGCTGCCAGTCAAGCGTATCGTTCATTCCAAAGCCTCCGCGTTTTTCAGCTCTCCCGCCTTGCTCATTTCCCGCAGCAGGATCAGGCCCAGGAGCAGCACCAGCGCATGCCCGAAGGATTCCGTGCCGTGGTCGAGCTGATTCAGCGGCCAGGGCAGCAGTGTAAAGAGATTTCCGACGATCCCCGGCATCATCAGCGGATTGCAGAGCGTGGCCAGGATCCGCGCGAGCGTGCCTTTGAGCGGAACGATCTTCTTCCAGACCATTACGATCATGACGACGGTCAGCCCGAGATCGCAGAGAATGAAGGCGATCAGCATCGGTGCGGCGTTTGCGTAGAACACCCGGTTGGCGATATCCGCCGCAGTCTGCATGTCGCCATAGCTCTGATAAATGTATTTGAATATCAGTGCCACATTCATAAACATGGCATGGACATAGGACCAGGCGACCGTCCCGGTAATATAGGCGATGCGAAACAGTTTCAACCACTTCCGATTTTTGTCTTCCGTAATATGGATCTTCAAAAGACCGTACATGCGGTGAAAACCCATGTAGTACAGGAGTGTTCCGACAAATCCGCAGAGGATACTGGCTACCATGCGCCAGGTGCCCATCTCCAGATAGGCAACACGCACCATGAAGCCAATGTTCTCGGTTGTCTGTCCTTTGCCGGTAGCGGCAAACAGGAAGTCGCCGATCACATACAGAAGGCATCCGATAATGCCAATGATCAAAAGCCGTTTTGACTTATTTCTGACAAACATAATGCATCTACCTTTCAATATATGAGACACAGTAAAGCACCCCAACTGATGTTAGCCACAGCTAACCGCTGGCTAAAAAAAGAGAAAACGAATCTTTATCAGAAAGATGTTTTCTTTGAAAGCAAGCCAAATACAGAGGTTAGCCATCTCTAACCACATTATACTCTAAACTCCGAAGAAATCAAGAGGGAATCGAAAAACATGGGCTTCTCGATTCCCCCTAAACAGTCTTTGCTAAATCATCTGAAAATGCTTTAGTGCAGTCTCTATCGCCCTGGTCTTATCCTCTGGACATCCAGGCTGTTTAGAATCCGGAGATTTCGGTTTGTTATAGTTCTGCCGCTCGATGATCCCGTGCTTCCGCTTTACCTGGGCAATATTCAGGTGCGTCACATGAAATCCATACTTTTCCTGCACCCACTCCTGGATCTTCTCGTATGTAGCGCCTTGCCGAAACCCGGACATGTCCAGTTCTTCAAGAGAGAATTCAACTCTGACATTCTGACTCGATATGCTTCCCTTGGAAAGTTGGACAACCGTCTCAACATGAAGGGTCCCTGGTAATAAATCAACAGGCTGCACCAGTTTAAGCTCATACCCGTTGCTGCACATGAAAGCAGCATCTCTGGCAAGAGTCGCCGGATCGCACGAAACGTAGACAAGCCTGTCAGGAGAAATCTTCAGGATTGCTTTCAGTGTATCTTCAGAGCAGCCTTTTCTAGGGGGATCCACAATTACCACATCTGCTCTGATATGATTTGCAATCAGTTTTCTTGCTCCCGCCTGAGCATCAGCCGTGAAAAAATCAATATTCTCTCTGTGATTGATTCTTGCATTGATCTCCGCATCCTTCACCGCATCATGCACAATCTCGATTCCGTAGACTTTCTTTGCATGCATGGAAGCCAGAATGCCGATAGTTCCGGTGCCGCAATAAAGATCTATCACGGTTTCCCTGCCAGTCAGTCCGGCAGCTTCAAGAGCCTTGCTGTAAAGGATTCTTGTGGCATAAGGGTTGATCTGATAAAAAGACCGTGCGCTGATGCGGAACCGGCAGCCGAGCAGTTCTTCTTCAATATACGGTTTTCCCCATACTGTGATTTCTTTTCCATCAAGAATCACATTATCTTCTCTCCGGTTGATGACTGCCAGGATGCTGACAATCTGAGGATACTTTGCAGTCAGCCTGGAAACCAGCTGATCTGAATTGCGGAACGGATATTCCCGTACTACCAAGCAGACCATCACCTGCCCAGTCATATGCGCATGTTTGATCAGTACGAAACGCATGGCTTTTGCACAGCTCAGTTCCGCAAACCAGCGATGGCAGTCACGGATGATTGCATTGGACAGATCCGTCTGCACCCAGCATCGATCAAATTCCACGATCGTATTCGACCGAGGCTGATAGAACCCCATCAGAACTTTTCCATCAATCACCTGCACAGGAACCTGGACTTTGTTCCGATAACCAGTCCGGTGTTCCTCAGTGAGAATCGGCTCCGGAGAAATCTCCATGCGTGCATTCTGCCGGAATACTCCTCTGACCTTGTCTTCCTTGAAACGCTTCTGCGTTTCCTCGTCCATGTGCATCAGCTGACAGCCTCCGCATTTCCGGTAAACGGAACACGCCGGCTTGACACGATGCTCTGAAGGCTTCAGCAGCCTGATGATGCGTGCATAGCCATAATTCTTCTTCATGGCGGTGATTCCAAGTTCTGCTTCTTCCCCTTCAAGAAGCCCCGGGACGAAGAAAACAATTCCGCCGATATGAACTACGCCTTCGCCATCATATGTATACCCTTCGCAGGTTCCTCGCCAAACTTCATTCTTCTGCATATTCACTGTCCGTTATTCCGCTGCAGCCGGAGAAGAAGTATCTTCAGTATCTCCAGCACTGACACTCATCTCGCCCCCAGAAGATGCAGAAGGAGCTGGCTGATTGCGCTCTTCCACTTTCCGGCGCAGTTCCTCTGCTAGGTCTGCATCGACCGGCTCGCTGACCAGCTGAGTTTCAGGTGCATCCATCGAGCTTGTCTTTGTCATAACCACATAGACAAAATCTGCCGCATCCGCATCAGAATCTTCTGTATACACGTGAATTTCAAGATCATACATCTTCATGTTATCGTGCTGAGAAAAGTAGACTGAAGGATCCAGCACTGAAGACACCTCATCATAGATCGAGGAAGCCAGAGAAGATGCAGCATCTGCAGAAGCATCATCACTGATATCAGCATAAATTCTGAGCGTACCAGCAGCGAGATTGCAATGCGTATCCTCCACCCCGCTCATGCCCTTTACGGCAGAAGAAATCTGCTTCAGCTGATCGCTGGTAATGGATGGATTCAGATCGCCTTCATAACGATCTCCAAGAATCGGCTTGCCAGTATCCCCGGCTGCCGAGAAGAGAATATATCCAAGAATCACAAACGGTGTGATAAACAGAATAAAAACTGTCCAGAAAACAAATCTGGTCCGCTTATACGCCCTCGATTTCTTCTTTTTCCGAACAGTCTTTGCCATATTCTCCTGTTATTCTCCGATCCGTTTCGAAAGCTCTTCCTTGATCAGCCCTGAAACCATTCCCGGATTTGCCTTGCCTCTGGACTGTTTCATGACCTGTCCGACCAGGAATCCTACCGCACGTTCCTTGCCCGCGGCATAATCGCTGATTGCCTGCGAATTTGCATCCAGAACCGACTTCACCATCGCTTCGATTGCACCAGCATCAGAAATCTGGGATAGTCCCTTCGCCTTGGCGGCCTCTTCCGGATTCTTTCCGTTCATGACATCATCAATCAGATCCTTTGCCTGCTTGCTTGAAATCTTTTTATCATCGATCATTGCAACAAGCTCAGAAAGATCTTCCGGTTTCAGTGCGCAATGATCAATCGTCTTCTCATTCTTGTTCAGCCATGCACTGACATCACTCAGCAGCCAGTTGCAGACACTCTTGGCATTCTTCGAAGTCTTCATGCACTGCTCAAAGAATTCTGACATTTCCTTATTTGCAATCAGAATATTGATATCATGATCGCTGAGACCATATTCCTTCTCATACCGCTCTTTCCGTGCATCCGGCAGTTCAGGCATATTCTCCTGAATCTTCCGGATCCATTCCGGATCCAGACGGATCGGGAAGATATTCGGCTCCGGGAAGAATTTGTAGTCCACATTGCCTTCCTTGCGGCGCATCAGTTCTGTAGTCTGAGTCTTATCATCCCAGCGACGTGTCTCCTGGTGCACTTCACCGCCGGATTCCAGAACCTTCTTCTGACGTTCCACTTCATAGTCAACTGCTCTTCCGATATTGGAAATGCTGTTCAGGTTCTTGATTTCATTCTTCGTGCCGAGCACAGAAGATCCTTTCGGCTTGATCGACACGTTGACATCGCAGCGCATGGATCCCTCTTCCATCTTGACATCCGAAACTCCGACATAATACAGCGTCTGACGCAATGCTTCGACATAAGCCTCAGCCTCCTGGCCAGTCGTCATATCCGGTTCAGAAACAATTTCAATCAGCGGCGTTCCTGCCCGGTTGTAGTCCAGAAGCGTTTCATTCACTGAGGCAAGATGATACTGCTTGGCAGTATCTTCTTCCATATGAATGCGATTGATCCGGATCTTCTTCTTTCCATTCGGCGTATCAATCATCACATAGCCATTGCGGCCGATCGGATGAAACTGCTGCGTGATCTGGAATCCTTTCGGAAGATCGGAATAGTAATAGTTCTTCCGGTCAAATTTCACAACCGGATCAATCGTCAGATGCAGAGCAGTGCACGCCTCAATTGCCAGCTTCACCGCTTCCCGGTTCACACAAGGCATTGCGCCTGGTTCCCCGAGATCAATCTCATTGACTGCCGTATTGGCCTTGCGGCCATAGGTGCATGGAGCTCCTGAAAACATCTTCGTTGCTGTCTTCAGCTGTACGTGAATTTCAATGCCAATTGTCACATCATAGTCTGCCATCTCATTTCACCTCCGCATGAAGATCTTTATAACCAGTGATCTCTTCAATCGCCTTTCCGAAATCAAACATTGTTTCTTCTTCAAACGCCCGGCAGGTCAGGTTCACACCGATCGGGCATCCTTCTTCAAATCCCATCGGAACTGTCATGGAAGGGTAACCGCTGAAATTGCCGATGCACATAAAATTCTCTGCAATCAGATAGTTATCGCTCAGCTCATCCAGACTGCGGTCATTCAGCTTCGGCGCAATTCCTCCGGAAGCAGGCGCAATCAGACAGTCTGCATCTTTCAGACAGTCTTTCAGCTGATTGACAATGAGTCTGCGGACCTTCTGTGCCTTGCGGAACAGACGTTCCTGGTTCTCTTCAGACAAGCCATAGGAACCGATGACAAACCGCCTCCGGATCAGCGGGCCGAATCCTTTTGTGCGGGAATTCGTCATGATCTCCTGCATGGAAGCTCCTTCTTCCCGGACTCCGAACCGGATTCCATCAAGATTCGAATGATTCGAGGTAGCCTCACAGTTTGCAATCAGATAATAAGTCGGCAGCATCGCTTTCATCAGATCATCATCAAAATGGAACACTGACACTTCAGCCCCGCGTTCCTTCAGCTTCGCCATGAGGTCATTGAACATCTTCACAGTTTCCTGATTCTGCAGCGAATCCATCACATTTCCGAATACCGCAATCTTCTTTCCATGCATATCAGAATTGAGCAATGCGGAATAATCCGGAACCGGACGATCCGAAGACGTCATATCGCGGTCATCTCTTCCAGCCAGAACCTTCAGCGTCACGCACGCGTCTTCAATCGAACGTGTGAAATAGCCGACATGATCCAGCGAAGATGCGTACGGGATGATGCCATAACGGCTGATGCGGCCGTAGGTCGGCTTCACGCCGACGATGCCGCAGAAGCTTGCAGGCTTGCGTACGGAATCACCGGTATCGGAGCCGATTGCCATCGGAACCACTCCGCTTGCAACAAGAGCTGCGCTGCCGCCGGAAGAACCGCCGGTGATTCTGGTACGATCCCATGGATTGTATGCAGGTCCTCTGAAGCAGGTCTTATTCGTTCCGCCCATTGCCAGCTCATCCATCGATGCCTTGGCAATCGTCACTGCCCCGGCAGCCTTCAGCTTGTCCACAATTGCTGCATTGTAGATCGGCACATAGCTGCTGAGGATCCGGGATCCTGCGGTCGTCAGAATTCCTTTCGTATTCACGTTATCTTTGAGGGCAATCGGAACCCCGCGCATCAGTCCTTCTTCCGGGAGTTCCTTCAGCTGTTCTTCCGGATCCACGAACGTGATGACATCATTCAGCTTCGGCTGAAGCTCTTCTGCCTTCTCGTAGGCTCTGCGGCAGCGTTCCGCTGCGCCAGCCTTGTCTTTTGCCATCTCTTCGATCATCACTTCACCACCCGCGGCAGGACAAAATGTCCTTCCAGCTTCTTATCTACATTCGACAGTGCTTCTTCCTGAGTGATGACGTTAGACACCTGATCATCTCTGAGAAAAGAAGTCTCTTCTTCAAACGGATAGATCATCGGCTCAACGCCATCCGTATTCACTGCATCCAGCAGCTCAAGCTGCCGGTTCAGCGTATCAAACTCCTTCACGATGTCATCTGCCTCCTGATCGGACAGATCAAACATCAGCTGATGAGCCAGGCCTCTGAAATATGCCGCATCATGTTTTTCTTCCATATCAAGCCTCTTTTTTCCAATGTTTCATTCTAAAGGCAACCCCTGCGGATTGCAACTGACTAGGAATCGAACCGTTTTGTGAATTCATCTTCCGATAGAATCGGAATATTGAGCTGATGGGCTTTCTGATTCTTGGAAGACGTCGAATTCACATCATTGTTGATCAGATAAGAGGTGCTCTTCGAAACAGAACCAGTAACCTTTCCGCCCTGCGATTCGATATATGCCTTCAGTTCGTTCCGGTTCCTGTAGTGATGCACCTCTCCGGTAATCACGAAGGTCAGCCCTTCGCAGCGGTTTCCGCTTGCTTTCTGCGTCGTTTCCTGCACGGTGATCATCGGAAGCAGGTCATTCAGCACCGCAAGATTCTCCGGATCATGAAACCAGGTCACAAACGCCTTGCTCTTTTCAGGGCCGATCCCATCAATCTTGGAGAACACATCATCCTGTTCAGCAGACGCTGCTGCCGAAAACAGTTCTTTCCATGAATAAGTACTGAGCAGTTTCTTTGCAACATCCGGTCCCACCAGCGGAATGCATAATGCATAGATCAATCTGGCGTCCGTTACAAAGGAAGCCTTTGCGATCGAATCGACCAGATTCTTTGCGCTCTTCTCTCCGAATCCATCCAGCTGCGCAATCTCTTCCCTATGCAGAGGCAGTCGGTAGACATCCGCAAACGTTCTGATCCAGCCCTCATTGATAAATCTCGATAAAGTCTGTTCCGAGATGCCATCTACATCCATGCCTGCTTTCGAGACAAAGCGTGTGAACTTCTTCAGAGACTTAGCCGTGCACTTCGGATTTGTGCAGCGCAGCGTCTTCGTTCCGGAGATCTCACTTTCATGAATCTCCGTGGGTGCACCGCACACCGGACATACCGCCGGGATTGCCAGAGTTCCTTCCGTATGGCTCACATGAATGACCTTCGGAATGATCTTGTTTGCCTTGATGACGGAAAGTGCCGTTCCTGCACCTCCGATCCCAAGCCGCTGGCACTCGCTGATATTGCAGAGGCTCGCCCTGCGGACCGTCGTTCCTTCGAGCTCCACCGGATCGAATACAGCCACCGGTGTAATAGTCGAAGCAGCACAGGACCACTCCACATACTCCAGCTTCGTCTCTGCGGATTCATCCTGCCACTTGAAGGCAAAGCCCGCCCTGGTCGCATGATGACCAGTCACCGAGCCGGTGCTTGCATAAACCGTATCGTCATACGAAATGACAAGGCCGTCTACCGGATACGGATTGGATCCGTCCGTGACCTTCTCTGTCCACGCATCAATACGGGATCTGATGGTTTCAAGATCCGGATGATCAATCCGTTCATGATCGACCGTCCTGAACCCGAGTCCTTCCAGGAACTCCATGCGCTCACCCCAGGAAACGATCTCATGCTCACTGTAGACCAGCGTGAACGGAATCCATCGGATTCCCCTGCGCCTGACTTCTTCAGCATCTTTCAGGGAAAGCGAACCGCTGGCAAGATTTCTCGGATTCGCATAGTCTTCATCGCTTTCCATGCGGAACTTTTCAAAATCCGCATAGCTGATCACTGCCTCGCCGCGGATCACCAGATGTCCTTTTTCTGAAATCTCCGGCAGGATGCCATGAATGGCAGAAGCAAGATGCGTGATATTCGTCCCGATATGACCATCTCCGCGTGTCACGACTTTCGTCAGCTTCCCGCTGTCATAAGTCACTACCAGGGTCAGACCATCGAGTTTCCAGGACAGCCAGATCGGTCTGCCTTCTGCCCATTTCACCAGATCTTCCGGTTTCTTTGTTTTGGCAAGCGACAGAGCCGGAAATTCATGCGGCTCCTTCTGCCCGGCAATCGAATCTGCGCTGACTCGGTTTGTAGGGGAATCCGGCAGAATTTCTCCGGTTTCCTGCTCGAGCTTTTTCAGCTCATCGAACATGGCGTCCCATTCATAGTCCGTCATCTGTTCCGTCTTGCCGTTGTAATAAGCATCTGCTGCAGCATTCAGCTGATCGATCAGCTGACGCATGCGCAGGGTCTTGTCTTCTGCTTCGCTCATATCAGCCCTCTGTCTTGTTCTTTTTCTTCAGAGAAGGATGCCCGGCCGCAATCTTATGAACCCCGGCAGGATACGCAAACGCAATCGTCGCAATACCGCCATTCACACTGATTACGACTCCTTCGCCGAACTTGGCATGTTCCACCACATCACCAGTCTTCACACCGCCTTTTCTGGATGGCTCGAGAACCGATTTCGTCCGGATCAGATCCATCTTCGGTTCGGATGGAACCGCACGGACTCTGGTACTCTGCGCCATTCTTCTTCCGGAAGAAGCTTCCTCCTGCCGCTGTCCGCCGATATGCCGGATATAGGCAGGATCAATTTCTTCCAGGAAGCGCGAAGGGGTGCGCACCCGCTGCAGAATGAAGCTGAAGCCTCCAGCTTCCGTCAGAAACAGCTCTTTTCTTGCCCGGGTAAAAGCGACATAGGCGAGCCGGCGTTCTTCTTCCACGCCGCGCATGCCTTCATTCATCGCCCGCTCATTCGGGAAAATACCATCATTCAGATCCGTCACGAATACGGTATCGAATTCAAGTCCCTTGGCCGCATGCACCGTCATCATCTGCACGCAGTCTGCCGTCTGTGCCTCATCCCGGTCTCCATACAGAGACACTTCCTGCAGGTATTCATCCAGAGTCCCATCCGGATTGTTTTTCACAAACTGGCGGATATCATCAATCAGTTCCTTCAGGTTCTCTACCCGATCTGAGTCTTCCGGGTTCTCTTCCAGGGAAGCCTGATATCCGGATTCGGTCATGATCCTGCTGAAAAGCTTGTCCAGCGAATATTCTCCGCTCTTCATGTCTTTGCGCCAGGATTCTACCTGAGAAGAGAACTGATCCAGCATTTTCTGGACCTTTCCGGAAAACAGAGGTCCCTTCTTCAGAACCTCATACATGCTGCAGGACTCTTCCTCGGCCTTTGCGGCTAGTGTTTCCAGAGTTTTCTGACCGATTCCTCTTTTCGGCCGATTGACGATTCTGCGGAACGACAGATCATCGCCGGAAACCACCATGCGCAGATAGCATAATGCATCCTTGATTTCCTGACGTTCATAGAATCTCGTGCCGCCGAAAATGATATAAGGCACAAACGCATCCCGCAGCCCTTTTTCGATCGAACGGGACAGATAGTTGGAACGATAGAGAATTGCCATGCTGCGGTATTCTTCGCCCCTGGCATGAAGCTTGCGGATCTCTTCTGCAATCCATGCTGCTTCATATTCATCACTCATCGCGCTGTAATGGACAATCTTTTCATCACTCTTGTTGGTCGTGAACAGATCCTTTTCCAGACGATGCTTATTGTTTTTAATCACCGAGTTCGCCCCATTCAGAATGCAGGCAGTCGAACGGTAGTTCTGATTGAGCATGATCGTCTCAGCTCCAGGAAAGTCCTTCGTGAAGTTCATGATGATATCTACATCCGCGCCTCTCCACGTATAGATTGTCTGGTCCGGATCGCCGACTACATAAACACTGTTATGGTCACCGGCAAGCTGGCGGATCAGCACATACTGCATGCGGTCGATATCCTGGAACTCATCCACATGGATATAGGCAAAGCGGTTCTGCCACTTTGCCAGAATATCCGGGAACTTCCGGAACATCCGGACGGTCCAGAAAATAAGGTCGTCAAAATCGAGCGCATACAGCTCTTCCTGACGTTTCAGATAGTATTCATACACCTTTGCCTTGGTCTTCTCTCCGGAGTACTTCCCGGCAATCTCCATTGCCCTTTCCGGCGTGATTTCCGCAGCCTTGTTGTTCGAGATGTAATCCAGCATGGAGCCGAAGCTGAACTGCTGCGTATCCACTTCATACTTCTTATAAGCCTCTTTCAGAATCGACTTCTGATCATCCGCATCCATGACCGTGAAATTCCGCGGATATCCCATCGACTGAATATCCTGGCGCAGGATGCGCACGCAGAGACTGTGAATCGTACTGATCCAGGGCATGCCTTCTTCTTCCTTCAGCATTTCCCGGATCCGTTCTTTCATTTCATTCGCTGCTTTATTCGTGAACGTGATTGCCAGGATCTTCCATGCAGGCACCTGTTCTTCTTCGATCAGATGTGCAATCCGCATCGTCAGAACACGAGTCTTGCCGCTGCCTGCCCCTGCCACAATCCGCAGATATCTGGAATTACTCAGTACTGCTTTCTTCTGATTCTCATTCAGCAATCCGGTATCAATCATTTCTGTCTCATGCTCCAGTAACCAATGTCTTCATAACCGATCTTCTTATAGATCCTTGCCGCCTGCGGATCCGTATAGAACAGGCATGGCATTCTGCCCTCCGCCAGAAGATCATCCGAAAGCTTTGCCACACACGCCTCGGCATAGCCATGAGAACGGTAATCTTCTCTGGTGCAGACAGAAACCACCATTGCCATGTTCCGGCACTCTGCGGAAGTGGAAGCAGTAGACACCAGTCTTCCATCCTTTCTGATTCCGTAAAACCGGGATCCTTTTTCCTCAAGGTCCACACGGATCGCTGAGTGCGGAAACGAAGCCGCCAGCAATTCAGCAATCTCTCCAGCATCCTCTTGTCCGAGTCTTACCACCTCAGAAGTGTCTGCTTTTCCATATGGCTTCTTCATTGCCGCAAATCTGCATTCGGAATGAACCGGGAAGCCGTCCAGTTTCAGACTCGTGATCAGACCAGTCTCGCCGCTGACTGTCACCACATCCAGCCGCTTCAGCAGTTCTTCCAGGAACTCCTGATCAATCCGGTTCTCATAGCTCTGAAGAATCAGCGACCTGCCATGCGCATAATAAAGAAATACCGAATGGATACCCGAAGCATCTTCGTCAATCCATACGGATACTTTGTCTCCATCTATCCCGAAATTCTCGATATCTCCGATCAGAAACAGGTTCATTGCCGGGTTCTGATCGAGATATGCAGAGAGCTCCGGTAAATCTTTTTCTTCTGCTTTTCTCATGAGTAGATTATACCATCAGTCCCGTTAAACTCCCCGCATGATATAATGACCGAAAGGAAAAAACATGAGCGGAATATTACGAGCAGATCAATGGAAAGATTATATCCTTCTGGACGCAGGAAACGGTGAGAAACTGGAGCAGTGGAAAGGAATCACTCTGCGCCGTCCGGATCCTCAGGCCATCTGGCCCAGCGACCCGGAAGAATCTCTTTGGAAGCATGCAGACGCAGTCTATCATCGTTCCAGCAAAGGCGGCGGTCAGTGGGAATACCGCAAGCAGCTGCCCGAGTCCTGGACCGTCTCCTTCCGGGAACTTACCTTCAAGGTATCTCCGACCGGATTCAAGCACACCGGCCTCTTTCCGGAACAGGCAGTCAACTGGGACTGGATGAGCGATCTGATCCGGGCTCACCAGAACGAGAACCTCAGAATTCTGAATCTCTTTGCCTATACCGGCGGTGCAACCATGGCATGTTCTGCGGCAGGCGCAGCCGAAGTCATCCACGTGGATGCCGCCAAGGGAATGGTTCAGTGGGCAAAGGAAAACCGGGACCTCTGCAGCCTTCAGAATCATACTATCCGTTTCATCGTCGACGATGTCATGAAGTTCGTGGAACGGGAAAAGCGCAGAGGACATACCTATCATGGCATCCTGATGGATCCTCCTTCTTACGGAAGAGGTCCGAATGGAGAAATGTGGAAATTCGAGAAAGAAATCTCAGGCCTGATCCGGGCATGCCTGGACGTTCTGGATTCCCATGCCTTGTTCTTTCTGATCAACAGCTATACTGCAGGATTCTCCAGCATTGTTCTGGAAGATCTCATGAAAACAATGATCCTGCCCGAGCACCCAGATGGCACAGTCACTGCTGGCGAAGTTGCGATTCCGATGAAAAACCGGAATCTGAATCTGCCCTGCGGTATTTATGGAAGATGGCAGCGCAATGATTGAAGTACTGTATGAAGACAACCACCTGCTCTGCGTCAAGAAACCGGTAAATGTTCCCGTTCAGAAAGACGCAAGCGGCGACCTGGATCTTCTGACAATGTGCAAGGACTATATCAAAGTCAAATATGCAAAACCAGGCAATGTCTATCTCGGTCTCGTCCATCGTCTGGACCGCCCGACTGGCGGAACGATGGTATTTGCCCGCACTTCCAAAGCAGCTTCCCGCCTCAGTGACAGCATCCGGAAGAAAGAATTCCGGAAAACCTACCTGGCAATCCTGGACGGGTCGCCAGAAGAAAAACAGGGAACTTTGATCGATTACCTGGAGAAAGACCCGCGCACCAACATGGTCCGCGTCAGCGATCCTGCTCATGGCAAGAAGTGCGTGCTCTCCTATGAAGTCCTGGCTGAAAAAAAAGGCAGAGCTCTGGTCCGCGTGCATCTTGAAACCGGCCGAAGCCACCAGATCCGGGTGCAGTTTTCTTCCAGGAATCTGCCCCTGGTCAATGATCAGCGCTATAACCCGCGTGCTGAGCGCGGCCAGATTGCCCTATGGGCATATGATCTCGTATTCCCGCACCCGATTACCAGGGAGCCGGTGCGGGTCACTTCGTTTCCTCCGGAAAGTGCTCCCTGGAATCTGTTCGAGGTGAAGCATGTCTGTGAAACGAACCCCTGAAAGAAAAAAGAAGAAGCGCAGAAGATATCGTCTGGTCATCCCCGGTCAGAACAGCACTCCCGCCAGAAAAAACTCAGCTGTCCGCAAAGCTCCGGCAAGAAAAAAGAAACGCGTGCATCGCCACCTGCGCAAGGAAATCTGGTTTGTGCTCGCCGGCATCGCGGCAGTGCTGCTCCTCATTTATGTGCCACGCATCCGCCAGTCCAATGCCCTGAAGAAACTCGGTTACAGCAAAGAAGCGATCGCTGAAATCCGGAAAGACAAGCTTGCCGATACATTGCTGGAAAATCATTATTACAGCGATTATCTGCAGAGCTCCATTCTTGACGGAACTCTCAATACCGACTATCTGGATCTCTACACAGCCGTTTCTTCCGACCGCGGTCTGGATGCCAGAGACTTTCTGATTGCCGGCCGTCTGAAAGACAAGGGCTATGAGGCAGATCAGATTCAGAACCTGTTCAAGAATCTGGAATGGTGGGAAATCACCCCGCTCTTAGTCTTTGATTATCAGCCCATCGAAACCAATTATATCGACGACGTCATCAGCCACCGTGACAGCAGCTCCCGAACGAACTTCGTGCTGAGCGGAACCTATTACACTCCCTACGGAAACACGAAAGCAGCAGACAGTTCCAGTATCACGATGCTGGTGAACAAGACCTACTACCTGGATCAGTCCTATTCACCAGCTGGCCTGACTGAGCTTTCCAGCTACTATGCTGCATCCGGGCAGCAGCTTGGCGCAGAAGCAGCAGCCGCCATGCAGGCATGGGGAGATGCCGGCCGGGGAGTGAACGTCTATTTCTATGCAAGCAGTGCATATCGTTCTTATGAATCGCAGGAGACTGTTTATAACAACTATGTGCTCGCTTATGGCCAGGATGGTGCTGACGCAAGAAGTGCAAGACCTGGCTTCTCAGAACATCAGACCGGTCTGACCGTTGATCTGGCAGCAACCGGGGATGATGAAGGCCTGGAATTCAAAGATACCGCAGCTTATCAGTGGACCAGCACGAACTCTCAGGACTACGGGTGGATTCTGCGCTATCCCGAAGGCAAGGAGTCCATCACCGGATACGAATTCGAATCCTGGCATTACCGTTACGTCGGCGTTGAGATTGCCCAGGCAGTCTATAACTCCCAGCTGACTTATGATGAATTCTGGATGCTGTACCTTGCCCCATGGGAAAGTGAAGACAGCAAGCCCTCTGATGCGGTGCTGAACGCCGCCAGCTACAAAGTCTATTATCTCGGTCAGTCCGCTGAACCGGAAGCCTCTGCTTCCCCGGAACCCTCAGCGAGTCCTGCCGCAGGCTGAAAACCGATTGTTCCCTCAGACACCTGATCCTCCAGGTGTCTTTTATTCTTCGGAATGCTCCTGCATCTCCTGATCTTTCAGAGCGCCGTAATGGCGATGCTTCATATCCGGGAACACACGCACCAGACGGCTTTCCCCATGGCCTTTTTCGCCATATAGTTTCTGCCTCAATGCAGCATATCTCTGCTCCAGTTCCCTCTTGTCCCGGAATTGCGCCCTTGCAAGTTCAGCCTGAATTCTCGATTCCTGCACGCGCTGCGTCGTTTCCAGCGCCTGCTGTCCAAGCCGCTTCGACATCGGATCGGAGATGCTTCTCAGCAGTTTTCTCATCTGATCCAGGCGTTCGAGATCCCGATCCAGGGCATGAGCGGATCGGTTCGTCACATACAGATCAATGAGCAGTCCTGCATAGGCTATCATCAGAATCACCCACCGCAGCATCGTGCTGTGCGTGGTAAACGGAACTGCCAGCAGCAAGGGCTGAATCACCTCAATCAGAAGTACTGCAGCCAGGCCCCAGATCACGGTGAATTCCAGGCAGATATATCCTCTGAAATTGAATGGTTTCCGGCTGTAATCCCACCACTTCACATGAAAGGCTTTCTCCAGAATCATGCCGCCAGCCAGCTCAATCAGATCGCCAGCACCTGCCCCGAACAGAAATACCACCCACGCAGGCACATGGACTCCCGCAGGAACCTGACTGGTCAGATACGTCACTGCCAGTCCTCCGAATCCGTAGATCGGGCATACCGGCCCATTCAGCATTCCGCAGTTGATGATCTTTCCCCGGACCGCCGCATTGTACAATACTTCCCCGCACCAGCCTCCGAACGCATAAATCAGAAACAGCATTGCTCCTGTGTAAACAGCTTCCAGCATATGAATCACTTTAACACATGCACATGTATTTTCTCTATCTCAGAATTGCAGAAGAATATCCTCCTCTGCAGAAATCTGCTCAGAGAAGCTCCGAACTATCTGCTGCTTGCAGACTCATTCTGCAGCAGATGTTCTTCCAGCATTGACTCTTTCCGAAATGCAGTTTAAACTTGCGGATAATGTGTGGGAGCTCTTCCCGCAATGCAAAGAAAACTATATGACTCTCACCAAACAGCAGCTGCAGCGCTTCCAGAATGCTCTTGAGTTCATTGCCCTATCTGATTCATCTATGAAACAAGGCATCGGAACCGAAAAAGAGAAGAAACTCCATGCTATGCTGAAACATTACATGGACCCGGACCCTTCTCATCAGGAAGTCGCAGTTCACGGATACATTGCCGATCTCTTTGACGGAGAAAGAATCACAGAAATTCAGACCGGAAGCTTCGCCCCGATGCGTCCGAAGCTTTCTGCACTTCTTGGGGAATACCCGATCACCATTGTCCATCCAATTCCATCTGAAAAATGGATCTCATGGATTGATCCGGAGACCGGAGAGATCACAAAGCGGAATAAATCTACTGTGACCGGTACCTTTTATCACGCCTTCCGTGAGCTCTACCAGATCCGTCCGTTCCTCCATGAACATAACCTTTCAATTGATCTTCTGCTGATCGACATGGAGGAATATCGCATGCTTGACGGATGGTCGAAAGACCGCAAGAAAGGATCTCATCGCTTAGAACGGATACCTGTCCGCCTCACAGATGAACTTCTTCTTAAACAGCCGGAAGACTACCGTTCATTCCTGCCGGAATCTCTTTCAGAACCATTTACCAGCGAAGAATTCATGAAAGCCGCATCCTCACGCAAGATCAGAACTGTTTCTCCTTCTGCGGTTATGAGAATTCTGGAAGGACAGGGAATCCTGGACGAAATCGGAAAGCAGGGAAACCGCATTCTTTGGTCCATCCGAAGAGACTGAAAAATCAGTTCTTTCCTTCATAGCATAATCAGCACATGATCTTCTCTTTTCCTACAGTGGTCTTTCATGATCTGCATTTGCTATCACACCGAAATATGGAAGATCATCTCTCCCAAAATAGCTTCGGCGGGATTGCCCCCTTTTCGAAGCACTTTCGGAAATTAAATTGTCAATACTGAAATGAGCTATGAAGATCCGGGCTATCAGATATTACGTGTCAAATGAAATCAGGAATTTGGATCGGGATTTACAGATTGCGGTGTCACGAATATCGTCATATCTGAAATGTTAGACTTAATCAATTCTGCAAGTTCTTCATAACCAGTTCCTTCCGGTGTAAAAAGAGGACGCGCAGCTGAAGAAACTGACTTGATTCCTCTATCATAGAAGTAGACGAGATCATTTTCATCAACCTTGACCAGATAGAACATTGTATCTTCCGGAAATTATTCGGAAGTTTCCTCGAAAGAAATTTCAGGTAGTTTTTTCGGAATCAGTTGCAAAGTCTCTAATCCTGCACGATCGGAATAGGTTTTATAATTCACTGCATATTCGGAATCTCCTGCTGCGGAATCGATTTCCGCAACGGCGGGCTGCCAGTCCGTTGTGCTCCGATCTCCCGAAAATTCGTACCAGATCTTATACTGCATCGTTTCTGGCTCATTTTTCAGCATGGCTGAGATCGCAGTATCTTTTTCAATCTGATTCCCGGAGGAACAGCCGCACAGCAGAAGACTCAAAAGAAGAACAATTCTGGCATTATTTTTCATAGTTTCCATTCTCGTTGCTCACATCAGGATCCCAGGAATGTCCCTGGAACTGGTAGATCGTGACCTGATCTTCTGCCTCATCGAAGCAGGAAGCATCCTACTGAAAATCAGAATAGCGTCCATTCCTGCCAGGAAACAGAAACTTCGTCCAGAACGGATGCGGCGCATATCCTCCTGTTTCCTCAATCCGATCTGCAGAATCACATGGTGCAGCCATGGCAGTCTCCTGTTCATCTGCACCGCACTTCTAATTGAACACGATATCCGCAAATGAAGAGATTCCTGCCTTCTTCAAGGCATGCAGAAGATCCAGATACTGATCTCTAGTTGCGTACTTGGTCGCGACGCTGAATTTCCTGATCAGACTCTCCGAGATCATACAGATCATAGGTGCCGTAACCGACAGTATGCATGCAGGCGGGAGCCAGATCTCTGTAATCCCGGTTTACCGGAAGAACGGGATCTGCTGCTTCAGCCGTTCCCAGTGTTTTCCATCTTCTTCCAGATACCATTCAAATCCCTGCAGCAGCAATCGATGATTCATCTGTCTTCTTCAGGAAGCTCTGCTTCAATCTCCTGCTTCAGCTGTGCAAATTCAGCCAGCCGATCCTTGGTTACTTCCGGATAATGAGGGTCCATGTCCTTCAGCACAGACAGAATGATCTCGCTGACGAGATAGCGCATGTACCACTTATGATCTGCCGGCACAATGTACCACGGGCATTCTTTCGTTGCCGTATGATTGATGGCATCTTCAAATGCCGACATGTACTCATCCCAGTACTTCCGCTCATTCCAGTCAGACGCTGAGAACTTCCAGTTCTTCTCCGGTTCTTCAATCCGATCCAGGAACCTTCTTGCCTGTTCTTCTCTCGAGACATTCAGGAAGATCTTCACTGTCCGAACGCTGTTATGGTACAGATAAGTTTCAAAGTGCCGGATGTCTTCATACCGATTCTCTATTACCTGATCCGGATCAATCCGATCTGCATGTGCCTGGGTTTCATACAGCTTCCTGACCTTCCCGATCAGAACATCTTCATACTGACTCCGGTTGAATATTGCGATCTCTCCTTTGGCAGGAACCTGCTGCTCAATCCGCCAGAGATAATCATGCGCCAGCTCCGCCGCCGAAGGCGCCTTGAACGCAGCTTCCCTCACCCCATGCGGACTCAGGCAGGACAGCACTGCCCGGATCGTTCCATCCTTTCCAGCCGCATCCATTGCCTGAAACAGAAAGATCACGCCCTCCTTCTTCTCAGCATACAGCTTATCCTGGAGCGCATCGATCTCGACATCATTCTCTTCCAGCTTCTCAGCAGCTTTCTTCTTGTTCGGACATAGCGAAGTCTCATCCGTCTTTGCATCGTGAATCCGGAACTTGCCCGTTCCATCAAACCGGTATTTCTCAATCTTCTTCATATTTTCCGACCCTTTCTGCAAATCGCTCTATCACCTGCCGGATACAGCGGTCCCAGTATGGCCAGCCATGCTCACCATGACCGCCCGTAAAAGAAGCCGAATATCCAGCCTCATTCAGTTTTTCAGCAAACTTCTGATTCATCTGTACATTGCACGTTTCTTCTTCGCCGCAGAACACCATCATCTCCGGTTTCCATTCTGCCGCCGGATCAATCTTCTGGAACACATCTGTTTCCCCATGCTGAGTACGTGCTTCTCCGAAGATGTTATCCCAGTTCAGATCATCCGCAATGCCATTCTCCGCAAGCCATGCATGAATGATATCTCCCTGCAGCGCACCTGAAAGAACTCCGATCAGAGAAAAGCGCTCCGGATGAGACAGGCCATGATATGCTGCAGCATATCCGCCCATGGAGCAGCCCGCCGCAGCAGTCTCTGCCCGTCTTTCAGAAACCGGGAACACATGATGAACGAACCTCGGAAGTTCTTCTGAAAGAAAGGTCCCATATGCTCCGCCATGTACCATATCTATGCCGAAGCTGTCATGAAGCTGCGGAATCACCAGCGCAATTCCGGCCGCTTCTGCATAAGCCTCAGCATTCGTCCGATAGAGCCAGTCTTCTGCACAGCCATTGGCACAATGGAACAGATACAGAACCGAATAAAACTTCCGCCCGTAGATTTCATCTAATGAACTGTTCTGGCGGATTTCATAACTGCTTCCGATCGGAAGCAGCACCAGCACAGAAACCGGTTCCCCGAGTACTTTTGAATAGAAGGAACATTCACTCCGTATCATGTTCTTCCTCCAGTCTCACTAGCAGAGTATCGTTCTTTCTGATTCATTTCAATACACGCCCAATCAGAAAAAGCGTCCTGAGACGCTTCACGCAGGGATCTTCTCTTCTGCAGGAGATGCCGCCTTCCTGGGATCCTGCCGATCCAGGAATCGATAGATTTCCTCTCTCTGAGCTTCCATATCCGCATAGCCGAGATCATACAGCTTCCGGCAGTTCTCCCGGTCGCCCTTCCAGCGGCTGACCGGAATATCGACGGAAGGACGCACATTGATTGCGCTGCCCTCGCTGACCAGCCGATTGATCAGATCAATCTGCTTGTAATAATTCACATGACGGATTGTATAATCCCGCTTGATCTGCGGATAATTCTTATAAACCTTGCCCATCAGCCAGATAATCGCTTTCGGCGCCGGCTTGCGCACATAGTCTGCTGGCTTTGTCGTGATGATCAGGTGCTTCGTGACTCCCTGCTCTACAGACCGTTCAATCGGAATCATCTTCGTGATGCCGCCGTCAAGCAGCTGATGCCCATTCACCTTCACTACCGCTGAGGCAATCGGCAGTGCACAGCATCCTCTCAGAAGCTCCAGGCTGTCATCCATATCGTCTGGTGTGAAGAATACAGTCTTTCCCTGATCCAGGTCATAAGAGCCCACTTCAATCGGGGCATGCATATCCTTCAGAGGCTGTATCGTCATATGTTCCTTGCCCTTCAGATCATCCTCAAACAGATGCTTATAAGCAACATAATACCCTTCTTTCAGAAATGCCCTGATCCCGACATTTTCCTTGTCTGCTGCGTAATCCGTAGACATATGCTCAGGAGTATGCTTATCGCCCTCCCAATAGCAGCACATATAGACGGCTCCGCTGGAAATCCCGACCCCGTAATCAAACGTGATATGCTCATCATTCAGCCAGGCCAGAGCCCCCGCCGTATATGCTCCGCGGACACCGCCGCCCTCCAGTACCAGTCCGTATTTCTCACCCATAGACTTTTTCTCCCTGTGGTATCTTATCCTTCCGCTTCAGATCCTTCAACTGACGAATTCCCGTAATCGTCGCGGATCATCTGCATGAATTCTTCTACTCTGCCTTCGGTAATCAGCCGATGCGGACAGATCTTATCCATGAAATCCTCATGCAGACGAACGTCATCCGGCGTCAATCCATACGTCTTCAGAAGCTCCGCGGCCAGAGCTGCTGTATTGGCAAGTGTCTGTTCATAGTCATCGGTGAGATTCACGCACATCTCAATCCCGATTCCATGCATATTGCCGCCATCTTCTGCCCGGCCATCTCCTGCATTCCAGCAGATCTCATTATCGGGCACGTTATGATAAATCGAATGATCGTCCACCGTATAATGCCACGATACGATATCATTCTGATCCCCGGTCAGAAACGCACTGTGCGCAGCAGCGTCAGCACCTGCCTTCCGATTATCCGTCTCATGGATAATCACATAGCGGATCTCCCGGATCTCTCCCGGCCGCCTCGGACTGTCAAACGGGATATGTGCATGCGTGATCTCAATCCCGTTTGCAGAAACCAGTTCCCGGTTCACCGCCATATAGATCCGTTCTTCAGGTTCTGCAGTCTGCTCTGCAGCAGCCTCCGAAGCCCTGCTTCGATTCTGAATCGCATAGATCAGAAGACCGATGATGAGGACCAGCAGAAGCCCGATCAGACCCACCATCCTTCTCGATGAACGATCCAGAAGCTGTTTTTTCTTCTTTCCTGCCATAATCAGAATAACGGAGCCATCAGGTTCATAACCCCGCGCACCATGCGTACAATCAGATTTGTCTTCTGGCATTCCTCCAGCGTGACCCGGTGAGAGACCTTCAGTGCTTCCTCAAAGGATTCCCGGATTCTGATCACCTCAGGAGAATCATAGATCAGAATGCCATCTTCAAAGTGCAGATAATAGCTGCGGTAATCTGTATTCACTGAACCGACAACCGCCATCCGATCATCCGCAACAAAGCTCTTGGTATGATTGAACCCCGGACTATACTCGTAAATCTCAACCCCGCGCCGGATCAGTTCAGCATAGTTGTGTCTCGTGATTGAAAACACCATTTTCTTGTCAGGAATATGCGGGGTCAGGATTCTGACCTTCACGCCCTTTTCCGCTGCCAGACATAAAGAGGTCTTCATCGAATCATTGAGAATCAGATAAGGCGTATTGATATCAATATAATCTTCTGCATTCTGCACCAGATTCAGATGCGTGCTCAGGCCCAGATCAGCTTCATCTTTCGGGGTGTCGCTGAACGGCTGGAAATAGCCTTTCTGACCATGAAATGCTTCATTCGGAAGATGATAGCGGGCGTAATCCATCGTATCCGTATCTTTCTTCAGGTAGCTGAACATTCCAAGAAACATCACTGACAGCGACCATACTGCCTCTCCGCGGATCATGATCGCATCATCCCGCCAGTAGCCGAATCTGCGGATCCGGTTTCCATACTCATCTGCGAGATTCACTCCTCCGGTGAACCCCACCTGATTATCAATCACACAGATCTTCCGGTGGTCCCGGTTATTCATCTGAATCAGCAGCGCCGGCCGCAGCGTATTGAACCGATAAGTCTCGATCCCCATCTCATTCAGCTCACGATCATAATGCAGCGGCAGAGTGATGCAGCCGAAATCATCATAGATCAGTTTTACTTCCACTCCTTCTGCAGCTTTCTGCTTCAGCACGGCAAGCGTCTCGTCCCACATCGATCCCTTATCAATGATGAAATACTCCAGGAAGATGAAGTGCTTTGCCTTCTTCAGCTCTTCCAGGAAAACCGGAAACCACTTCTCCCCGCTTGGAAAATAGACTGCATCTGTATCCCGGTAAACCGGAAAGCGGCTCTCATGGAGCGCATAATAGAAGATATTATGAACCGCAGGATCAATCTCTTTCAGATCCTTCATGATCGTCTCATCCTGCTTCAGCAGATGCTTCATGCGGATACTTGCCTGAGTCGTGCCATTGGACAGCTTCTTCGGCATCTTTCTGCCTGCGACAAGCAGATACATCATGCTTCCGAATACCGGCAGGGTCAGAAGCGCCACGCACCAGGACAGTTTATAAGAAGGATCTTCTTCCTGATTGATCACGTAAACAGCTAAGATTACGCCGAATAATTCAGTAGCAGGAATAATCTGAAGATAGATTGCAGTATTCCAGAGCCATGAAAACAGCAAAGCAATCTGCAGGGCAATCAGCGCGATAATCACCAGCAGCCGGCTGGTGAGAATCTTCAGCAGTTTTTTCATAACGCATCCATTATAACAGACGGTACCGGTAGATGTTCTTCACCGTCTCTCCCCGTCGATACAGCCAGTGATCCGGAGGTACCTTCACAGTTCCATCAAGGATTCCATTCAGTTTCTCAAGTGTCTTCCGAGAAGGAATATTATCCGGAGAACAGGTAACGATCAGTTCCTCCATGCCTTTCTGCTTCGCAATCTCAAACAGCAGCAGACAGGCCTGGTAAGCATAGCCATGCCCACGGTAGACTGAGAGCACGTTATATCCGATATTACCCGCATAATAAAGCTCTTCATTCATACCATAGCGGAGATCGCATGATCCGACTCTGATATTCGTGCCATGAAGATAGATGCCGAACAGATCGGAAGGGACCATCTGGTTATAACGGCTTGCATCAATATGCCGATCCAGCATCAGATCCACGCACTTTCCTTCCACCCGCCTTGGCTTTCTGAAGAAACTTCTGAACATAAACTTATTATCTTCTTTATTCCGAAATCCGGGAATAGTAATTCCCGCCGTATACAGAAAAGAGGATCCTTCCGGATCCTCAGTCAGCAGTATCTTCAATCATCTGCGCGTAGATGCCTCTCAGTTCCGCAATCTGATCTGTATTCATCTGAGAATTCTCATCAGTAAGCGAAAAGCTGTCTACCAGGGACAGATGATGCCCTGTGATCTTTCCGTTCTTGACGCCGATCAGCAGCGGAATCTGGAAATCCGGAAGCTCTGGTCCGTCCGGATTGGCTTCATCCTTCTGCCACTCAATCCAGTCGAGATTCCGGCAGAGCTCATTCAGCTCTTCTGTGCTTACCGCATGTTCTGCATCATTATTCAGACACACGTAGTAAACGGTAACCCCCATCTGCTTTGCCACATAGTTCACCTGCGGAATCGCCCGCTGACAGAATGGGCACCAGGTCGCGCTGTACAGAATCATACCGCTGCCGCCTTCCTCAATCAGCCGAGTCGCTTCTGTAAATGAAATCTCTTTCAGAGCAGGATCCGGATCGTCAAAGAACTGATAGCCGCTCATGTCAGGATTCTCATTCTTGATCGTAATCTCGATCGGGCTTGTGATCGTCACCTCAGGATATTCCGTTTCTGCAGAAGCAGACGCAGACGCGCTTGAGCCCGCCGATGATGAACATCCAGCAAGCATGCATGCCGCAAGCACCAGACCAGTCAGTTTTCTCATATTCTTCCTCATCTGCGAAATGGTAACACGAACCACTCTCTGCATCAAGGAAAAGAACCTATTTCAGCTTGCGGATCTCAGTCTTCTCGTAGAACGAATCAATCTTCTCCCTGGTTGCAAGACCTTTGGAATATGCCGTTGCGCTGCCGCAGCAGGCGCCGAACCGGAAGGAATCCAGCGGATCGCCAGTCCGGAGATAATTCATCAGGAATCCCGCCGTCAGCGAATCACCAGTTCCAACTGTGCTCACTGCTTTCTCCTGATGCACTACTTCACAGGCAAACAGCCCGCTGCTGCAGGCAAGCAGCGCTTCTTTTGCAGAATCCATCAGCACAAGCACATGCTGTGCACCCTGACTGCACATTGCTTCCGCTTCAGCAGCCGTCTCTTCCAGACTCAGATTTCTGCCAAGCTCCGCTTCGAGCTCGGCTTGCGAGCGCTTGATCAGGAAAGGACCATCTGCCAGCACATCCCGGATCATCTCTGCATTGGTATCCAGGCATACACGGACTTTGTCTTTCACCGCATTTTCCAGCATCTCATGAATCTCTGCTGACAGATACTTCGGGCAATTCCCGGCCAGGACAAGGTAGTCTCCCTCATCCAGACGTTCCATCTTCTTCCTCAGATTGTCCATATCACTGCTTGTGATATACGGTCCTGCCGCATTCAGATCCGTCTCATCATCCTGCCCGGTCATCTTCACATTGATTCTTGTATTGCCCTCGATATATGTGAAATTCGGCTGTATGTACTCATACTTCTGCAGCAAAGTGATATAGAAATCACGTGTAAACCCTCCGAGAAACCCGCAGGCTCTTGTCGGGATCTGCAGATTGTTCAGTACAATCGAAACATTGATTCCCTTGCCTCCAGCTTCATAGTATTCCAGCTGACTCCGGTTCACCGCATTCGTCTGAATCGGTTTCTCAAACTCCATGTAATAATCCAGAGACGGATTCATCGTGCATGTGCAGATCATTGAGATTACTCCTTTCCGGCAGCTCGTTCTGCAATCCGGCGCACAAGCCTTGCAGCCTGCTCCAGTTCTTCCAGGACGCAGTATTCATAGCGGCCATGGAAATTGCCGCCGCCATTGCCGAGATTCGGACAAGGAAGACCGCGGAACGAAAGCTGTGCTCCGTCGGTTCCTCCGCGGATCGGCACATTCTCCGGCACAAGTCCGAGATCCTGAATGGACTTCCAGGCAATTTCCGATACCTCCGGATGCTCAGACAGAACTTCTTTCATATTCCGGTACTGATCCGCAAATGAGATCTCTGCCGTGCCTGCACCATATTCCTCATTGAACAGGTCGCAGACCTTCTGCATCAGGTCTTTCTTATCCTGGATCTTCTTGACATCATGATCTCTGAGGATATATTCCAGCTCAGCCGTTTCAACATTCCCATGCATGCCGCAGAGATGGATGAATCCCTCTTTTCCTTCTGTATGCTCCGGAGTCATCGCTTCCGGAAGCGATGCCGCAAACCGGCACGCAATCTCACCGGCATTGATCATACGGTCTTTCGCTTCTCCCGGATGAATCGAGAAGCCTCTGAAATGAACCACTGCAGAAGAAGCGTTGAACGTCTCATCGCTCATGATCTTCACTGCATCGCCATCCATGGTATAGGCAAAATCTGCCCCCATCCTGGCAAAGTCAAAATAGTCCGGGCCTTCACCAATCTCTTCATCCGGCGTAAAAGCAACGCAGATTCTGCCATGCTTCAGCGAGGGATCATTCTGCCATTCCTCAAGCGCCTGCATGATGCAGGCAATCCCTGCCTTGTCGTCTGCTCCGAGCAATGTATTGCCATCCGTCACCAGCAAGGTCTTTCCCTTCAGCTTCTTCATCTGCGGGAAAAGCGAGACTCTCGTTGCAATTTCTTCATTCAGAGCAATATCCCCGCCATCATAGTTCTCAATGATCCGCGGGTTCACACCCGTTCCGGTAAAATCCGGAGCCGTATCCATATGTGCAATAAATCCAACTGCCGGTGCCTCGTGATCCAGATTGGATTCGAGATGTGCATACACATAGCACTTGTCATCGCATTCCGCATCCTTCAGACCAAGCTCTTTCAATTCTTTTACCAGCATCTCTGCCAGCACAAACTCCTTGCTGGAAGAAGGATGTGTTCCCGATTTCGGATCGGATTGCGTATCCACCTTGCAATAGCGGATCAGCTTCTCTGCTGCACTCATCTTCTCTGCCTCTTTCTATTCATATCTTCTGCAGTTTCATCTTTGAAAACGTACAGTCAAAGCTGGAATCACCCGGACTGCATGCATAGATGCCTGCCTGAACCGGCACCGAACTGCCTGCGAAATGCAGCCAGCGCATGTCGGTATAGACCTCTCCGTGAAAACTGTACTGGAACCTTGCATTGCCATTCCAGTACAGGATTCTCAGATACAGCCACCTGATCCCGGCGCCAAGCTGGCGGCAGCTGCGGTCTCCGTACCCATCTTCATAAACGGTACAGGAAAGATCCAGGAATTCCTTCCTGAATTCTACTCCTGCTTTCGCCCAATGCGTATTATTACGTTTCAGAAACAGTCCGCATTCTTCATCCAGATGCGTGAACTGATAGTCAATCTTCGTGCTGAAGGAAAAGCACTCCATCTGCGGCAGAATCATCCCGAAGGCATCTGTGCTGTCATACGAAAGCGAATGAAAGCTCGTATAAGGCTGTGTCTCAAGGACAAGCCGATCATCTTCCAGAATATACAGTTCCGGTTTCCGGAACCATGTCAGTTCTCTCGGGCTGATCTCTCCATTCATAACGTTCAGTACATCTCAATATGCACAATCTTTCCGATCTTCTTCAGGTTCTCCGCCATCTCCTTGATCAGGGCGATCTTCGCATTCAGCGAAATCGGAGAATACGCAATCGCATCATGAGCTGGATTATCACTTAATCCTACCATGAAAATGATGCCGCTGGCACATAGAAGCACCTTTGCAAGCATGGTTGCTCCATCTGTATCCTTCGACAGCATCAGTTCTTCCCGGAAGCCTGCATCGCCTGCTGCTTTTTCAAGGTATCTTGCAACCTTCTGCAGTGTCAGAACCCCTTCGGTGACCAGATCAATTCCTTCGATGAACCCTTTCGGAGGAACATCCGACTTCATGCTCATTAGATCATCTGTCGTCAATGCTCTCCCGGTAACCCTGGCGACAATCTGGCTCGTCGTGCCTCCGCAGCAGACCTTTTTCCCGGTTGCAGAAAGAAGCCGGTCAACCACTTTCTCATCGTCTTCCGGGCGGGAAGGAGGGCCGACCATCACAACCGTCTCCGTCAGCGGAATGATCCGCAGGCATACTGCAGTGGAATCATCTCCCGGCTTGCCGGCATACAGATAATTCACATTGGCAAGAAGAAGCCTTGTCGTCTCGTCTGGGGTATCATCCGGGCGCACTTCTTCCTGCAGATAGTCCTCAACTTCTTTCTGACCCCAGCCGAAATTCAGAGACATGCCAACTCCGGCATGAAGCACCCCATCGCTGAATACGACAAACCGGTCACCTGGTTCCGCATGCATGCTGGAAACATAGATCTGCCGGCCATTCATGACCATCTTTTCCCGGGCAATCCGGTAGATCTGATCTTCCCTCATGATCACCACATCCGGTCCGTCAAATTCCGCAATATAGGTATTCCCGTTATAGAAAATCTGAATAATCGAAAACGTCGAATAGGCAATTCCCCGCTCTTTGCATACTGGCAGCGTAGCGGTGATCGTTTCCACTGCATCCGCAAGCGCCATCCCGGAAACAATCATCTCGCTGATGATCGTGCTGGTCAGCGTAGAAAGAATATTCGCCTTCACCCCGCTGCCAAGCCCATCTGCCAGAACCATGACAAAACATTTCTCGCCGCGCCGGATCTGAACCCGATCTCCGCACAGTTCTTCCCCGTATTTATTCAGCGAGCGCCAGCATGCATCAATGTAGATCAGATTCTCATTCATCTTCATCCATTGCCTGCTTCAGCTTCGTCAGAGCAACCTTTGATTTTGCAGTCGTCTCGCCAAGCAGACTCGCAATTTCCTGAACGGTGCGCATCTGCTCATCAATCACCTGCGACGTTACTTCTATCGTTTTTTCACGCATATTGCGCAGCTGCTTTTCCTTCGCGTCTTCCTGAGTACGATCCATCAGAATCACGACGGTATAAGACTGACCCTGCACTTTGACAATTGCATGATCAATCAGCTTATGATAGCCCTCATACCAGATCCGGATATACTCTGTCTTCCGTCCGGTAGCACGGATCAGCCGTTCCAGAGCGTCATCCGGAAGCACTGCCGATACCGGCATCCCGGTCGGATTCACCATATCCAGATCAAGCATGCGTCTGGCACTGGGATTCATCTCCCGCACATTCAGATCCTTGTCGAGAACAACAATTCCATTCGGCGTATTCTCAATCACTACATTGGACAGAGACTCCGCTCTCTCCAGTGCACCAGGCAGACAGATTTTCGGATCCGCTTTGCCATCCAGAACGGCAATTGCTTTTGCCCGGCATGTCTCATAGCCGCATGCACCGCAGTCATGGATCTTATCTGCAGACGTCTTGCCCATCGCGATCAGTTCATCCTGGATCTCTTCTTCAGCATGCACCGGCCGGAAGATCTGTTCTCCCTTCCACCTGGCATCCAGAGAGAATGGCAGCTCTCCCGGACCGATCCGCTTCTCTACATCAACATTGTCACGGATCACACTCTGGCCAAGCCATTCATTATGCTTGAAATGAGAAAGCAGAGGTCCGCCGATGCAGGATCCCTCGCAGGCACTCACTTCAAAGAAATATCCGGAAAGGGTTCCGTCCCGCATCGCTTCCAGCACTTTGCGGATTCTCATAACTCCCTCGACATTCACATAATGATAATGCTCGCTCTTCTCCATCGTAGCGATGATCCCGCCTGGAGTCGGGTATAATCTGGAAATCGATCCGGTAAAGCTTGCCCAGGCCGTCTTTTCTTCTTCTTTCAGACTGCTTTCTACCCAGTTCAGAACCTCTTCCATACTGATGCAGGCATCTACCGCACCCGCAAAACGAGCATCCTGGATCTCTTTATACTTGGCAATGCATGGCGAAAGGAATACGACCTTTGCATGCGGATGCTTCTCGCGGATCAGACGTCCATGCGCAATCAGAGGCGAAACAACCGGAGCCATGTACTTCGTCAGATCTCCGTATTCCTTTTCAATCAGATTATTGATTGCCGGGCAGGCAGTAGAGATGATATTCTTCATTTCTCCTTTTTCTGCCAGGTTTGCATAAGCGCGGCTGACCAGTGCTGCTCCGCGGGCAGTCTCTTCAACTTCCGAGAACCCTCTTGCCTTGAGCAGCGTGATCAGATCATCGAGCTGCGGCCATACTGCAGCAAAGCTAGGTGCCGCACTTAAAATGACTTCTTCACCGTCATTGAGCCACTTCTTCACCTGACTGAGTTCACTCAGAACTTCCTTGGCATCATGAGGACATACACTGTAGCATCTTCCGCACAGAATGCATTCCTCTTCCACGATGGCAGGCATCTGATGGATATATGTCATTGCATTCGTCGGACATGCCCGCACACAGCGCATGCAATTATGGCATTGCGCTTCTTCCAGACGAATGAAGTGACCAGTGCTCATGACAGAGCTTCCGCAATTTCCTTCTTCAGGACTTCTTTCGCATTTTCAGCAGTCACCTGCGAAAGCTGTTTCCCATTCACCCTGATGCCGAGACCAAGATGATTCTGACATGCTTTCATGCAGAAAGAACCTTTTACGGCAACCTTATCTTCCCATCCGTTTTCCTTGATCAGCTCATTCAGGGTCTGCACGACCTGGCTGCTGCCCTTGACATAGCAGGCACTCCCGATGCAAATCTCCACGTTCACCATAATTGATCTGCCCTCCCAGCTCAGAATTTATGAGTCACATCCATATCAACCTGATCGAAGTCGTAGATTTCCATGGATTTCGCAATGGTCTTCTTGTCAGTCTTCATATTTTCCTTCATCATGCGGCCCTTGACCTGCATCGGATCAGAGATGCATGCAGGTCCGGCAATACAGCCGCCCGGACAGCACATTCCTTCCAGAATATCCTGCTGGAACTTGCCGGCCTTGATCAGCATCAGCTGCTTCTTGCACTCGATTGCACCATTGGCAAGATAAGTCGTATATGGACCATCCCCTGCTTCTTTCGCCGCTTCTGCAACTGCTGCAGCAACCCCTCCCGTTGCCGCAAAATTGCGACCGTAGTTAGAAGGGTATTCCTTCAGTTCCTCGGCCGGAATCTCAGCCGGATTGATCTGTCTGGAAATCAGCAATGCTGCAAGCTCTTCATAAGTCAGCACATAGTCAACCGGCGTATTCTCGCTCATCGCTTCCTGCTTCTTGGCAAGGCACGGACCGATGAACACGATGCCATGATCCGGATGCTCCTGCTTCAGCTTGCGCGCAATTGCCATCATCGGCGTCACGGTCGTGCTCTTATTGTTCTGATACTGCTCAGGGAAATGGATCTTCAGCATGTTGACAAAACCCGGACAGCATGAAGTGGTCATCGGGAGCCCTTTTTCCTTATGCTCCTTCAACTCCGCTGCTTCAAACTTTGCAACCGCATCTGCACCGATCGCAACTTCATAGCACTTCTCAAAGCCAAGCTTCTCAATGGCCTTCATGATCTGTGCCAGTGAGGTATTTTCAAACTGTCCCTGGATCGAAGGGGCAACGATTGCATAGCAGGGCGTCTTCATCTTCAGCAGCTGAACTACCGGAACCACCCATGAAATATCTTCAATCGCGCCAAACGGGCAGGCCCCTTCACACTGACCGCAGTTGATGCATTTTTCATCATCAATCACAGCAATGTTATGCTTATCCCAGCTGATTGCCTGAACCGGGCAATGCGCATAGCAAGGCCGCTCTGTCACGACAATTGCATTATACGGGCAGGCTCTTGCACAGGCTCCGCACTCCTTGCACATGGAATAATCAATCTCAGAACGCGTTGTTCCGATATGCATCGCACCGAAGTGGCAGGCAGCCACACAGCTCTTCGCCATGCAGCGGCGGCAGTTATCTGTCACGCGGATCTTCTTGATCGTGCATCCGTCACAAGCCGCATCAATGACCTGAACGATCTGCTTCGGATTGTATTCTGCCGCATCATTTGCCATCTTGCCTTCTGCCAGACGGATCCGCTGGCGCAGCACTTCACGCTCTTTATAGACACAGCAGCGCACCCGAGGCGTATCCATAGATACGAGCTTCTTTCCGTAATCGCGGATTGCTTTCTCATCGACCTGCCCGGTCTCATATACCTGCTTGCATAACTGAACCAGAATATCAAACTTGAACTGTCTGGAATCGTTGCTGAACATGTTCTCCATAGAATTGATCCCCTCCCTCGATCTTTCAGTCCGGCTTCTTCAGCGTGCGGAAGCTATGCTCATACTGAATCCCATATTCCACACGCTTCAGCACATTCTCATCGGCAATCTGTTTCAGGATGCTGCGGGCAAACTCAATCGTGGCTCCCATGCCCCGTCCGGTAATCAGATTGCCATCCGTGACCGCCAGCTCCATCTCATAAGTTCCTGAGAAGTCTGCTTCCTCAAAACCAGGGAAGCAGGTATAATGCCTGCCCTTCAGGATTCCAAGATGTCCGAGAATCGAAGGCGCTGCACAGATCGCACAGGTCAGCTTTCCGGCTCTGAAGTGCTCCTTCAGAGCATCTGTCAGAACCTGGCAGTTCTCCAGATTTCTGGTACCGACTTTTCCGCCTGGAAGAATCAGCACCTCATAATCTTCAGGAAGGAATTCCATCAGAACCCGATCCGCCTTCATCGTCACGCCATGTGAAGAATGTACTTCAAGATCATCCGTAATGGAAATCATATCCACAGGTATGCCGCCTCTTCTCAGCATATCCACGGTAATCAGTGCTTCGCAGTCTTCAAATCCATCCGCAAGAAAAATCGCACATTTCATGTGTATCACTTTTCCCTTCTGTTTGTAAAAATTATAACATTCCGGAGGATTTCTTTCCTAGCAGGATTCAGAACCGTGAACGATTCAGATACTCGCTCAGCATCATCAGACCGTACTCTTCTGTGCGCGGATCGGCAGTAAACGTCAGTCTCAGATGATATTCGCAGTCAAAGCAGCTTCCAGGCACGAAAAAGACTCCGCTTTCCTCTAGCAGATCCTGAGCAAGCTTCCTGCTCGGAACGTCTGACTCATAGCGCAGAAAACTGACGGTTCCGTATTCCGGCATCACCAGCGACGCTTTCGGCTCCTGCTTCAGCCAGGCGCCCACGACTTTCCTGCAGGAAAGAATCCGTTCTCTGCTTCTAGTAAGCAGATACTCCTTATTCTGCAATGCCAGATAGCCAAGCGTATCCCGCAGCGGACCAGTTGAAATCATCGAATAATCACGGCGCACATTGATCAGATGAATCAGCTCTTCCGGTCCTCTGACCCATCCAAGTCTCAGGCCAGCCAGCGAAAAGAGCTTGGAAAGGGAAGAAGTAGATATTCCGTATTCATAGGCATCGGCGATACTCGGCATTTCAGGGTCCCGATATACTTCATCACAGAGGATCCAGGTCCTCTCCTTTCGGCATAGCGAAAACAGCTTCAGAAGAAGCTCCTGGTTCAGCACGGATCCAGTCGGATTATTCGGCATATTCAGGATGACCATCTTCACCGGCTTTTCAAAAGCTTTCTGGAGATCTGAACCATCCGGCTGCCAGCCGGAAGCTTCGGATAGAGGAAGAACGACCACTTCACAGCCAAGCGAGCGTGGGACATCCTCAAACTGCTGATAGGAAGGCGTGAACGTAATCACCCGATCACCAGGTTCCAGGAGGCTATGCATGACCAGCTCATTTGCCTGCAGGCAGCCATCCGCAAGTGTGATCTGATCAATCGTACCGGAAGAATAAAGCTTCAGGATTTCATTCCGCAGACGCTCATCTCCGGGAATCACGCCGTAGTCCAACGTAATGGAATCCAGCAGATGATGATGGTCAAGTTCCTTCAGCTTCAGAAAAGAAAGCGGTGCAGCACACGTATCCGTCATGTTGCACACTGCTTGTCTTTCATAGCGATTCATCCACTGCTCCGTCTTGAAATCCGGAAGCTTCATATGACCTCCTTCAGACAGCCTCAGTCATACAGGACTTTCGACAGGAAATCCTTTGCCCGTTCCGACTCAGGATGAGTGAAAAATTCCTGTGACGTATTCTGTTCCACAATCTCCCCATTATCCAGGAAGACAACACGATTTCCGACCTTGCGGGCAAACCCCATCTCATGGGTTACCACCAGCATGGTCATACCCTGTGCTCCGAGATCCTTCATGACCTCAAGCACTTCCTTGATCATCTCCGGGTCCAGTGCAGAAGTCGGCTCATCAAACAGCATGATTTCAGGATTCATGCACAGCGCCCGGGCAATTGCTACCCGCTGCTGCTGGCCACCTGAAAGCTTAGAAGGATATGCATCCCGTTTGGACTCCAGGCCGACTTTCTTCAGATATTCCATGGCCAGTGCTTCTGCTTCCTGTGCGGATTTTTCCGCTACGCTCATCGGAGCCAGCATGCAGTTCTCAAGCACGGTCTTATTTGCAAACAGGTTGAAGTGCTGGAAGACAAAGCCCATCTTCTTGCGCTGAGCAGCATATTTCTGCCTGTCTGCACGATTCATGATTTCGCCATCCAGATAGATGGTTCCGCTTTCCGGAATCTCAAGACCATGGATGCACCGGCAGAGCGTGCTTTTGCCGGAACCGGAAGGACCGATCAGACAGACAATCTCACCGTCATTGATCTCAAGATTGATATCCTTCAATGCTTTCAGCTCTCCGAACGATTTGTTCAGATGTTCTACCTTGATCTTACTCACTGACTGCAAGCCTCCTCTCCAGCTTCTTTGAGAAATAAGAGGTAATCACCGTCATGATCAGATACAGGATGCCTGCCAGAATCAGCGGATCCAGATAGTCATAGTACTTCTTGCCAAGCACCTGGGCCCGATACAGCAGCTCCAGGGCACCGATATTGGAAATCAGCGAACTATCCTTGATCAGCGTGATGAACTCTGAGACAAGCGGAGGAATGATATGACGGAATGCCTGCGGAAGGATGATCTCCTTCATCATGGTTCGATACCCGATCCCAAGCGTCTCGCAGGCTTCCCACTGGCCTTTGTCCACTCCCTGGATTCCGGAACGGATCAGTTCAGTCTGATATGCCCCTGAGTTGAATGACAGAGACAGAAGTCCGACCAGATACGGATTCGCACTCATACGTGTTCCCGTGATCCGCTGATAGAGGACCGGCACGCCTAGATAAAAGAACAGGATCTGCAGCAGCATCGGGGTTCCCCGGAAGAGCTCCACATATATATTTGCAACCACATGAAGCACCTTGGAATGTGACAGCTTGGCCGCTGCCAGCAGGATGCCGATCACGCAGCCAATTGCCACCGAACCCAATGCCAGCAGCAGACTGACTCCTGCTCCCTGGACCAGGAATGTCAGATTCTCTGCAGTAAAGATATCAGACATGAACTCACTCCTTTACTTACTGAAGTCCGTACTTTTCTTTCAATGCAGCACAGTCATCACTTGCCAGGAACGCTGCCAGTGCCTTATTGACGGCATCCATCAGCTCCGTATTGCCTTCCTTGGCAATGATATGCGTGGATTCGTCCAGCAGCACATGATCCAGCATCTTGAAGTTTCCAGTTGCTTCATAGTTCTTTGCAACAGCAATATCCATAATCACGGCGTCATATCCGCCAGCCTTCAGCGTCTCAATGGCAATGCCCATATCTTCCACCGCAGTCGTATGATCCGGAGAAAGCTCTTCTGCAACAGTCTCGCCAGTCGATCCCATCTGGCACCCGAGATTAGCTCCCTTGAGCTCATCAGTGCTGGCAATCGTGCTGTCTGCGTTTACCAGTGCAACCTGGGCAGAATCATAATACGGATCCGAGAAGAGCACTTTCCGATCTTCAGCATAAGTAAATCCGGAGATTCCGAGATCAACCTGATCAGTCTGGATTGCTGAGATGATCGTGTCAAAGCTCATCTGTTTCCATTCATGCGTATAGCTGTAGCCATTCTCATTCAGCCAGGTGAACACCCACTCGCCCATATCGTAATCAAAGCCAGTCAGATCCCCGCTGGTGGTCAGATCATCAAACGGCGGGTAGTCCGGTGACATCGCAATGATGATATTCTTTGATTCTGCGGAAGCGGCTGGCGCTTCAGAAGCCGCAGCGGCAGATGAAGATGAAGCGGCAGATGACGAAGACGATGACGAACCGCAGGCGGTCAGACTCATCGCAAGCAGCGCGGATAATGCAGCAGATACCATTTTTTTCATATTCTTTCTCCTCTTTTCTTTCTGATTCCATGATTCACAGCAATTCATTCGTCGGCCACTCTGCATCCCATCACCTCCTTTTCCGTGAAAAACAAAAAAGCCGTCTCCATTCCAGAGACGACATGAACCGCGGTACCACTCTGATTGCCAGCTTCTTCAGCCAGCCACCTCTTTCCGTTAACGCCGGACCGCGTTTCTTCCTACTCCCATTCAGAAGAACTTCTCCCAGATGCGCTTCTCTGCTGCGGTTGCCGCCGGACTTCCACTCTGTTCCGGCTCGCTGATGGTCCTAAGCAGATACTCTTCTGTTCTCAGAACTTTGCAAATACATTAATTTAGCTGAGCAGATTTGTCAACGAAAAGTTTTCTAAAATAAATGAAAGAATATTCATTATCAGGAAAATAATCTGTCGTTTTCATTATAAAAAGCTCTGTCTCCCTGGGAGGCAGAGCTATCTGAGCAATCCATTGAAAGGCTCGCATTTCCTGCGAGCCCTCTTTATGCGACCTGCTGCCGTTGACACCGGAACTTTGTGCCCATACGTCAATCATAACAGTCCGGAGGTTATTTCATTTTCCGTGCTTTCTGGAACTTGCTGCGTGTTGAACTATCAATCTCAATCGGTACAGCATCGATACATTTCCATTCATTCTCAGGAGTACTTGTCCGGATATCGAATCCGTCCTCTTTTCCTTCTGTACTTTTTCCTTCCGGCTGTTGTCTGTTTCAGATTCCTGGATCACCTGTTCTCCGGCAGATCAGCAGATCTGAAGCAATTGTTAACGCAGGCTCATCTTTTCAGACGGCGCTGCCTCCATGAATTCCTGGTCTTCTCATATTCATGACCTCCCGGGAACTCTCTGTCAGGATTCTCATTCCTGCTGGCTCCCTTTGCACTTTCTATATAATCTGTTTCCACTATAAATGGAAGCCCTTTCATTTTTGGCTTTCTCTGCTATAATGAGAAAGCGGGCGTACAAAAAGGGGATGTTGAAAAATCTATGATGTGACACATCAAGGTTTTGACAGCATCTCCTTTTTTCTATTATGAAATCAGGAAGAATCCAGTCCTGATTGAGCTGTCATGAGCATATGAATCTACAATGGTAAGGTCAGGATTACCTGGGTGTATTC
>OMXA01000001.1 GCA_900314905.1 uncultured Erysipelotrichaceae bacterium
GCTGCCGTGGATGCGGCTCTGGAGCTTTCCAGAAAGCTGCTGGCAGAAGGCTGAGGATGCGCAGCCGCATCCTTTTGCGGTTCAGAGCGTACTGAGTATAATAACAGTCATCAGAGAAAGAAGCCTGCATGGATAGAAAACTGATCAGAAATTATCTTTACAATGCCCTCTACCAGATCGTGAAGATCATTCTTCCGATGATCCTGGTGCCATATACTGCTGCGCATATCGGCGAGACGATGCTCGGCATCTACCAGTATGCCGGCTCGATCATGAACTGGTTCATCCTGTTCGGGATCCTCGGCATCAATACCTACGGAAACCGGCAGATTGCGAAAGTCAGAAACAGCAGGGAAGAACTCAACCGGACCTTCTTTGAGATCTTCTATATGCAGCTGCTGGACATGGTCGTGGCCATGGCAGCGTTCTATCTGTTCATCCATTTCTTTGTCACGGAGAACAGGTTCTACTATGAACTGACCGGGCTCACGATGATTGCCTCGATGCTGGATATCACCTGGTTTTTCTACGGGGTGGAAGACTTCAAGAAAGCCAGCATCCGCAACATCGTTGTCAAATGCCTGGGCGTCTTTCTGATCATGACCCTCTGCAAGAAGCCGGAAGACCTCTGGCTCTATATCCTGATCAACGTCGGGGCCGAGCTGATCGGCCAGGCGATCATGTTTCTGCAGCTGCACCAGTACATCACCTTTGAGAAAGTCTCTCTCCGTGAGGCTTATCGGCATCACTTCAAGGCCACATTTCAGCTCTTCGTTCCGACCATTGCAATCTCCGTCTATACGATGCTTGATACGACGATGCTCGGGGCAATGTACGGAAACGTGGATCATGTGACGTATTACAACACTTCCATGAATATCGTGAAGATGTTTCTGACCTTCATCACCAGTATCGGCTCAGTCGTTCTTCCGCGCGTCACGAATGTCTATTACAATGATTCTGACGGGGCAGATAAAGCCCAGCGCCTGATCTCCGTGACCATGAAGATCGCCTGCATGCTGGCGTTTCCGATGTGCTTCGGCATGATGGCAATCGCCCCGAACTTCATCAGCTGGTACATTCCCCAATGGCCGATCGTTTCGAATCTGGTCATGCTCGGCTGTCCGATCATCATCTTCATCTCGATGTCGAATGTCACCGGCACGCAGTACATGGTTCCTACCGGCATGTATTCGCAGTACACGAAGTCGGTCGTGGCCGGATCGATCGTGAACTTCTGCTTCAATTTCATGATGATTCCGCGATACGGTGCCTATGGCGCCATTATCGGCAGCCTGATCGCTGAATTCTCAGTCATGCTCACGCAGATGCTCATGATCCGCAAGAAAGTCCACCTGGGCTTTCGGAACAGAAGCTATGTCATCTATATCGCCGGGGCATTGCTGATGTTTGCAGTGGTCTATTTCATGAACAGCTTCCTGCCGAAAACCATTGCCGGAACGCTGCTGCAGGTATTGACGGGAATGGTCATCTATTTCTGTGTCCTGTATGTTTCAAAAGAAGAACTATGTCGGCGGGTGCTTTCCAGAATGAACAGGAGAAAGGCAGATGCCTGAAATCAGCGTCGTGATTCCAGTCTACAACGTAGAACAATACCTTCCGAAGTGCATTGATTCCGTCCTGAATCAGACCTGGAAGGATTTTGAAATCATCCTGGTCAATGACGGCAGCACGGATCATAGCCTCTCCATCTGCCGATCCTATGCAGAAAAAGACGCCCGCATCCATGTGATTGACAAGCCGAACGGAGGCCTTTCCGATGCGCGCAATGCCGGCATGGAACAAGCCTCAGGAACTTATATCGATTTCATTGACAGCGACGACTTCGTGGAACCGCAGCTGCTTGAAGCTTGCAGGGAGAAGTTCCAGGAAACTGGTGCGGATATGGTGCTGTTTGACTATTATCAGTACCATATGGCAACCGGAGAAAAAGAAGTGATCGCCAATCCGTTTTCTGAACACACCACGTACTCCCTCAATGAGCATCCGGAACTGATCACGAAGATCAAAAACTGCGCCTGGGGCAAGATGTATCGCCTTTCTCTGTTCCGGGATAGTCACATTCTCTATCCATGGGGATGCTACTATGAAGATCTCGGGACGACTTATCGTCTTCTGTTACGGGCGAAGAAGATCGCATTCATCAATTCTCCGCTCTATGATTATCTTGTCGACCGCCCCGGCAACATCACTTCTGACTTCAGCTGGAAGGCTTATCATGTCCTCGACATGATCAAGATCACCATGGATGACTATAAAGCCCATGGAGTTTATGAGAAGTATTACGAAGAGCTGAAATATCTTGCTGGCGTCAATATCACCGAATGCCTGCGCAAGACCAGAACCTGCAAGGATACTGCTCTTGTCAGCAAATATATCCAGGTATGCTTCTGGTTTCTGAAGACCAGCTGGCCGGAATACCCGAAATGCAGATATCCGATCGCAAAGAACCGCAGCGACTGGATCTATCTGAACGAGAATCGGCTTCGCATGTATCTGAAACTGAATGCACTGCGGCATAAGAAAGAAGGTTAATCTATGGCAAAAGCAACTATTATCGTTCCGATCTACAATGTCGAGAAATACCTCCGCAAATGCTTTGATTCGCTGCTGAACCAGACCTCAGACGATTTCATCGTCTACGCAGTCAATGACGGTTCACCGGATCATTGCGATGAGATCATTAAAGAATACTGCCGGAACTATCCCGAGAAGATCAGAGGAATCCGGAAAGAGAACGGAGGCTATGGCTCCGTTCTTCAGGTTGCCATCAAGGAGACCAGAACTCCGTATTTCCTGGTCTGCGATCCGGATGATACGCTGGAACCGGAAGCCATGGAAACGCTGCTCAGCTTAGCCGCAGTAGGGGATGCGGATATTACGATCGGGGCTAAGATGGTCACCTATGAAGACAGCACCATCAAGGAATATGACTGCAGCTACAACCGGGACTTTGTTCAGCTGAAATCCAATACGGTGTATAACGCGGATCAGGAGAATTTCAATGACCTGTTCTTCGTGAATCCGAGTCCGCATGCCAAGCTGTACCGCACTTCTCTCGCCAGGGATATCGTATTCCCGGAACATGTCGGCTATACGGATAACATGCTGTTCTACCTGTCCCTGCTCAATGCACAGAAAGTGATCTATACCGAAAAGCCATTAGCCAACTATCTGATCAACCGCAAGGGCAATTCGATGACAGATGTCAGCTTCTCCGCGATGAATGGTCAGATCCGGGTCTTCAAGTCCATTCTGAATGAAGCAGAGCGAGCATCGCATCATCCGGATATCTTCTATTATCGTATGTTTGAAAGCTTCAAGTTCATGCTGTATCAGATGAATCGCCTGAGATGCACCGAAGACCAGTATGATGAGACCCTGGATTACCTGCAGACCTATCTGAAGAAACTGACTCCGTACGAGGCAAAGATCCGTCCTTTCTATGATCGTTTCAGCAAGACGAAGATCATTGAGAAGCTGCGTGATTATGCCCTGATGAATGAAAGACATTCTGAACATGCCTATGCAGGATTGAAGAAGCGGATGATGGAAGAATTCCGGAAGAAACATCCGCAGGAAGAACCCAGCCAGAACAATTCTTAAGATTTCCTTTGTTTCCGGGTACAAAACAGGAATGTGATAAGATAGAACACGAATCCGAGGGAACAGATGATCAGTTTCAATGTGCCGCCTTGTACAGGCGATGAATCAGAATATGTTACCGATGCCATCCATTCGCATAAGATCTGCGGGGATGGTCCCTTTACGAAAAAATGCAATGAATGGATGGAACAGCGGTTTCATGCTCAGAAAGTGATGCTGACCACCAGTGGAACTTCTGCGCTGGATATGGCAATGCTGCTGTGCGGTCTGAAACCAGGAGATGAAGTCATTCTGCCGAGCTTCACCTTTTCAAGCACGGCAACCTCCGCGGTACTCTGCGGGGCGAAGCTTGTCTTTGTGGATATCCGTCCTGACACGATGAATATCGACGAAACGAAGATTGAAGCAGCGATCACAGATCATACGAAGGTGATTGTGGCAGTTCATTATGCAGGGGTTGCCTGCGAGATGGATGCCATCATGGAAATTGCCCGCCGCCATCATCTGCTTGTGGTGGAGGATGCCGCTCAGGGTGTCATGTCTTCCTATAAAGGCAAAGCCCTTGGCACGATCGGAGATTTCGGATGCTATTCATTCCACGAAACCAAGAACTATTCCATGGGAGAAGGCGGAGCGATTGTCATCAATCATCCGGAGTATAACGAACGTGCGGAAATCCTGAGAGAGAAGGGGACAAATCGGTCGAAGTTCTACCGCGGTCAGGTTGATAAGTATACCTGGGTAGATTTCGGTGACAGCTATCTGCCAAGCGAACTGAATGCGGCATATCTCTATCCGCAGCTATTGAAAGCAGATGAAATCAATGAAGACCGTCTTCATTCCTGGAATGGATACTGGGATGCCTTTCAGCCGCTTCAGGAAAAAGGATTGCTGGAGCTTCCTCATATTCCGGAAGGATGCACTCACAATGCCCATATGTTCTATGTGAAGCTGAAGGACCTTGACGAAAGAACCAGGTTCATTTCCTATCTGAAGACACATGGAGTTCAGTCGGTATTCCACTATATTCCGCTTCATTCTGCTCCAGCCGGATACAAGTTCGGAAGATTCAGCGGAGAGGATCTCTATACTACGAAGGAAAGCGAGCGGCTGACCCGCCTGCCGATGTATTATCATCTTTCCGCGGCAGATCAGCAGCAGGTGATCCAGGCTGTCTCAGGTTTCTTTGAGGAGCGCTGATATGGATCTTTCCATTGTGATTCCGGAATATGGATGCCGGGAAGCTCTTGGGGATCTTTATCGGAGGCTGACTGCCGTCTGCAGAGAACTTGTTTCCGACTACGAGATTATTTTCGTTGAGGACAGCGATCCTGAGAACAGCTGGGAAGAGATTCAGAAGCTCTGTGAAGAAGACCAGAGAGTAAAAGGAATTCACTTTTCCAGAAACTTCGGACAGGAACGGGCAATCACTGCCGGAGTAGACTATAGCAGCGGAGATTACGTGGTTGTGATGGATTGCGATCTGCAGGATCGTCCGGAAGGAATCACGGAATTATATCAGAAAGCCAGGGAAGGTTACGATGTGGTCTTTGTCCGCCGCATCGACCGGATTGACAGCCGCTGGACCATGTTCTGGTCACATCTGTTCTATCGTGTCTATAATCGGTTCTCCGATGACAACTATGATCCTGCAGTCGGCAATTTCAGCATTGCCAGCCGCCGCATTGTAGACCAGTTCTGCAGGATGCGCGAAAAGAACCGGGATTATATCATGTTTCTCCGCTGGCTTGGCTTCCGTACCGCAGTCATCAACGTCGAGGCAGACGAACGGGCAGCAGGAAAGTCTTCGTATACGTTTCACAAAAAGCTGAAGCTGGCAATTGAGACCATCACTGCCCAGTCCAATAAACCACTCTGGATTGCCGTGTATCTCGGGATGATCTTTGCCGTTTTTTCGGTCCTTGCAATTATCTACACAGTCATTCTCCATTTTGCAAACGGTTCTTCTCCGGAAGGGTGGGCGAGTCTTCTGATCGCTGTTTTCCTGATGGGGGGACTCATGCTCGCAACGACCGGGATTGCGGGAATCTATATCGGCAATATCTTCAATGAAGTGAAAGATCGTCCTCTTTATGTCATTGAAGATCTGAAGAATCTGGACAGGAAACTTCATGAAACGCGCTAAGGTCTATCTGTTTCTTCATCTGCTGCTGGCTCTCTATTCGATCAGCAGCGTGCTGTCCAAGCTCGCTGCAGGAGAGCCTTTTCTGAGTCTGCGTTTCTGTCTGTGCTATGCCGGCATGATTGCCTTGCTTGGCATTTATGCGATCGGCTGGCAGCAGATCATCAAGCGGATTCCGCTTACCTCTGCATATGCAAACAAGGCAGCCTCAGTCGTCTGGGGGTTTATCTGGGGAATGCTGTTCTTCAAAGAGCAGATGACCGCCGGGAAGCTGACAGGATTAGCGATGATCGTAGCAGGCATTGTTCTGTATTCCTATGCAGATCAGGAGAAAGCAGATGAATAGCACACTTCACTACGCGATGTTTCTTCTGCTGGGAACCTTCATCAGTGCGATCTCCCAGGTTCTTCTGAAGAAATCAGCGATGAAGACCTACAGCAGCCGGATCAGGGAATATCTGAATCCCCAGGTGATCACTGCTTATGTCATCTTCGTGATTTCAACTTTTCTGTCTATTCTTGCATACCGCGGGATACCGCTTTCTCTGGGCGCAGTTCTTGAAACGACCAGCTATGTCTATGTAACCTGGTTCGGCGTGAAGATTTTCCATGAACGGATCAGTCCCCGCAAGATTGCTTCTCTTGCTTTGATTATCGGCGGGATTATCGTATACTCACTGCTAGGCTGAGGAAAAAGAAGATGAAGAAACTCTACGAAAAATACAAAGACGTATTCTGGTATCTCGTATTCGGAGTACTGACCACGATGATCAACATCGTTTCCTACTGGGTATGTGCACATCCGCTTGGCATCGGTACGGTTCCAAGCACGATCATTGCCTGGGTCCTCTCGGTTCTGACTGCATATCTCACCAATCGGAGCTATGTCTTCCACAGCGAAGCAAGCACGAAGAATGAGATTCTGAAGGAACTTGTTTCATTCTTTGCGGCACGTCTGGCAACCGGAGGACTGGATCTATTGATCATGTATGTATGCGTGGACCGCATGGGCATGAACGATGTGGTCATCAAGGTGGCATCGAATGTCATTGTCGTTGTTCTGAACTACGTCTTCAGCAAGCTTCTGATTTTCCGTCATAAGAAACAGGCTTGAGCAGGAGGATAACATGAAGAAATTCTGGCAGAAACACCATAAAGGAATCATTATCGCGGTCATTGCAGCGGCAGTCCTTCTGAAACTTGCCTCCGGTTCTTCGTCTGCTTCATCAGGATATTCCACCGCGACAGTAACCCGCAGGGATATCACAACCTATAACAGCTTCATCGGTACCGTGGAACCTGTCACGGAGCAGTCCGTTGTCCCGAAGGTATCCGGCACTGTCTCGCAGGTCCTCGTAAAAAACGGTGACTCTGTCGTGAAAGGGCAGACGATCGCGATTCTGGATGCGTCTGAAGCAGAGTACAGTCTTCAGGTTGCAGAAGCAACTGCTGCCCAGACGGAGAAAGCAAACAATCAGTCGGTCAAGGATGCGATCACTGCATACAACAATTATCAGAGTGATCTGAATAACGGTCTGAACAGCTCCCTTCAGCAGGCCCAGGCCCTGAAGGACCAGACCTATGGCCCATGGAAGGATGCAGAGAATGCATACAATTCTGCTGTTTCAGCCAGAAATCAGGCAATTTCTTCAGCTTCTGCCCAGAAAGATGCTGCCCAGGCAGCTTACGATGCATTCATGAATGATCCGGCCAATCAGACGGCAATCACGAATTATAACAATGCGGCTGCCCAGCTGGCGGTGCTTCAGGCTGCTCTTGACCAGGCAGAACTGAATCTTGCAAATGCAAATACCGCTCTTCAGAGTGCAGACGAAGCTTCTAAGCCTGCTGCAAAGGCAGCTAAAGATACTGCAGAAGAGGAAAAGAATTCAGCCGAACAAGCAGTTTCAGATTATGAGTCTCAGTATTACGATCCGGCAGATAAGGCTTATCAGCTGATCTTCAAGCAGATGACTGTGCTGAAGACTGCTCTGGATTCCGCAGATGCTGCATACTCAGCAGCTCAGTCCACTGCCGCAGTGGATGCCGCAGAAAAAGCCAGAGATCAAGCTTACGCTGCCTGGGAACAGGCTAGAATCGGATACGATTCTGTCGCTTCTTCGGTTCAGCAGCAGCTCGGCAATCTTGAATCGTCCGTACAAAGAGCCGCGACCGCCGCAGATACGACGGTCAGTGATCTGCAGATTAATCATCAGAAAGAAGCTCTCAGCGACTATACGCTGACTGCTCCGATGGATGGAACAATTACTCAGCTTACGGTGAAGGAAGGAGATGCCTGCACGATGGGAACTCCGGCCGCAGTCGTCTCCAATCTCAGCCATATGGAGGTTTCCATCCGTGTGGACGAATATTCGGTCAAGAATGTGTCCGAAGGCAGCGCGGTGACGATCTACATTGATTCCATCGGCAAGTCCTATCCTGGTACCATCTCTTCCATTGATGAGAAAGCAGCCGTGCAGAGCGGGGTATCTTATTTTGGTGCGACGGTGGAATTCACGGCGGATGCGGATGTGAAGTCCGGGATGAGCACAGAAGTGCGGCTGACCAATGCGGATGAGAAGCAGGTCCTTTCTCTGCCGGCAGATGCAGTCAGCTATCATTCTGACAATACTGCTTATGTACTGGATGAAAACGGACAAGAGAAGGCAGTGACAATCGGAGTTTCTGACGGGAATTATGTCGAAATCACCGACGGCCTATCTGAAGGAGATACAGTCCGTTATAATCCGACTGTATCCGATCCGATGGCAGATATGACAGTTTCCGGCGGAGATAGTTCAGATGAGTGAAGCAGAGCTGAAGCTTGCACCGTTTATTCAGCCCGATCAGGAAGTGATTCTGAGCATGCATGGAATCACGAAGGAATACCAGATGGGCGAGGAAACCTCAGTCGTGCTGAAAGGAATTGACCTGGAAGTAAGAAAAGGGGAATTCCTGGCTGTGCTGGGGCCTTCCGGTTCCGGCAAGAGCACGCTCATGAATATCATCGGCTGTCTCGATACTCCGACCAGCGGGGATTATTATCTGAATAACCGGCATATTGCTGCGATGAACGAAAAAGAACTGGCCAGAATCCGTTCCCGGGAGATCGGATTCATTTTCCAGTCCTTTTATCTGCTCCAGAGAGAAACGGCACTAGAGAATGTAGAGCTCCCGCTCGTCTATGCCGGGGTTTCTGAAAAGGAATGCAGGCAGCGGGCGGAAGAGATGCTGAAGCGGGTCGGACTGGAAGACAAGATGGACCATTACCCCAATCAGCTTTCCGGCGGCCAGCAGCAGCGTGTCGCCATTGCCAGAGCGATTGCCAACAACCCCACGATTTTATTGGCAGATGAGCCGACTGGTGCCCTGGACCAGAAAACCGGAGAACAGGTCATGGAGATATTCCGGGAGCTGAATGGAGAAGGCAGAACCATCATCATGATCACCCATGATGCCCATATTGCCTCTCATGCAAAGAGAATCGTGAGAATTCTCGATGGCGAGCTGAGTGAAGGAGGAGTGGAAGATGCGTAAATCAAGCATGATCCGCCGCAGCATCCGCATGTCCTTTGCCAATATCAGAAACAACAGAATGCGGTCGTTCCTGACGATGCTCGGCATCATCATCGGTGTCGCTGCGGTCATTGCCCTGGTTACTACGGTATCTGCTGTGACGTCCTATATGATCGGAAGGTTTTCTTCCATGGGGGCGGGCATGCTGGAAGTTTCCGTGCCTGGAACGGTTCTGAAACCTGGCCTTACCGAGAATGACCTGGCTGAGCTTTCTGCAATCGACAATATTGCCAGCATTTCTCCTTCCGTCAGTGTGGTTTCAGAAGTTGCTTCGGGCGGAAAGGTTTCTGACAAAGTCAGCGTGCAGGGCAGGAATGAGCAGTATTTCCTTCATAACGAAGGACTGGTAACCTCCGGACGTCCGCTGCTCGTCTCTGATATGGAGAACGATGTCAAGGTCTGCGTCATTGACAGCACCTGTGCAAAGACCTTCTTTCCAGGGCAGAATCCCGTCGGGCAGAACATCCGGATCACCGGCGTGCTGTATCAGATTGTCGGCTTATGCGGATCTTCGGATAATCTGATGGGCACGATGACCATCAGCAACAATGATGCCGGAACGATCTATATTCCTTACCGCAATGCTCTGACGATGAATGGCACCAATGCCATCACCAGTGTCGATCTCTATGTCAGCGATACGAGCAGAATGAACGAGACCGAAGACAGCATCAAGCAGCTATTGAACAATACCTTCAATCAGAACAAGAATGCGTTCTATATCTTCAATATGGAAAGCCTGCTCAGCACGATGAATACGATGGTCTCGATGATGACCACGATGCTTGGCGGCATTGCCAGCATTGCTCTTCTGGTCGGCGGAATCGGCATCATGAACATGATGCTTGTGACCGTCACGGAACGCACGAAAGAAATCGGTCTTCGTAAAGCATTGGGAGCAGAGCCAGGCGTGATCCAGCTGCAGTTTCTGCTGGAATCGATCATCCTTTCCGTAACCGGAGGCGTGATCGGCATTGCCGTCGGAGAACTGCTGTCTTACATTGCCTGCCAGCTGATCCATACCAAGTTCATTCTGAATCCCGGAGCGATTGCCTTAGGCTTCTTCTTCTCGCTTGCAGTAGGCATTCTGTTCGGCTGGACACCTGCCAGAAAGGCAAGCCAGCTGAATCCGATTGATGCCCTGCGGAGCGAATGAAGCACTGTGCTATAATGAAAACTGTCTTTTTCAGGCTGGAGAACACATGAAGCTGACCGTCATCGTACCCATCTACAACGTGGAACAGTACCTGCCTCAATGCCTGGACAGCCTCGCTGCCCAGACTGTTGAAAACCTGCAGGTCATTTTGGTCAATGACGGCAGCACTGACCGCAGCGGCGAGATTGCTCAGCGCTATGTAGACCGGGATCCGGGCATGTTCCATCTCTGTCATAAAGACAATGGGGGATTGTCTGACGCACGCAATTTTGCGATTCCGTTCGTACGAAGCGAATATCTGACCTTTCTGGACAGCGATGACTGGGTCGAACCGGAATACTATGAGAAAGCCATTGAGCTGATGGACCGCGAGGAATGCGATATCTGCCTGGCAGATATCGAGTACTGGTATAAAGACCCGGGAAAACGGTTTGTCATGAAAGGGCTCAGCAGCTGGAAAGCGGATACGATTCAGAAGAAAGCACTGCTTTCTCCGCTGTTTGCCTGGAACAAGATCTACCGTTCCGAGCTGTTCACGGAAGATCCGATGATGCGCTTTCCGCTGCGCACCTGGTATGAAGACATCCCGGTCACGACGAGACTGCTGGCATCGGCAGAGAAGATCGGATATCTTCCCGGCGCGATGATTCATTACCGCCAGCGGGAAGGGTCTATCATGGCCAGCACGAGCGATCCGCGCCTGGCGCAGATCTTCACCGTGCTATCTTCGATGCGCGATCACTTTGAGACGCTTGGAATCGATCAGAAGTATCATGACGAACTCGAATACCTGCATGCCGAGCATCTGCGGCTTTATGGCATGTTCCGCTTCATCCGCTCGGATCGCGAAGCAGAATACTATGAAGAAAGCGAATCTGTCATGAACAGCTGCTATCCGAACTGGAAGCAGAATCATTACCTGAAGAATCTGAGCCGGAAGAACCAGATCTTCTTACGCTGGTATTCCTGCGCCACGAGATGGATCTTCGATCCGATCATCAAGAGAAAATAGGAGAGCACGTTACGTCCCGTACAAGATATTCTTTCTACAACTTCCTGGTAAGCACCTTAGCGGCCATTATCCTGCCTTTAGTAGGATTCATCAAGGTCCGCCTTTTCAAAGACCTCTATGGCAGCGATGTCAATGGTCTTCAGCTCACCATCGCGCAGTTCATTACCTTTCTGAATATCTGCGAGCTGGCTTATTCCCTTGCGTTCCGCCAGCTTCTGTATCATCCGCTTGCCGATGGCGATCATGAACGCGTAAAAGAAATCTATCATGGCGCCGTGAAGGTATTCCGCATCACCGGCTGTGTCGTGATCGCTGCATCGATTGCGGTTTCATTGCTGTTTCCGGATTTCAGCGAGTCGCCTTTCAGCTATTGGGATACGGCGGGAACGTTCCTGCTCATGGCACTGCCATATGGCATCAGCTATTTCCTGATGGGCCCGAACTTTGTCATCATGGCCGATCAGAAAGAATACAAGATCAATATCTGGATTCAGAGCATTGCAATTCTGAGAATGCTGGCAATGGTCATCGCCATTCTTCTGAAGCAGCCATTCCTCTGGATGCTCATCATCGAAGCCTTCAATATTCTCGGCTCCAATACGCTTGCCCGTCATATCGCCCTGAAAGAATATCCATGGCTGAAAGAAAAGCCTCAGCAGACAGATGATTCCTCCTTCCGGAAGAAGGCTGGCTATGCGGTTGTGCAGCGCCTTTCCGAACTTGCAACGACGCAGACCGACAATATCGTCGTCTCCGGCTTCATGGGCTATACGATGTCTTCTGTCTACGGCATTTACAGCTATCTGACCGACAACATCGGCAAGATCACGCAGTCCATGGTGCAGTCGCCGATGAACAGTTTCGGCAACCTCTTTGCGGAAAAGCAGGCTGACAGCTACCCGGTCTTTACCGAGTTCTTCAATTTTTCAACTTATATTTCCACGGTGGTTGCCACCGTCATCTTCATTGTCATGCCGCAGTTTGTTCCGGTATGGATGGGCGATCCGCTTTATAATGCCTCGATTCCGATCTGCTTCCTGTTCGGACTGAATATCTTCTATGTCACGATGCGTCAGCCGGTCATCATTGCCAGAGATGCCAACGGCCTTTACGTGAATGCGCGCAACAATGCCTACCTGCTTGCCATCGTGAAGATCGTGCTTTCCATCCTCCTGGTTCAGAAGCTAGGCTTGCTTGGCGTGGTCATGGCAACGACGATTGCATACTGGGGAATTGATTTCACGTATAATCCAGGCCTCGTTTATCGGAATGTGTTCCATCGTTCCGTAAAGGACTATTACTTCATGGTTCTCAACCGTCTGGCGGTTGCAGGCCTGATCGGTTCATTCGGCTTTGTCATCTGGAATCGCTTCTTTGCGGCAGGCTCCATCACGGTGGTCCGCCTGATTCTGAATATCGTCATTCTCGGCTTCCTGATTGCCGTGATCACCACGGCGGTCTACTGGATGCTGTACCGCAGTTTCCGCAATCTCTATGTTCGTCTCAAGGGGGTCCTTGCCCGCAGAAGACAGCAGAAGAAGGAAGGCAGATGAAGTTCCGGTCAGTCCTTCTGGCAGCGTTGATTCTCGGCTGCTTTTCCTGTGCTCCCTCTGCTTCTGAGACGCTGCTGTCCGCAGAGGAAGAAACGGATGGATTATGGTCCTATGATACGATCTGCGCAGAGACTTATGAGGCAGAGATTGCCAGTGAGAGATCCTATACGATTTCATTCTGGATCCGTCCGGAAAACAACTATCCGGACACCTGCATCTGGTCTCTTTCAAATGGCGAAGAGACGATCACGCTGACCGGAAGCGGCTTCAGCAGCGAGACCTTCTCCGGTCTGACGTTATCTGATTCTGATGGAAACTGGATTGTCGCAGATGGCGGAATCACGGTTTCCACAGATCGCTGGAATTATCTGGCGTATGTCGTGAAGGGGAAGAAAGCAGGGATTTTTCTGAATGGCGAGGAAGCTGCTTCCGGAACGTTTCATGGTTCTCTGTCTGATGCAGTTCTCTCGTTCGGGAAAAATGATCAGGGGCTTGAACCCATGGAGGGAAAGCTCTCCGATCTGAGAATCCGTTCGAAGGCAGTTTCTGCAGAAGTGATCAGGCAGGAATATGAATCTGCCTATGCCTCTGTGCTGCTTGATACGATCTCGATTCCTGATGCAGCACATCTGGAACGGGATCTCTGGTTCGTGGATACAGAGATCGAAGGATATCCTCTCACCTGGAAGGTGGAAGAGAATGATGTCCTGGATGACAGAGGGATCCGCAAGGATACAGAAACCGGCGGAGATGCGGTGGTACATGCGTCCATCCGCACGGAGCAGAGCCAGGCAGAGAAAACCTTTCAGATCCATGTGGATGGCAATGATCCCAGAACTCTGCTGGAACAGGATGCCGCTTCGCTGGATGCGGATATCGAAGGCGTGCTGTTCTCGAAGACCGTTCTTCCCAAACAGGAAAAGAATGGCAGCACCATCTCCTATTCCATGGTTTCCGGGCATGCGGAATTCTCCGGCTCTGAGCTGGTCAAGACCTCAGACCAGGAAAAAGAGAATGTGGTATTTGAAGCAAAGCTGACCAGAGAAGATCTATCTATGAGCAGGACATATTCGGCTGTTCTCCTGGACGAGGCATACGGATATGTGATGAGCTATTTCAATGGCAATCTCGGCAGCGAGAAGGGATCTCTCGCCTTGAGCAGAGATGGCCTTTCCTGGAACAGAGTACGCGGTGTCACCATTGACACGGACCTCGGCAGCGGCAGAGTCAGGGATCCCGATCTTGCCAGAACCAAAGACGGAAACTTCGTGCTTGCAGCAACTGAGGGTGCGGACAATCCTTCGATTTATCTGTTTTTCAGCAAGGATCTGATCACATTCAGCCAGCCGGAGCTTGTGCTTGTATCAGTCATGGATGATGGCATCGGGACTGACGGAAAACGAGCCTGGGCACCGGAAGTGATTTATGACAATGAAGCAGATCTTTATTATGTGTATTACAGCGATCCACATGATGACATGGGGAAAATCTATCGGGTGACCAGCAGCGATCTGCATACGTTCTCCTATCCGAAAGTGATGCTGGATACGGGATATCCGGTCATCGATCTGACAATATTTCCGATGAATGGAGCTTACTGGATGATCTACAAAGATGAGCGGCCGGGAGCACTGACCATCTATCCTGGCTATTCCGGATCTCTGGAAGAAGGGTTTCTGAAGGTGCTGGACTGGAAGTATCTGATCCATGAAAGACCGGTGGAGGGACCTGCGGTCTTCCGGGATCTGCAGACCGGAGAGTATCATATTCTCGTAGATCAGTACAGCGATCATACCTTCCTTGCCGGAAGGTTCCGGGATCTTTCCTATGACTCGGAAATTGACTGGTCAGATACGGAGCAGCTATCGCTTCCGGAAGAGGATGTGCGGCACGGATCGGTGATTCCGATTACGGAACAGGAATATCATGCGCTGGAAGGAGTATCGTGATGGAAAACTATGATGCAGTGATTATCGGAGGCGGGATCGGCGGCCTGATGCTGGCCTATCGGCTGATGGAAAATGATCCGTCCTTGAAGGTGATGATTCTGGAAAAGGGCAGAAAGCTTGAAGAAAGGCAGTGCCCGATCGTTGCCGGAAAAACGGAGCGCTGCGTGAAATGCGTTCCATGTGCAATCATGGAAGGCATGGCAGGAGCAGGCGCCTTTTCTGATGGAAAGTACAATATCACCACGGAATACGGAGGCTGGCTGCCGGACTTCATGGACCATAGGAAAGTCCTGGACTACATTGAGCAGGCAGACCAGGTGCTGCAGAAGTTCGGTGCAGATAATGAGCGCTATATGCCCGATAATGAGCTGAAAACGTTATGTCTCCAGCATGATCTGCATATGCAGCAGGCGGAAGTGAAGCATCTCGGTACGGATGCCAACTACGGAACGATGCTGAATCTGATCCATGATCTGGAAACCCGGGTCACCATAAAGACCCTTGCCGAGGTCACAGACGTCAATCGCGAAACCCATTGCGTCACATATGTTTCGCAGGGCTCTGAAAAGCAGGTGACCGGAGAGAAGATCATCTTTGCGGTCGGCCGCATCGGCAACAGGATGTTCGAAGACTGGTGCCGGAAGAACGGCATTGCGATGTACAACAATCAGGTGGACATCGGGGTGCGGGTGGAGCTTCCCTATGAGATCTGGGAGAGATTCTCCAGCCGGATCTATGAACCGAAGATCTATTACAAAGCAGGTCATTACGGAGATACGACCCGCATGTTCTGCTTCAATGAGCGCGGCTGGGTAGTTACGGAAAACAGCGATGGCGTTCTGACCGTCAACGGCCACAGCTACAAGGATCCTGCCAAGCGTTCTGATAACAGCAACTTTGCTCTATTAAGCAGTACGTATTTCACGGAGCCTTTCGATCAGCCGGTCGAATATGCCAGAGATATCGCTGCCCTTGCAAATAAGATCAGCGGAGGCTATGTGCTCGTTCAGCGGCTCGGAGATCTGGAGTCCGGCAAGCGCACGACCGCAGCCCGGCTGGCCAACAGCTCCGTGCACCCGACGCTGAACGCAGTTCCAGGAGATCTTTCTCTCTGCATGCCGAAGCGTCAGCTGGATAATATCGTGGAGACGCTCCATGCCCTCGACCAGGTTTCACCGGGAACGGCAAATTATGATACCCTGCTTTACGGCGTGGAGTGCAAGTACTACAGCGCCCGCCCGGCCTGCAGGAACTTCGAACTGGAAAAGGCACCTGGCATCTATGCCATCGGCGATGGGGCAGGCTTTACCCGTTCACTTGCCCAGGCAGCCGCAAATGGACTGATTGTCGGAGATCTGCTGACAGATCATTCGTGAAAGTCGTAAAATAATACCATGAATTCTGAGAAGGGGCAGAATCGCATGGTTTCTCATCGCAGATTGATGCGCAGCATTCTGACCGCAATGATTCTGATCACTGCGGTTCTTTTGTCTCTGCTTCCCCGGAACCAGAAGACGATGACCATAACCGCCAGAGACGATATTGCGATCGATGACCTTGGCTTTTCGAGCACGCTGCCGTTTGAGCAGGAGTCTGATTCTATGCTTTCGATCCCCTTATCGGAACCGATCAGCGCAGAAGATTCGATTTCTCTTTTGACCTCTTCTGATTCTTCCTATTCCGTATCAGTTTCCTACCGCGGGCTGCTTCCTTATACGAATACATTCCGCAATTCCGAGCTCGGAGTTGCGGAACGCCTGATTTCGGAGACTCCGGAATTTACGATCCCTGACGTCTCTTCTCTTGCAGAGACGCTCCGGTATTACTATGACCAGGGGTATCTGCTGTTTCTTTATACCGAAGATGACTGCTATGCAGGCTGGGATCAGGCGCTCGGATCATTTCTGGAGTCGGCAGGGGTACCGCACGCAGATGCGGCCGACTTTGCCAGTCCGCTGCTGATTCTGATCTATGGGGATCAGGTTCATGAGAAAACCGGAGACGAGGCAGCTGATGTCACCTACAAGGTAGGCGACCATCATCTGGAAGGCGCCACGGTGAAATCCCCGAAGGGCTATTCCGTCACCATGACCTCGATCAAGCTGGACGGAAAGGAAGTCAGCGGTAATTTTCAGGGACTCAATGTCGTCATCTATGATCCGGTTTCAGCAGAACTGATTGATTCTCTGGGGTTCCGTATGGACGGAATCCGGACGGAAGGCATGCATGCAGATACGGTCTATGACCGTCAGATCCAGATTACCTTCGATTCCTGGCTGCTCACTCAGCTTCAGCGCGTTTCTGACGGGTTCAGGATCTATGATCTGATTCTGACCTGGGGTTCTGCAGTTCTCCTGGTCCTGCTGGTTCTGGATCTGACAGCTTCTTCGAAGCGAGCAGCCTGGATTGAAACTGAGATAGCAGAAGCACGGATCTCTGCAATCCGCAGCGTGATCTATACCGTACTCGTCCTGCTTGAAATTCTGGTTCTTACAGCCATCCTGTTTCTGAACGGACAGGGTGTGAAGTATTCAAGCCTGATCTGGCATACGGCGGCGAATGAACTGCTCTTTTCGAGACTGGTTTCCATCGAGCTCGCGGATCTTTCCGGAGGGCTGATTCTGATGATCCTGCTTCGGAAACAAGCTAACAGAAACAAGCAGAGACGCGGGCTCGCCTTATCGGTTCTGCTTCTTTCAGGAACGATTGCGCTGACTGCTTCCTTTTCAGAGTCACAAAGTCTGATTTCCTTCTTTTCCTCAGAGAGCCTTCAGGATCCGCTGTATGAAGAAGTCTATGTGAACCCGGATACTGCCACAATCGTATTCCCGAAACAAAAGAAGAATCTGATCTATCTCTTCCTGGAATCCGCTGAGGTGACAGCGGCAGACTATGCCTCCGGCGGGGGCCTTCTGGATAATACGATTCCGGAACTGACAGAACTTGCGGAAACCTATGATGATTTCAGCGGAATGGAAAAGATCCTGAACGGGGCTGTTCCGCTCAAGGACAGTACCTGGACTTCGGCTGCGATGGCAGCGCAGACCTCCGGACTGCCGCTGCAGGAGAGCATGGCCTATATCAATAACGGCATCGCGGAACAGATGATGCCGGGAGCCGTGACGATCGGAGATCTGCTGAAGCAGAATGGCTATCAGAATGCCGTGCTGATGGGCAGTGACGGAAACTTCGGGAATCGGAATACCTATTTCACGGAACATGGCGATTATGAGATCCTGGATCTGAACACGCTGAAAGAAAGAGGATGGCTGCCGGAAGACTACAAGCAGAACTGGGGCTTTGAAGATTCCAGGCTGTTTGAGTTTGCAAAGCTGGAAGCAGAAGAACTGGCTGCTTCTGATCAGCCATTCAATCTGACGCTGCTGACAGCGGATACCCATTATCCAAGCGGCTATCTCTGCAGCGACTGCCCGGATCAGTTTGCAGAGAAGTATGCCAATGTGACCGCCTGCAGCTCGAAACGAATTGCCGAATTCGTATCATGGGTCCAGGAACAGGAATGGGGAAAAGATACCGTGATCGTGATCAATGGCGATCACTGCTACATGGGTACGGATTATTATGACTACATTCCTCATGACTATCTCCGCAGGACTTATACCTGCATCATCAATTCTTCGAAGGAAGAGCCTTCTGAGCCAAGAACCTACAGCACGATGGACCTGTTTCCGACCACATTATCTGCCTTAGGATGCACGATCCCCGGCGGCAGACTCGGACTTGGCACAGATCTGTATTCCGATGTTAAGACCTTGCTGGAGATGAATACGATTGAGACATTGAACCATGAGCTTTCCATGCACAGCACGTTCTATCAGAAGGAGATTCTCCGGTATTACACGGCGCATGCGAAAGATCAGTGAAAGATCACGAGAATATAGGAGTCATTTGCCCGGATCGTGAATTCCGAGGATTCTGATACCGTCGCCAGATCCTGCTCACTCCAAGACGACAGATCGGCGTCTCCTTCCTGTTCATACGGATAGGAATAAACCGGAAGATTCCAGTAATTGGAGAATTCATATTCGCTCCATTCCCATCCTCCTCCAAGTGTCTCTGGAACGAGTCTTGCAAGGATGGGGTAATGGGATTCCATATTCCGGATGACGGGGGAATACCCGATGGATCCGGAAAGCTGAAGACCGCGGACATGATCTGAAGATAAGAGATGATTCTGTTCCAGCGTGCTGATCAGAACCGAGGATTTCATCCGGCTGTACTGTTTCTGTGCAGATAGGGCGTTTCCATAGGTAAAGGCAAACAGGAAGCAGCACCAGGAAAGCAGCAGAGCGCCTGGATTCCAGTCCGGAATCTCGGCAGTGACCGCAAGCAGAGTCAGAAGCACGAAGAATCCGTAAAGTGCTCTTGGTTTCAGGATCGGTTCGTTCAGGACAAGATAGAATCCATACCACAGGACCATGCATGCAAGAAGGATGAGAAGACTGAAGAGCACGGAGCCAGCTTTCTTTTTCTGTGCAGATATTCTGAGTTCTCCGAGGATCCAGCCGGCTGCGATCAGCAGGACCGATGCTTTCCATATCGGATTCAGATCGCTGCGGATCTGCCCGTACAGACTGGAAAGGTTGCTGAACAGGGAAGGGATCAGAGAAGAAAGAGATATGGTCTCTGTGGGATACCAGCTTACCTGAAAGCGCATGATGAACCGGAATACCAGAAGACTGAGCGCATATGCAAAAAGGGAGGTGACCAGGAAGGACCTCTTTTCAGCATCCTCTGGTCCGGTCCTCTTCAGGATCAGAAACAGAACCATCATCGGATAGATCCCCGCGGAGGCCTGATAGGTCATGCACATCATCAGAAGAAAGATCACGGATGCGAGAAAAAAGGATCTTCTGTCTTTCCGGAAGGAGAACGGAAGAATCGAGAACAGGATGGAACAGGCCATGAAAGGACTGTCAAACTGATAGGATAGACATTCCAGAAAATACGGATTCAGTCCGAAGGGAATCAGCAGAAGAACTTTTAACAGCGTGATCTTTTCTTCCGGAATAAACAGATTGAGCAGAAGGATTCCGGAGATTGCGAGAATCACGCAGGCAGCCATCTGGGGCAGGGGAGAAAGATCCGACAGCCTGAGATTCGCATTCATCAGAATCGAGAGCAGTTCGGAGACATATCGGCTTTCCTGCGTCCACCCGCGGTTTCCAAGCAGGACTCTGCCGAGATCATCTCCATAGCTGAAATCTGCGCGCAGGATTGCTGAAATGCCAAGCAGATAGATACAGGCTAAGAGAAGGGTATACTTTCTCAATCTGCGGGAAGCAAATAGGTTTCTGATCATGAACAGGCTGCTCCGTTTCTGCAGTCTATTATACGGACAGGAAGACAAAAAGAAAAAGCATGCAGGCAGCCCTGCACGCTTTCGTGAAGAAGGAAATCACTTTGAAGCCAGCTGAGCCTGGACTGCAGTGATTGCGACGACACCGACGATGTCTTCATAAGAGCAGCCGCGGGACAGGTCGTTGACCGGCTTTGCAATGCCCTGCAGCATCGGTCCGTAAGCCTCAGCCTTCGCCAGACGCTGAACAAGCTTGTAAGCACTGTTGCCGCAGTCGAGGTTCGGGAAGACGAGGACATTTGCCTGACCGGCAACCGGGGAACCCGGAGCCTTGGAAGCTGCGACAGACGGAACGATTGCTGCATCGACCTGAAGCTCGCCATCGCAGACAAGCTCCGGATACTCTTCATGAGCAGCCTTCACTGCATTGACGACCTTGTCGACCAGAGCATGCTTTGCAGAACCCTTGGTGGAGTGGGAGATGAACGCAACCTTTGCCTGACCGCTGACCAAGGATTCATAGGACTTCGCAGAATCTGCCGCAATCGCAGCCAGCTGCTCAGAATCCGGATCCTGGTTCAGACCGCAGTCCGCAAATACAAAGGTACCATGGTTCCCGTATTCGCAATTCGGCACATCCATGACGAAGAATGCCGAAACCAGCTTCGCACCCGGAGCCGTACGCAGAATCTGGAGAGCCGGACGCAGGGTGTTTGCGGTGGAATGGCAGGCGCCGGAAACGAGTCCGTCTGCTTCATTGTTCTTGAGCATGACCACACCGAAAGTCGTATGGTCGCCAAGCAGCGTCTCTTTTGCCTTTTCCGGGGTCATTCCCTTAGCCTTGCGCAGTTCATAGAGCAGATTCACGTACTGATCGAGCTCTGCGCAGTTCTCCGGATCGACGATTCTCGCACCGGAGACATCAACGCCATACGATGCTGCATCTGCCTTGATCTTCTCTTCATTTCCGATGAGGATCAGCTTTGCGGTTCCTTCTCTGAGAACCTGTGCAGCAGCTCTGAGCGTACGCTCGTCTTCTGATTCCGGAAGGACGATCGTCTTGACATCCTGTCTTGCCTTTTCCTTGATTCCTTCAATGAATGACATAATCTTCTGAAACTTCCTCCTTTTTGTTCCGAGCTTATTGTACTCTATTTCATTCGCAGAACCGAGAAAACTTCACAAATCCGGCACAGTTTTCCCGTATCCGTCCATGCAGTATAATAAGAAAAACAGGTCTTCGATATGAAATTGATGAAACGGATCAAGACGTACTATGAAACGCCTCTGCACCGCGTCATGACGGTGACTGCTGTGCTTCTTTTTGGGCTGAACCTATTGGCAATTCCGACCAGTGATGACTTCCGCTATGGCGTGAACAGCGGGCTATCAGATATCTTCGCAAGGGAAGTCAATCAGTACTTCACCTGGACCGGAAGATCGGTTGCACATCTGATCGCGAGAATCTTCCTTTCCTTTCCGAAGCCTGTCTTCGATCTATGCAATTCCATCTGCTTTGCCTATGTGATCTGGCTGCTGAATGCTCATGGGGCTGGCGATCAGAAAAGGATATCTCCATCTGTTTATGCTTTCAGCGCATTCTTCGTCTTTCTGACCGTCCCGCTGTTCGGCCAGACCGTGCTGTGGGAGACAGGAGCCTGCAATTATCTCTGGACTGCTGCGATTCTGCTGTCGTTTCTTCTGGTATACCGGAAAGAATCCCATGAACCCGGGAATCATCGCCGTTCATTCTGCCTTGGCATGTTCTTTGCGGGAGTTGCCGCCGGATGGACCAATGAGAATACCGCCGGGGCAATGATTCTGATCGTGCTTCTGATTCTCATCGATACGTTTCATCAGAACCGCCGCATTCCGCTCTGGATGATCACCGGGCTTGCCGGTGCATTGATCGGCTTTGTGCTCATGGTCACTGCCCCTGGCAATTTCATCCGCGGCCAGGCATTTACCTCAGATAATGGCTTTGCCTATACCTTCACGCATAATCTGACGGATGGCATCAGAGTTTTCGCCGAGTATCCCGGTCAGATTGCAGAGTGGATCCTGTTCGGGCTCCTGATCGCCCTGGCAGATCGGAATGAACGGAAGACTGCGCTGGGATATGCCTTTGCGTCGGCGGCGGCAGTTTACGCAATGGTTCTTACGCATATGCCGCTGCTCTATGATCGTTCGATGTTCGGCTCCACGCTGCTTTTGACTGCAGCGGATCTGATTCTGTTATATTCCGTGCTGCAGAAAGGGATGCTCCCTGCCCTCGGTAAGAGCGTCCTGGCTGTTCTTTCGGTGCTCAGTCTTTTTCGCTATGGGGATACGTGTGCAGATCTTTTCTATACGAGACATCTGTATGGAATCCGGGAAGCCTGGGTGAAGGAGCAGCGGGAAGCCGGCAACCTGAATCCCGTCGTTCCTCAGATCGGCAGTGAATTCCTGACTTCCTATAATCCGATGTATGGGTTAAGCGATCTTGTGGTATATCCTTCCGGGCCTGACAATCAGGCTTATGCAGAACTGAATGGTCTTGAATCGGTGGTTTCCACGGCCTATTCCAAGTGGAAGACAATTTATGAACATGGCGATCCGGAATACATGAATATTACAGGGCTGAGTGATTACATCTCGCTGCTGCAGAATTCTGAAGATAAGCTGATCCTGATTACCTGCAGTACTTTGACCGATGGAGATGCTTCTCTGAAAGCTGCGTTTGAACCGCTCGGCATCAGCTGGAACGGAAAGTCAAACGGTTGCTTCCTGCTGTATCAGGGAAGCATTCTGATCAATACCGGCAGTGAACCTCTGTATCTGGAGCAGAATATCGGCGGCCACTATATCTATCTCTCAAGCAGCGATGATCCGGAACTTTCCGATATCACGGTCGATCAGATTGAATATACGAATGATCATGAAGGCATCAGCGTTGTCGTATATGATCTGTCTTCCGGAACGGTCTGCGATTCCGTCACCTGGAACCGGGACAATGGTTCTTATGGCGTGCGCAGCTATGAAGAATCCTGATTTCCTGTAACAGGAGAGGGCTCAGTCCGGATTCCTGCAGATGAAAAAAAGAACCTGAATCCATGAAGGACTCAGGTTCTTTCATTCTGTCTCTGCGGAAGGGGAAGCGGATGCTTCAGCTGCAGAATCTGCTGCCGGATCTGTTCCGTCTGAAGCGTCGGTGCTGATGTTGTAGATCCTCGTTGCTTTCCAGGAGCCATTCTTCCGGATGAAGTAGATCTGGTAGTTGCAGTCGCTTGACCTCGATCCGTTTTCATTCGTAGCGGTCTGCGTGAACGAGATATTTCCGAGGAAGGCATCCTCTCCGAGGGCGATCACATCATAGATCCTGATATCAGTGATCTCATTGGAATAATGCGTGCTGAAGAACTGGTTATTGAAAGCGAGCATATCCTGATAGAAACTCGTGCTCGTATCCAGATGCTTTGCAAAATTGTAGAACGTCCCATCTTCGGTAATCCAGTTGCTGTAGGCAATGGCGGTATCCTGAAGCTCAGCGGAGAATTCTTCAAGCTGCTCAGAGGACGGTGCCTTGCCGATATAATACTGCAGGGAACTGTAATCCCGGACTGCGATATCTCCCGATGCGGTTTTCAGTTCCGGTTCCCGCACCAGGTTTTCCACGGTGTATCTGGTCACAGACGGAAGGTTTTCTGTCTCGGATTCATCCAGTTCTTCGAAGCAGTAGGGGATATGACTCTCTTCGTCAGCATAGTCTGAAGAAATATCGATTCCATTGATGGAGAAGGTGCTTCCATCCAGCACATCAAAGGAATATGCCCCGCCGGAAACGAGTGTGCGGACTTTCCAGACGGACGATCCCTCTGGTTTGCGGCACTCGAGCGTTCCGACTTTTCCCTGCTGATAATACACATCATAGTAGCGGTAGCCTGAACCCTGGTCGATCGACATCAGCGAGAACGTGCAGCCGCTGGCTTTCACGTTTCCATACAGGGTCAGCAGATAGCTGGTAACAGCTTCTTCGGAATTGAATTCTGTGAAATACTGAGAATCTGTATCATAGATCGAATCCCATTCCCGGTTCTGCACGGCTTTCATATAAGCACGCATCGCCCCGGTCACGCTCTGCTTCTCATAACGTGCCAGCCAGAAATACAGATAGCCAAGACCAGCTGCACAGATGAATACCGTGACCAGGAATACTCCGAGAAGGCTCCGATAGAACCGGACTCCGATCGCTGCTCTTCGCTGGTATGATCTGGAAGGTTTCTTCTTCACTTTACCAGCCATGCTGTAGGTACGCTCCTGTCTCCGTTCATCGAAACCACACTGTTGATGATTCCTCCGTTATAAACCATGACGGAAGAACTTCCGCCATCGAGATTCGCTGCCGTAATTGCTCCGTATTCAAGCATGATATCCGTGCAGTCCTGATAGGTCGCACCAATGGAATCCGGCTGTCTGCCATCGATTACGAGCAGAAGAATCGACCCATCTGCGGTCTGGCCGATGACCGTGCGCGGATTCAGACCGCCGCCGGCACCGGTCTGCGGATATGCATGACCGTCCGCAACCAGCGGAGGGCCGAAAGATACCGCATCTGTGATGCCCCATTCCAGCGCCTGCGAAGCGGTCATATACCCGGCAATCAGGTGCTTTTCCTTATTGAATCCGATCAGGCACGGATAGTCGGTATCGCTTCCGTAAACCACTGTTCCGTTCTTGATGACGACCTGCTGGGGAATCGATCCATCTCCCTGGTTATTCTCATCCTGGAACCCGCCCGCATTGATGCCGGCCACTGCTCCATAATAATTCACATAGTCCAGCACGCTGTAGCCGGAAGCCGTTTCTCCCATTTCGCTGTTGATGCCGAGCACGATCCGATTCGGATCGCGGACAATCATCAGCTTTCCGGAATACGTTCCGCCATGAATATCAACGACCTGGATATCATCTTTCTCATCTTCCGGGATCACCCATTCCGTGTTATCTTCATCTGTCACTTCTGCCTGCTGCGGCGTTCCGACAGAGTTCTGAGCTAGGATCTGCTCAATCTCTTCGTCCGTGAACAGTGCATTGATAATCGCTTTCCCTCTGCGGGTTTCCCACATCGTTGACACGACCATGTCAGAAACCGTCGGAGAAGGACCTTTCAGGACAAGCAGAAGGGCAATATATCCGGTGAGCATGACGGTAATCGCAACGGTCAGCACCATGAGCAGCGTCTGTCTGCTGACCCGTCTGATGCTGGCTTTGATGCGCCAGGTTGTCGTTTTCTTCTTCTTACTCATGGGCGTGAATTCAGAGCATATCAAAAATCCAGCTGAAAATGCTCGGGATGATTATAGCATATCCAGGTCTTTCCCCATGGTATAATCAAGTAATCATGGAAACCAGAACATCAGTCAGGCTCTTTGCTGCAGACCTGGACGGAACTCTTCTCAATGATCAGAAAGAACTTCCCGAAGGGATGAATGAGGCTTTAGGAAAGCTGAAAAAAAAGCAGATTGCCTTTGCGGCCTGCACCGGGAGGCAGATTACCAATGCCCTGCTTGCCTTGAATGGGATCAGCGAAGACTATTACCTGATCGCCGAAAATGGTTCTGTCATCACCCATGGCGAAGAGATCCTGCATCAGGTCACGATGAGCAGGGAAGATATCAGACGGATTGTTTCGTTTGTTCATACCATGCCGAATGCTGCATGCATGCTGTCGGGATCGAAGTCCTTCTATGCCGACGCCTGGGGAATGTCCTATCTGAACCGGCTTTCCTATGCAAAGTACTTTCTGATCCAGGAAGTGGATGATCTTTTTTCTGTGGAAGACTCCATCTGCAAGATCACGCTCTGCGATCTGGATGACCCGATCAGAGATGCCGAAACCATCCTGAAGCCGCTTCGGGAAGACTATGAAGTATCTCCCTCCGGAGACAGCTGGATTGATATCAATGTGAAGGGAGTCAGTAAAAGAGCGGGAATCCGCTTCCTGCAGCAGAAACTCGGAATCGGAAAATCAGAAACGATCGTGATCGGCGACAGCGGCAACGATGTCCCGATGTTTTCAGAAGGCTATGCCTATGCCATGAAGAATGCAGCTCCTGCTGTTCAGAGACAGGCTGATGAAGTGACGGAACTGGACAACAATCACGCAGGCGTCCTGCAGATCATCCATACACTCACGGAGGAACTATGAGCACATTTGAACTGAAGAATGAACTTGCATCGGTAAGCATCTCGGAGCACGCTTCTGAAATTCACAGTTTCAGGCGATCAGACTCCAGCTTCGAGTACATGTGGCAGGGAGATCCGGCATTCTGGTCCCAGAGGAATCCGACTCTGTTTCCGATGGTCGGAAGCACCTGGGACAAAAAGATCCATCTTGGCGGAAAAGAATACGAAATGGGCAACCATGGCTTTGCACGCCATGCCGATTTCACATGCATTGAGCATACTGATGCAAAGGCAGTCATGAAGCTTTCTGACAGTGAAGAAACCATGAAGCAGTATCCGTTTCATTTCACGCTCACGAATACGTATGAACTGAATCAGGCTTCCCTGACCATCACTTCGGAAGTGACGAATGAGAATGATCAGATGATGCCATTCAACTTCGGCTATCATCCTGCCTTCAATTGCCCGTTAGAAGGAGAATGGGATGACTGGTGCATCGAACTGAATCAGCCTGAGGAATTCTCCAGCGGCGACTTTCATATGCATGGCGGCCTGGATATTCCGCTGGATCGCGCATTGCTGGCAAAAACCATCATCATCCCTTATCCGAAAAGCACGGAATTCACGCTGACGGATGGCAGACATGGCGTGAAGGTTCATGCCGAGAAGTATGAATGGGTGGCTTTCTGGTCTCCGAATGCGCCATTCGTATGCATCGAGCCATGGCACTCCCATACGGACTTCACGAAAGTCAGGGTGCCATTTGAACGCAGGGAAGGAACGATCCGGCTCAAGCCTCATGAAACCTGGAGGACCTCGATGTCGATCTCGGTATTCTGAGCATGCGGCTGTCGAAATCAGGCAAAAGGGCAATCCGGTATCTCCTGATCGAACTTGCCTATACGTTTTTCAATGTATTCTATTTCCGCTTCGTCAAGCAGACTTATTCCGTCAGCACTGCTTATGAGGCCGAGCTGTTCTCGATCTATCTGCTCATTGCGATCTTTCTGATCTGGTTTCTCGGGCCGATGCTGAACCGCTGGTTCATGCTTCTGTACGGAGAAATCTTCAATGCCTACCTGATTGCGCAGACGTGCTACCGGAAGGCGTTTCAGTCTTATTTCCGCTTCAATACCGTCGCCGATCTTCTGAGCGAGGTGTGGGGTGCCAGAGAAAGTGCGGCAGAATTCGTGAGCAGGCAGGACATTGCAGTTCTCGTGATCTATCCTGCGGTTACCATTCTGTTCATTGTGCTCTATTTCCTGTTTGAGCGGAAAGTTTTCCGGTTACGGGCAAGACTTCTGGCAATGGCAGGATCCTGCCTGCTGTTCTTCCCTGCAGCAAAGCATTATGAAGCTTATCGGGGCATGATTGAAGCGGCCCGGGCAGAGGAGGACGGCTTTCAGGAAAACCTGACCGACTACTATATCTATAATGTCATTCCGAACTCCAACCAGTTCGTCGAAAAATTCGGGCTGATTCCTTTTGCCTATCGCGATGCACAGACGTTTCTCAATAAAAACGTGACCGGAAAGGAAGAAAAAGCAGAGATAGAGCAGTTCCTTTCACAGCGGAAAGAACAGGCTGCAGATGATCATACCGGAATCTTTGCCGGAAAGAATGCGTTCTTCATCCAGGCAGAATCCTTCAACAATGCTGCGCTGGACGAGGAGCTGACTCCGACTTTGTGGAAGATGTATTCCGAAGGAATCCGGATTCAGGGATTCAATACTCCGGCTCTGCCTGGTTCTACCAGCGATACGGAATTCATGGCAAATACTTCGCTGATTCCTTCCAGCCAGGGTCATGCAGTCTGCTACACGTATCCGACCAATGCCTATGTCACGACTCTGCCAGGGATGTTCACGCAGGCAGGCTACCAGGCATATGCCTATCATAATAACTACTCGACCTACTACAACCGCGCAGTCACGATGCTGAATTTCGGCTATCAGGAGTTCTACGACAGCTATCGGATCGGGGTTGAAAATGAAGCAAGTGACTCGGAAGTCATGAATGTGCTGAAATGGATCTATGCAGAGAATGAGGATCCATGGATGGCATACTGGATTACCTATTCTGGCCATCAGCCATATGATTCTGAAACTTCTCCCGGTGTCACTGCTGAAAAACTCGCCAGAGTCAGGGAGAAATATCCGGATCTGGAAGACGCTTATGCCATCTATCTCGCGAAGAACATGGATCTCGATCAGTGTCTCACAGACTTCATGCAGGTGCTCTCTGATGCCGGCAAGCTCGACGATGTCGTGTTCGTCCTGTTCGGAGATCATGAGGCCAAAGGCCTGAACTTCTACAGTGACGGAAACTTCTATCAGGAAACCGGAAGGAAATATGAAGATTCCTATCGCTATACCGACCTGTATTTCTATAATTCTGCGGCAGAACCGGAAGTCTATGACAAGGTCGGTACTGTTCTGGACCTGGTTCCTACTGTAGCAGATCTATGGGGATTCTCGATTGATACGAAGACTATTCTCGGAAATAACCTGTTTGATCCGGACTACCGCGGCTTCTTCTTCAGCGAATGGGATCGCTGGGAGACGGATGATTACATCTGGGATTTCATGAACAATACGTATACGTTCCGTCATCCATATGATGAAACCAGGGCTGCGGAAGAAATGGCCTATTATACGAAGGAGAAGCAGATCTCCGGAGAAATCCTGGAACTGGACTTCTTCGCAGATGGTGCTTACGGGCCTTCTGTCTCCAATTATGAGGGAGAAGAAGAGGAAACTGGGCAAAGCTGACGAAAACTGTACGAAAATAACCCGAAACGTCAAAGACGCATTCCTTTAACCGTGCTAAGATCATGGGTGCGAAAAGCTGGGAGGATTTAACTATGTTCAAGATTATCGTAAAAAACAATTATGACGAAGTCAGCCTGGAAGCCTTCAAAGTCATGCAGAAAGCCATGCAGAAAGAGAACCCGGTTCTCGGACTGGCAACCGGATCTTCGCCAGTCGGACTTTACCAGAATATGATCAAGGATCATAACGAGAATGGAACCGACTACAGCAAGGTTCTGACATGGAATCTTGATGAATATGTGGGCATTCCCCGCACCCATGAACAGTCCTACTGGACTTTCATGCACGAAAACCTCTTCAATGGCATCGGCATTCCGGATGCGAATGTTCATGTGCCAAGAGGCGACGCTGAAGATGAAGAAGCAGAATGTGCAGCTTATGAAGAATCCATGAAAGGCCATACCATTGACCTTCAGGTACTCGGCATCGGTACGGATGGTCACATCGGCTTCAATGAACCAGGCGCATCCTTTGATTCCCTGACCCATCTGATGGACCTCAAGGAACAGACAAGAAAGGACAATGCCCGCTTCTTCAGCAATGATATCAACCTCGTTCCAAAGCGTGCCATCACGATGGGACTGGCAACAATCATGCGCAGCCGTGCCATTGTGCTGATTGCGACCTCAGAGCACAAAGCAGATGCAGTCTATGGAATGATCCGCGGCGAGATCACGGAAGAATGCCCGGCATCCATCCTGCAGAAGCATCCGGATGTCACAGTCATCCTCGATGAAGGCGCCGCTTCGAAGCTCTGAGCATTTCATTTGGAAAAACCAGCGGGTTCTGGAATAATCATCTTGCAAGGAGGTTTGAATACCAATGGTTAAGAAAATTGAATCTAGTGAAGAATACGATTCCGCGCTGAAGAATAGCAAGTCTGTCTTTGTTGACTTCTTCGCTGACTGGTGCGGACCGTGCAAGATGGTCGGACCGGTTGTCGACAAGGTCTCCGAGCAGTATGATGATGTGACCTTTCTGAAGGTCAATGTCGATGACTTCCCGGATATTGCACAGCGCTACGGCATCATGAGCATCCCGACGCTGCTGGGATTCCGCGATGGCCAGCTGACTTCCAAGATCATCGGATTCCAGCCGGAAGCCGGGATCAAGGACGCAGTCGAGAAGATCCGCTGAAGCAGATGAGAGAGATGGAGCAATCCGTCTCTTTTTCTTTTCTGAAGGGAGACTTCGTTCTTTTCTTCTAACAGGAGAGAAGAAAGGAGATCATTCTTCTGGAAACGGAACTGATGGATTATTGCAGGCTTTCTTCCTGGGTAAGAGAGAAAGCCCCGGGCAGCCCGCATCCGGTCGCAACTGCACTGGATCGGGAAGCAGGCCTGGAGAAACTGGCAGATGCTTCGCTTCTGCTCAGAGATCTGGACTGGCATCCCTGCCTGATCGGATGCGGAGAACAGGCTTCTTCTGTTCTTTATGCGCTTTATCACTGCGGCCTCGATCTGAAACGAGGGAGGATTGCAGAAGTCTGTACCTGGATCGGAATGAACCGGGCAGAAGCAGACAGGATTTTCTTCGAACTCTGGATCGGTCATGAAGAACCGGGTACCTATGCGATCCTTTCCGAGTGGCTCTCTGAACCGATCGCCAGAGCGATCTTCACCCTCTATGGGCCGAATCGTTTCTCTGCCATCGATTCAGAAATGCTGCAGGCAGGGATCTCTCGAATGGGAGGAAAGATCCGGAAAGAGGGAACTCCCTATGAACGGTATCAGGCAGAGTGCAGATTCATTCAGACTTTCTGCAGCGGACTTTCAGAGGAGCTCAGAGAGGCCGTATCTTTCCAGGAAGCAGCGTTCCTGCTTGCTGCTTTGAAGGATCCTGCATGCGGTGCAGCATCTCTGTATCCGATCGGAACCTGTTCGGTTCTTTCATGCATGGTGCAGGAAATGTATCAGAATCTGCCTGGCTATGAACCGCTTATGAGCGGAAAGAAAACCGGTTTGGCAGAGATCGAGCGAATTCTCGCCGCACTGGAAAGAGATTGCTTTTCTTCGCACCCGGCGCAGGAATCAGGAAATCCATGAAAAGCACCTGAGGGTGCTTTTTATCAGGGGCAATAGTTCTGACCTTGGACTGCGTTTATAATTACTAAACAATTTGTTTGAAATAGTGTTGATTTTTAACCTTGCTCGGATATAATGTTGCTGTTTCGGAATTGCAAACCGATTGTTTACTGGGGTTAAACAGAAAGGAGCTGGAGATGGATATCGGAAAGAGGATTCGGCAGCTGCGGATCCAGAATGATCTTACGCTGGAAGAACTTGCCTCGCGGACCGAGCTGACCAAGGGATTCCTGTCACAGCTGGAACGGAATCTGGCGTCTCCCTCCGTTCAGACGCTTGAGGACATCACCGAGGCACTCGGCACGAATATGTCGAAGTTCTTCGCCGAAGAGACCGAAGAGCAGGTGGTGTTCGGGCCGGGTGATGAATTCACGGATGAGCGGGAGGAGGAGACGGTCCACTGGATTGTTCCGAATGCTCAGAAGAACAAGATGGAGCCGATCATCGTCGACCTTGCCCCGCGTGCAAAGACGGAAACGATTGATCCGCATGAAGGGGAAGAATTCGGATACGTGATTGCCGGAAAGATCTATCTGTGCCGGGAAAGCCAGCGCAAAGGACTGGCTGTCCGCAAGGGGGAAAACTTCTATATCCGGGGAAACGAAGCGCACTATCTGGAAAACAGGGCAGATAAGCCTGCCCGCGTGCTGTGGATCAGCACACCGCCGATTTTCTGAGTTTCAAAAAGAAGGGGAAGAACAGCTATGGCTAAGAAACTGATTCAGATTCAGAATGTCGTGAAGACGTTTGACAAGCAGGTGGTACTGAAGGGGATCACGCTTGATATCTACGAGAATGAATTCGTTACGCTCCTGGGTCCTTCCGGCTGCGGCAAGACGACGCTCTTGCGCATCATCGCAGGTTTTCTGGAACCGACGGAAGGACATGTGATCATGGATGGCGAGGACATCGCCGGGGTTCCTGCATACAAGCGGGATGTCAATACGGTATTCCAGCATTATGCGCTGTTTCCGCATCTGGATGTCTATGACAATATTGCCTTCGGCCTGAAAATCAAGAAACAGCCGAAAGACATCATCGATCAGAAGGTCATGCGTATGATCTCCCTGGTCGGCCTGGAAGGGTTTGAGCATAAGGATGTCACCCTGATGTCCGGCGGCCAGCAGCAGCGTGTTGCCATCGCGAGAGCTCTTGTCAATGAACCGAGAGTGCTTCTCCTGGATGAATCGCTGAGCGCCCTGGATAAGAATCTTCGAAAAGAAATGCAGCTGGAACTCAAGGAAATCCAGCAGGAAGTCGGCATTACCTTCATCTTCATCACGCACGACCAGGAAGAAGCGCTGACGATGTCCGATAAGATCGTGGTCATGCGCGAAGGTGCGATCGAGCAGATCGGCACTCCGACCGAGATCTACAATGAACCGGTCAATGAATATGTCGCGAAGTTCGTCGGCGATTCGAATATCATCGACGGTAATATGAAGAAGGATCGGCTGGTCTCCTTTGATGACGCCGATTATGCATGTGTCGACTACGGCTTCCGGGAAAACGAGCCAGTGGATATCATGATCCGTCCGGAAGATATCAATATCGTCGAACGCAACCGCGGCCTGCTCAATGGCGAAGTGAAGTCGGTTCTGTTCAAGGGAGTCCATTATGAAGTCGTTGCCGAGACGAGCTCCGGCACGTCCAAGACCGTCACGATGCATGTTACGAAAGAGCGCGATGTCATCAATGAAGAAGCCCATGAACGCATCAGCGCGACTTCCTTCCTGATGGACGTCGAAGATGTTCCGAACCTGACGGACAGCGAAATCATTGCCCGGGCCAATGCCCAGGCATGGAATGATGATGACGAAGATGTTTCCCTGGCCAAAGTCGAATATGATCTGAAGCCGGAAGTCGGAGTCTATCAGTGCACATTCTCAACCGAAAAGGGCACCAGCATCACGATCAATATCAATGTCGTCAAGCCGAAGGCAGTCGAGGATATGTCCAATGAGGAATCCATCCAGGCCTTTGACTTCTACCGCTCCGTGGATGAGATCAAGGAATCCGTTGCGCTTGATACAGATCTGATCCGCTGGGCAGATGCCTATGCATGGAACATGGAAGACAATTCCAGAGTCGAGATCTGGGACGTGAAGTATGACTTCGATGATGAGAACATCACCGAAGGCGACTATCCGATTACCTTCAGCACCCAGGGCCGCGAGCTCAAGGTCGAGACGACGGAGAAGTTCGAAGTCGGTCAGAAGATCGGCCTGAAGTGGGATCCGGATGATATCCATGTCATGAAGAAGATGGAGAGCAGCTTATGAAGTCCTTCAGCAAGATGGTTTATCCGTACGTAGTCTGGATGATCATCATGATTATCGTGCCGATGCTGATGATTGTGCTTTACGCATTCACGACGCAGGGCAACGATGTGCTGACCTTCCAGTTCACGTTCTCCAATTTCGCCCGCTTCTTTTCCGACAGCGTCTTTCCAAGCGTCCTGTGGCGCAGCCTGAAGATGGCATTTGTCACAACTCTGATCTGCATTCTGATCGGCTATCCGGCTGCTTATGCCATGGCCAAATCCAGGCCGCACAGCCAGGCTGTCATGGTGCTGCTGATCACGCTGCCGATGTGGATCAACATGCTTGTGCGAACCTATGCCTGGAAAGGCATCCTGTCAGATTCTCCGCTTTCAGCAGAAACCCAGGTCTATATCGGCATGGTATACAACTTCCTGCCATTCATGATCCTGCAGATCTATACCGCCCTCAGCAAGATCGATCCGGCTCTGATCACTGCCGCCCACGATCTTGGCGCTAATGACCGTGAAACTTTCCGGACCGTGATCTTTCCGCTGAGTCTTTCCGGAGTCATCTCCGGCATCACGCTTGTCTTCCTGCCGGCTGTTTCTTCCTTCTTCATTCCGAAACTGCTCGGCGGCGGAAGATTCGTGCTCATCGGAAACCTGATTGAAGACTACTTCATCTCGACCGGAGACTGGAACTTCGGTTCTGCAATCTCCATGATCATGGCTGTCATCATCCTGATTTCCATGTATCTCATGCGCAGATTCGATAAGCAATCTCATGAAGAGGAGGCCGACTGATGGAACACGAAACCAAAAAGAGCGAGAAATTCTATCTGTTTCTGATTCTCCTGTTCTTCTATCTCCCGATCTTCTATGTGGTGCTGTTCAGCTTCAATGACTCGAAGTCGCTCTCGCATTTCACCGGCTTCTCCCTGCGCTGGTATGAACGCATGTTCAGCGACCGCACCATCATGAACTCGATCGGCTATACGGTCTTGTGCGCGGTGATCGCCACTGCTGTCGCAACCCTGGTCGGAACGATTACTGCGATCGGCCTTTCGAAAAGCCGGAAGACGCTGCGCGAAGCAGTTACCCAGGTCAATAACCTGCCGATGCTCAATCCGGACATCGTCACGGCGATCGGCTTCATGCTGTTCTTCACGTCGCTGCGCATCCAGACCGGCTTCACCACGATGGTGCTTGCGCATATTGCATTCTGCATCCCGTATGTGATGCTGTCGGTCATGCCGAAGCTGCGCTCGCTTGATCCGAATACGGCTGAAGCCGCTCTGGACCTTGGCTGCACGCCGCTTCAGGCGGTATTCAAGGTCATCATTCCGCAGATCAAGGACGGCATCATCGCCGGTGCTCTGGTTGCCTTCTCGATGTCCTTTGATGACTTTGTCATCTCGCTGTTCACGACCGGCCCTGGCATCAGCAATATCTCGATCTATGTCTATTCCAATGTCAAGCGCATCAATCCGACGATCAACGCGCTTTCTGCCATCATCGTCTATGTCATCACCATTGTCCTGATCATCGTCAATGTAGTTCCCGCAGTCAGGGATAGAAAGAAGAAAAAACATGAAATCGAACTGGAAACTCACTAAGCTCCTGCTGGCTGGTGCGATGCCGGCAGCACTTTTGACCGGGTGCGGAAGCTCCGGCACTGCCGTGGAAAATGTCGGCGATGCAGAAGAACTCTTCGGCTGCAGCGTTCTCAACGTCTATAATGCAGGCGAATACATCGCAGACAATGTCGTCCCGGACTTCGAGAAGATGTACAGCGCAACCGTCAACTATGACGTCTTCGAGTCCAATGAGATCCTGTATACGAAACTCATGGGCGGAAGTGCCTATGACGTCATTATTCCTTCTGACTATATGATCGAACGGATGATCGGCGAGAAGATGCTGCAGCCGATCGACCAGAGTGCGATGACCAATCTCGATCAGATCAATCCGGATGTCCTTGAAAAACGCAAAGCCTATGATCCGGATGGACTCTATTCTGTTCCGTATTTCTGGGGCTCCGTGGGTCTGGTCTACAACAAGACCGTCGTGGATCCGGATCTCATCAAGGAGAAGGGATGGGACATCCTGCTGGATGAGCAGTTCAAGGGCAGAATCTATGCTTATGACTCTCAGAGAGATATGTTCATGATCGCGTTCAAGGCCCTGGGATATTCGATGAATACCGATGATCCGGATGAAATCCAGGCTGCCTATGAATGGCTCCAGAACATGAATAAGACCACGTCTCCTGCCTATGTGACCGATGAAGTCATCGACGGCATGGCAAATGGAGAAATGGATATTGCGGTCATGTATTCCGGCGATGCCGCATATGTGCTTTCAGAAAATCCGGACATGGACTATATCGAACCGGATCAGGGAACCAATATCTGGTATGATGCGATGGTCATTCCTGCCAATGCAGAATGCCCGGGTCTGGCAAATGCGTTCATCAACTATGTCACGGATTACAATACTGCCCTTGCCAACAGCACTCAGGTCGGCTATACGAGCCCGAATCTGAAGGTCATGGATGAGCTTTCCTCTGAAGGCGGAGATTATTATGAAAATGATGCCTATATCCCGAGAGAAGGCTATGACAAGGATGAGGTATTCCACTTCAATGCTGAACTGACCCGTCAGCTCGCTGATCTCTGGACCAGAGTCAAGATGTCCGTGAACTGATCTCACAGAACGCTCCTGGTATCGATGGATGCCAGGAGTTTTTTTTCGCTTCGATGGTATAATCAACGCATGCCGAAAAAGAACCTGAGTCTGAACGTCAGAAAACTCATCCTTGCTCTGATCATCATCGATGTGATCATTGCAGTCGTTGTCCTGATCCGCCACGATTCCCGTCCTGCTGCTCCGCTTGAAACTGCTTCTGCAGTTCCTTCGGAAACAGCAGCTGCCATTGCGACTCCATCTTCCTCTGCAGCGTCCTCTTCGTATGAGGCACTGATTTCTCCTGCTTATGCAGGCTCTTCCAGCAAGTTATCGGAGCCGGACAATACCACCGGCTTTTCCTCCGGCTGGACGGTTCAGACGACGGACGCTTCTGTTTCATCCTCCCTGACCTTTGATACGGATGCGATCACGATCAGTTCTCCCGGCACTTCGTTTGCCGATACGTTCCTGTACCGGGATGGCATTCCGCTAGAGCAGGGAGCAGACTATACCCTGTATTTCAACATCTCTTCTACAGTGAACCGCAGAGCGACGGTTGCAGTCGAGGATCTTTCATCCGGTCAGGTCCTCTTCACGCAGGATCTCGTTCTTACCGGTGACCGGACTTATCAGGAACTTTCCTTCCATCAGAGCAGTGCTACGACGTTCAATGCCAGAATCGCTTTTCAGATCGGCAATGACGGTTCTTCAGAAGTCCAGGGCATGCATACAATCACGATTGACGGAATCCGTCTGATCTCCTCCGTCAGAACTGAAGCGATCCGCGTGAATCAGGCAGGCTATCCTGCCTCGGAAGAAAAGCGCTGCACGTTCATCTATGATGCCGGCGATCTGTTCGATGTCGTCAATGCCGAAACCAATGAGATTGTCTATTCCGGTGCCATCGTGAATCAGAAGCAGAATGACAGCACCGGCGAAGTCAACGGGTGGGGAGATTTTTCCTCCGTCAGGGAACCAGGCACATACTATATCCGCTCCCAGATCGGGATCGTCTCTCCGATTTTTTCGATCTCTCAGGATCCGTATGCCGATCTTTCTGCAGCCTTGCTGCATCTGCTCAGCCTGCAGCGGTGCGGAATGGATACTTCCGGAAGCTGGGCAGGGGACCTGGCCCATGCGATCTGCCATATGGATCAGGCAACCCTGCTTTATACGGATCAGACCGTCGATGTGTCCGGCGGCTGGCACGATGCCGGAGACTATGGCAGATACACCAAGACCGGAGCCAAAGCAGCCTCAGATCTGCTGCTGTCGTGGATGCTGAATCCGGATCTTTTCCATGACGCTTCCGGAAGCCCTGAGTCCGGCAATGGCATCCCGGACATCCTGGATGAAGCACGCTATGAACTTGACTGGCTGCTGAAAATGCAGGATTCCTCCGGCGGCGTTTATGCAAGAGTCGTCTCCGAAAGCTATCCAGGCGATACCGTAAGGCCCGAAGACGATCATCTGCCGCTGATCCTGATGCCTGCTGAAACAACGTCGACTGCCGACGCTGGCGCTGCCTATGCCCTGGCTTCGATCGCTTTCAGGCAGATTGATCCCGACTATGCGGCAAAGTGCCAGTCAGCTGCGGAAAAAGCTTTCCGCTATCTCGAGCAGAATCCTGAAACCACGATCACCACGAACCCGGAAGGCTATACAGCCGGCCTGTATCTGGACAGCAGCGATCATGATGCACGTTTCTTCCTCGATATCGCATTATGGAAGGCCACCGGAAACCGCAGCTATCTGGAGGCTGCTTCTGCACAGTATGCCGCGGACTCTGCCTGTGCACAGGGTGCTTCCTGGAAAGACAATGGTGCCTATGGCGCTTTCCTGTTCCTTGCCAGCCCCGAGGCAGAAACTGCCGATGCCGCTCTGTATCAGAATCTGCTTTCCTCGCTGACTGCCCAGGCAGAGCGGCTATCCGGAATCTCTTCTGATAATGGATACAACACAGCCCTCAATGAATACTCCTGGGGAAGCAATTCCCTGGCGGCAGGGGATGGAACGATCCTTGCGATGGCCTGGTCAGTGACTGGCAATCAGAAGTACCGGAACGCGGCCATGGAACAGATCAGCTATCTGCTCGGAAGAAACAGCCTCAATCTGTGCTTTGTCAGCACATTCGGCATCTCCAGTCCTGCTCATCTTCACAGCCGGCTTGCCAGCTCCTCAGGCACGATTCTGCCTGGTGCCCTGGCAGGGGGACCGGACAGCTCCAGAGAAGATGATGTCACGCAGGCGCTTTCGCCTGATCTGCCTGCGGCAAAGGTCTATGCGGATGAATATGGTGCTTATTCGGTGAATGAAGCAGCGATCTATTACAACTCCGCGTTTCTGTTCCTGCTGAGCCAGATGCGCTGATTGGCTCATGCAGGAATGGCGGTTCTCTTTTCGTTGCTTTTTGAACACTCTTTTCGTATAATAAGTGAGCACCAAAAATTTCGGATGGTTCCTTAGCCAAGTGGTAAGGCAACAGACTGCAACTCTGTGACCGCCGGTCCGACTCCGGCAGGAACCTCCATTTTTTTCTGAAAGCTGGGGATATGGCGGAATCGGCAGACGCAAAGGACTTAAAATCCTTTGGTGGTAACACCGTGCGGGTTCAAGTCCCGCTGTCCCCACTTTTTTTATTGCTTAGAAACGGTATACTGTCTTTATTATGGCGGAATTGATGATTCGGACTGCCTTGATCACGCTTGCAGTCATCGTGATCTCTGAAGGCGCAGGCTCCTGGTTTGAACGACTGCTCGGCATTGACCGGAAAGGATTCTCGGCCCCGATCGGCTTTGCTCTTCTGATGGCATGCCTGCAGGTGTTATGCTATCCGGCTCAGCTTGGAAACTGGCCGTTTCTCTATCTTCTGATTGTCACCACGGCCTTGCTGGCAGCTGCAGTCTGGATGACCTGCGGCAATGCGAAAGAAGCGTTCGCCCATCTCCAGAGGAAGGAAACCCTGATCGCAGTGCTGGCAGGGGTCCTGTTTCTGTATCTGGCGAATCGGAATCTCATGGTCTCAGGAGGCATCCCGGAAGGCTATTTCCTGGTTCATGCCAATGAGATCGGCTCCGGAATGTTCCAGGTTTATCCGCAGTTTCTGAGAGTGCTTACCTGGTTCAATGAGCTGTTTCATCTGCTGTCTCTTTCGGCGGTTCCGGCTGATTATGTTTTCTCAGAGATGGTCGGCGGAGGATTATTATTTGCGATCATCAGCTCCATGTTCATCGTGAATGTCGTCCGCAGCTTCCATCTGCGCAATCACTGGCTTGAATTCTCGATCATCGCATTCATGCTTACCTACGAGAACTATGTTTCCTGGCATCTGAGCACGGCATATCTAGGCACGGCGTGGTCGGAACTGATGATGGCGGAAGCACTCTTCGTGATCTGGAGATGGCATCAGGAAAGCAATGAGCAGATCAAGTATGTGCTGATTCCGGTGCTGATGGCAGGACTTGCCTGCGATAACGGATTCGGGCTTGCCGGCATTGCAATTCTCTACGGGCTGTTTGCTTACCAGCTGAAAAACCGGACCATCCGTTCGTTCTTTGAATTGTTCAGCTATCTCGCTCCTTATGTGCTGTATTCCGCGGCCTTGCTTTCGAGAATCACGAAAGCAGGGGGATGGATTCTGTTCCTGTTCTATCTTTCCTTCCTGTTCTTCCGCTATCGGAAACCGTTCCGCCGCTGGATCACGCTGATCGAAGAATGGCTGTTTGATCATGGTCCTCTCATCCTCTTCGGCATCATTCCCGCCGCGGCTGCCGGTCTCTCGCTGTATCTGAGGCTTGCAAGACCTTGGACAGCGACACCGTATTCCTATTTTTTCCAGGATTTCACTCAAGTGGGGGATGCCAGAGACTATCTGTTCATACATTCCAGCTGGCTGGAAATCGTGCTGAATATCTTCCGCTGGGGCGGGCTGATCCTGCTGATCATCTTTGCAAAGACCCGGGAAGAACAGGTGATGAGAATCATGATGATCACGACGCTTCTTGTCTTCCTGGATCCGCTGTGCACCCCGTTTCTGACGTACATCACCGGGCCGGCATTCTATCGGACCTTCACGGTGCTGTTCAACCCTTTTACGGAAACCGTGATGTTCCTGAAGTTCTATCATCTCTTTGAATGGAATGCAGTCGGCCAGTGGGTCCTGGAGCTGGTGCTCTGCCTGGCTTCCTTCATGGGCCTGGTCACCATCCTGTTCTGAGCTTCTGCCATGGGCATGCGTGCTCATGGCTTTTTTTCTGGCAGAGGAAGATCGGCAGGACCATGGTGGGACCAATCTGCTGAAAAAACGGTGCTCTGATGCTGAAATGGGATGAATTATGCCAGCATTGTTTTAATTCATCCCATCAATTAATTGCTGAAAATAATTGTTCAGAATTCTGGCATATACATGGGATGACTTCAGAATAATATGCATAAGCTGCTCAGAAAGCCGATAAATAACGTATGAAAAGATCCTATCTTTGCTGAAATATTACATTTTTCAGTCTTCTCATGGCGCTGATTTTGGAATTATTCCTTCGGTTTTCCTGCATTCTTCAGGGGAATGAATTATGATTCAAGTGCGTCCGATGGAGGATGAATAAGGACCTGAGATCCTTGAGGAGAACAGATCAGCACATATGAAGAAGATCATCAGAAAAACAATTGCAGCAGCAGCGTTCCTGCTCAGCTTTGCCAGCCTCAGCGTCAGAGGAGCTGCGGTTCAGGCAGAGGAGTCCATGGGGACCGGCGGCAGAATTTATTTCAATAACGGATTCAGTGTTGCTCTGAACTGGGCGGACCCGTTTGATGCTTATGCCGTGCAGTCCATTACCGATGCAGAAGATTCTGCGGTGGAAGAGTCCTATGGCGGATCTACGCTGATTGCGGATCATAACACTCAGGGCTTCGAGGTGATCAAGCAGTACGGAGTCGGTTCCACGATGAAGATCGTCGACGCAGACGGAAACAGCACCACTTATGTCTACATCAGCTATTATCCGAGTGTCTCCTGGTACAATGGCGCGGTGACGCTTCCCGATGGAAGAGACGCCTGGTACGGAGATTCTTCTCTCTGGCTGAAGACGTGCAACAGCGACGGCACGAATACCGTTTCCTACTGGACACCGCTCTGGTATTGAGGAAAGCAAACAGAAGGGTCTGACTCGTTCAGATCCTTTTCTTTCGCTCTGCCCCGCGGCATAATGAAAGCAGAAACGGGGAAGAGATTATGCCAGAAAACAGACCGCATTCCAGAAAGCGGGGAACGCCGACATCATCAGGAACAGTGAACAGGCACGGATCCGGTCTGAATTCCGGATCCTCTGAACCACGCTTATCCGCTTCCGGAAACCGGATCTATTCCGGAGGCTATGGGCGCGGGCCGGGCAGGCATTCCGGTCTTTTCCTGCTGCTGGTGATTTTTCTGATCGTGTTTCTGATCATGCCATCCTGCGATCTGGGCGATGTGACTTCGAGCGATCCTGTGCCGGGAAGCAGTTTCACTTCTTCTGGCTACCAGCCTCCGCAGGCTCAGCATTCCGATACCGATATGAGCACTCCGGACTTCAGCGTGTCAGCTGAGGCTAGGGCAAAGTATACTTCGCTGCGCAATGACGGAACGGATGAAGCGACCATTCTGGTCTACATGATCGGAACGGATCTGGAGTCTCAGTATGGGATGGCTACTTCCGATCTCAATGAAATGCTGAAGGCAGAGAAATCAGATCAGGTTCATATTCTGATCAAAACCGGCGGAACGAAACACTGGAAGAACAATGTGGTTTCAGATCGGAACAATGAGGTCTATGAGGTCACTTCAGACCATCAGCTGCAGCGGGTGAGCAGCACTTCCAGCCAGGATATGACAGATCCTGATACGCTGACCGATTTCATCAGGGAGGGAGTTTCCAGATATCCGTCTTCCAATCGGCTGTTTCTGATTCTCTGGGACCATGGCGGCGGATCCGTGAGCGGATATGGCCACGACGAACTGTATCCGAACGGAACGATGAATATTTCAGAATTCTCGGATGCCTTGAAGAATGCAGGAGTGAAGTTTGACGCAGTCGGCTTTGATGCATGCCTGATGGCCAATGCCGAAACTGCTCTGGCAGCTTCTCCGTATGCCGATTATCTGATCGCCTCGGAAGAAACCGAACCAGGGACCGGCTGGTACTATACGGACTGGATTACTGCCCTCTCAGATCATCCGGCGATTTCCACGGTCGAACTCGGAAAGCAGATCATCGATGACTTTATCAATGCGAATTCCTCAGCCGGCGAAAAGATGACTCTTTCCATCACGGATCTGGCGGAGTTTGAAACGCTCGTCCCGCCGGTTCTGAAGGCATTTTCAGAATCCCTGAATGAGGAAATCCAGGCGGGGGAGTACCAGAAAGTCGCAGATGCACGATCCGTGACCAGAGAATTCGCTGCCTCCAGCCGGATCGATCAGATTGATCTGGTTCATTTCTGTGAAAACCTCGGCAGTGAGGAAGCAGAAGCGCTTGGCGATGCAGTCCGCTCTTCTCTGAAATACAACCGGACCAGCGGAATCAGCGATGCCAGCGGCTTATCGATCTATTTCCCGTACAGCCGCACGAAATACGTGACACAGGCTGCCGGAATCTATGAGGATATTGGCATGGATCATGCCTATACCGAAGCCATCCGTTCCTTTGCGACCCTGGAAGCCTCCGGCCAGATCGTGACCGGTTCCTCGACCCCGACCATCTTCGGCCTGCTGAGCGGAAACAGTTCCTATAACGGAAATGACTCCTGGAATTATTCTTCCGGAGATATTCTGAGTCTTCTGACAGGAGCTTCTTCTGCCCCGGCTTCTTCCAGTTCCTATGGAAGCACTCTGGAATCTCTGCTTGGCGGAAACAGCTATGACAGCGATCTGCTCAGTCAGTATGCTTCTCTGCTTTCCGATCGCGGCACGTTCGATACGTCTGAACTTGCTGTCACGAAAGCCGGCGGCAATCAGGTTCTGCATCTCTCCGAGAGCCAGTGGTCCCTGATCCGCCAGATCACGCAGAATGTCTGGGTGGATGACGGCTATGGGTATATCGATCTTGGAAACGACAATGTATTCAGCTTTGATGAGGATGGCAATCTTCTGGTGGACTATGACGGAACCTGGCTTTCGATCGAAGGACAGCCAGTATCCTACCGGATGCTGAGCGATGAGTATGACAGCACAGCCGGTTCCTATGTCACCACGGGAAGCGTTCCGATTCTGCTCAATGGAGAGCAGGCATTCCTGCTTGCTGAATTCACAGAGGATCATCCGGATGGCAAGGTAACGGGAGTCCTGAAGAATTACGAGGATGGCGTTTCTTCCAGGATTCTGCCGCTGGAAGAAGGAGACACGATTGAGTTTACGGCTGACTATTATTCCTATGGCGGCACCTATCAGGATTCTTACCGCATCGGCACGCCAGTCACGTATGACGGAATCCTGACCTTAGGAACCTACCGGATCCGCGGCCAGAAATGCATGTATACGTATGTGCTGACGGATGTTTACAACAACGAGCTTCGCCTGCCGATGCAGAACTGGGAAGGCGATTAATCTGCTTCTGCCGTATAATATCCTTATGAAATCTATTCTGACGACTCTGCTGTGCCTGCTGATTCTGGCTGGATGCACCGGCAGTGAAAGCACTGCAGCAGCTTCCGGTGATACCAACGGACCTTATATCAACATGGTCCAGTATGAGTTTTCCACCACGGTCGGCAATCCGATCGATTTCTCCAACATTTCCGGCTATGATGACGTGGACGGCCTGCTGCCGACTTCCCTTAGGGGATATGTGAATTATGAACAGCCTGGCGACTATTATCCGAGCATCGTCTGCACGGATCTTTCCGGCAATGAAACGGCAATTCCGATCACGGTCCATGTGCTCAATACGCCGGACCCGATTCCGTCTGCTTCCAGTGAACCTGCTCCTTCCATGGAAAGTACCACCTGCAGGGAAGGAAAAGACCCGGATCAGCCCTGCTCTGTCGTGCTTTCAGATGATCTTTCTTCCTATCGGACGATCTATGAAGGCGAAGGCGGCTATGAGTCTTGCATCAGAGCTGCCGAAGGAGACGAAGCTGCCTGCGAGATCATCAAGACAAATGATGGTTCCTTCTGGGGCTATGGCCTGAAATGAAAGATCCCTCCGCTTGCGGAGGGATCTTTTCAGAGGGACAGGATTTTCCGGTATCCCATGCGGTCATACAGCATGTTCTTCAGCTGCTCCGGATCGTCAGGTACCTGTTTCAGAGAAGAAAGATACTTTCTTGTTTTCTTCATGCGCCTCTGCCAGCCGGGGGCAGTCTCCTGATGTCTGCCGGTAAACCATTCATATAATGCCATCACCAGCAAGGTCCGCATCGGCAGGATGCAGGAATCCTCAATCCAGAAATCTGCCTGTTCCATTCCTGGAACCGTCTGTTCCAGCAGTTTTTCCATCCAGTCCAGACCATCTTCGGAAGAACGCCAGATGTCCGTATAGACATAGTCATACTGAGCAAGCGTCTCTTTCCGGAACCAGTCCAGAGCATCTCCTTCAATGAGCTGAAGAGGAACTTGATCCGGAAATTGCGGCAGAAGGTTCTTCCGGAACATTGCGATCACCTGCGGCGACTTCTCAACCACCGTGATCGAACGGACAGCAGGATTCTGCATCGCCATATAGACGAAGTAGCCGATGCCAAGTCCGAAGGTCAGCACATCGCCATGCGCTTTCAGGGCAGGGGGATCGTTCGTGGCTGCTTCTGAGGGGGCGCACATCATCCAGTCTTCCTCATTCTGGTACAGGTAGATTGCTTCGACATCCTGATCCAGTGCCCGAAGCTTCATCCAGTCTGCACAGGATCTCTCCGGATCATTCTGGATCGCATCAGAGCTGAACAGGTATCCGCCTTCAATCCATTCTTTCTCATACCGGAATCCGTCCCCGGCGGCCAGATCGAGGCGGATATTCTGATAATAGGGATTGCGCTTCCATTCTTCTGCAGAAAGAAACAGGGAAGGCCATTGTTCTTCAGGACCGTCGAATTCCTTCTGACCGGCAGCCTTCAGTGCTTTCTGCATCGCTCTTTCGGTATCTTTCGTCACATAGGCATCCAGATAGGCATTCTGCCCATCTTCCTTGAGATGCTTCAGACAGCAGTTCAGATAGGATAAAACCTCCGGATTCGGTTTCTGTTTCATGGAAATTATGATAATCTGACTCCCGGAGGAGTACAAGATGCGGATCTTAGCAGTCAATGATGACGGAATCGAAAGCGAAGGAATCCGGACCCTGGTCAGGGTTCTTTCGCAGCAGCACGAGGTAGCTGTCGCTGCCCCGGACAGGCAGAGAAGCGCGGCAAGTCATTCTGCCACGTATTTCCTGCATGATCTGCATGCAGAAAAACGTGTCTTTCCGGGAACTTCAGAAGCCTGGGCGATCAGCGGAACTCCGGCCGACTGCACTTATGCGGCATTGAACGGATTGTGTTCCGGCAAGTTCGATCTGGTCATCTCCGGCATCAACCAGGGGCCGAACTTCGGCACGGATGTATTCTATTCCGGGACGGTCGCTGCTGCTCAGGAAGCAACCATTCTCGGTAAGCCAGCCATGGCCATCTCGCTGAATGATCCGGCAGTGCATTATGAAGACGCAGCGTATGCGGCGATTGAGCTTTTGGAACGGTACCTGAAAGACCCTGACTGCTGCAGCTATACGCTGAACGTCAATGTGCCGGATCTGCCCCGATCGCAATGGAAAGGCATTCTCGCTGCTTCGCTGGATGGCGTTCGCGAATACGGAAGACCGCTTCTGATCACGGACAATCCCGATGGCTCGAAGAACCTGCATTGTCCGGATGACAAGGAGCTTGCCATCCGCAATCCGGCTTTCTGCGGAGATGTCACGAAATTGAAAGAAGGGTATTTAACCCTGACTGCACTTTCTCTGGATCTGGAAGATTCCGGGCATCAGAAAACTCTGGAAAGCTGGTATAATCGCTAATTATGAAATCCCGTACCATGCAGACACGGATCAAGGTTCTTTTCTCGATCCTGATTGGCGCAAGTCTCGTGCTTGCCTTTGCACCGCGCTCCAGCCGGCTGCAGCTGTTCGTTCCGGAAAAAAGCCAGACCGAACGGAAAGAACAGGTGCTTTCCGCAACCGGAACGTATTCTGATCCCGCCGCAGAAGGCGTCAGCGATACGACTGATTCCGGCCAGCCATGCATCACCATCGAACTGCCCAGAAAGCAGAAGGGTCAGGATACCATCACTGTCATCAGCCAGAGTCCGGACCTGAATGCATTCTACTACTGGGGCATCCAGTTCATGAAATACTTCAATGCCAGCGCTCTGAACGCATATTCCGAAACCACGTTCACGCATCCGGAAAATGCTTATTTCGAAGACAGCATGACGTTTGCAGAAGCCGTGAAGAAGTATCAGGAAGAAGGATACCTGCTGCTGTTCAGCGTCAAAGGCGACAGCCGGCGAGGCTGGAGTGATGAGATGGAAGAGGCCATGCACGATGCCGGCATCGAAACGACGCCGCACAAGGGCACTTACTTCAGCGCTTATCTCGCCTATGCATACAACGGAGAAACCTTCAGCGAACTCAGCGATACGACCGAGACGAAATACCTCACGATCAACGATCATCGGATCTATATGACCAGTGCCGGGGTCTATCATGGAAACCGCAGTTCGATCCGCATCGACGGAGACGAATGCAGTGCCGGCGGAAATGGCATCAATCTGACGGTCTATGACCCCGGAACCGGAACGCTCATCGATGCGATTTCCTGGAATACGAATACGCAGGATCCGGTCATGACCAGAAAGGATGAGCTGTTCTATACCGAATATGCGATCACGATCGGCAGCCAGCTGCTGGATATGCTTGCAGTCCGCCAGCAGATCGTCTCCACGCTGTTCCGGGATCTGTATCTTCTGCTTGCCTTTATGCTGGGATTCATGTTCCTCGATGCCCGAAACAGCGAGAAGCACATTGCGGATGGAACGCCGGCAAAGACCTGGACCATCGTCGTGAAGCAGATTCCGATCGTTCTGCTCGGCCTGCTTGCCATCGCGGCAGACATCGGCTATACGTATCTGCGCAGCAGCTTCAAGGACGTCTCGATGGAACAGCTGGTGTTCCATATGAATACGAACCTCACCGGCACCAACTGGTCCACGTTCAGCGATCTCTTTGAAGGCATGGGCTTAGGGGCAGGCATCATCCTTGCGGCAGGCATCGTGCTTGCGCTCCTGTATGTCCGGCTGGGAAAGCACCCGGAGCAGAAGAAATGGAAATTCCGGATGCGCTCCATCTTCTGGCTTCGCTGGACTTCAGTCATTGCTGCGATCGTCGCGATCAGCGTCGTCGTCGATTCTTTCTGGTGGAACTACGGGGTCTATGATTATCTGGTCAACTCGAACTTCGATGCCGAAGTATTCGATGACTATTATGTCGATCCTTCTGAAGTCAGGATCACGTTCCCGGAAGAAAAGAAGAACCTGATCTACATCTATATGGAATCCATGGAAATCTCTGCTGCCGATGAAGCTTCCGGCGGCGGGAAGGCCTTCAATGCCATCCCGGAACTCACCCAGCTTGCCTTTGAGAATGACAACTTCGAGGGGGAAGAAACCGGCGTGCTCAATGGCGGCATTCCGCTGACCAACTGCACCTGGACCATTGCGGGCATCACCGCTCAGTCTGCAGGCGTATATCTCGGCGTGGACAATGCGATGGCAAACCGCCGCGGCAGCATGCAGCAGTTTCTGCCTGGAGCGGTTACGGTCGGCGATATCCTTGAGGCAAACGGATACCGGAATGTCTTCATGCTCGGCAGCGATGCCAAGTTCGGCAATCGCAACGAATTCTTCGGGGAACACGGTGACTTTGAGATTGATGACTATTACTGGGCAAAGCACAAAGGGCTGATCCCGTCAGACTATTTTGTCTGGTGGGGATATGAAGACCGGAAGCTGTTTGAGTACGCCAAGGATAAGGCATCAGAGCTTGCCGAGGGGGATCAGCCGTTCAATCTGACTCTGCTTACGGTGGATACCCACTTCACCGGCGGATATCTCTGCGAAGACTGTCCGGATACGTACGCCCAGCAATACAGCAATGTCATTGCCTGCAGTTCGAAGCGGGTCGCAGAATTCGTGCAGTGGGTGCAGGAGCAGGACTGGGGCAAGGACACCGTAATCGTGCTGTCTGGCGACCATCTGTGCATGGACAGCAAGTACTATTCCGATATGCCTTCCGGCTATGAACGCAAGACTTATGTCTGCGTCCTCAATTCGCAGAAAGAAGAAACCGCAAAGCGCCGTACCTTTGCGACAATTGATCTGTTCCCGACGACGCTCTCCGCCCTTGGGGCAGAGATTGAAGGCGATCGGCTGGGACTGGGTACGGATCTGTATTCCGATACGCCGACCCTGGTGGAATTGCGAGGGGAAGACTGGATGAACAGCCAGTTTGCCATGAACTCCGATTTCTATAAGCAGAAGATCCTGTACGGAAATGATGAAACAGCCGGCGGCTGATTACAGCAAGCTGGTCAGAACCTGGTAAGCAAGCAGGTAATGGCAGAGACTGCCGGCCATCACGAAGAGATGAAACAGCTCGTGATTGCCGAACCCAGTCTCTTTTTCATGTGCAAACAGCGGCTTCTTCCTGGCATAGATCACTGCTCCAAGCGTATAGAACACACCACCCAGAAGCAGCAGGGAGAATCCGGTCCCAAGCGCGGAAACAAGTGCGTCAAGCTTCATGATGCAAGCCCATCCCATCGCAGTATAGATCACGGAGGATATCCATCTCGGACAGGTGACCCAGCAGAGCTTGAACACGATGCCAAGCAGGGCGATGATCCAGACCGCTGCCAGAAGCCGGACACCTGAGGCTCCTTTCAATGCAGTCAGACAGATCGGCGTATAGCTTCCTGCAATCAGCACGAAGATGCTGCAGTGATCCAGCTTCTTCAGAATCCGGTCGATCTTCGTGCTGACATGGAAGGAATGATAAGCTGCACTTGCCCCGTACAGCAGAATCATGGAGAACATGAACACGGCATAGCCGATCATCTGCACTTCTTCTGCTCCAAGCAGGGAGGCATGGATGAGCAGAACCGGCATCCCGGCAATCGAAAGCAGAAAACCGATGAAATGCGTCAGAGCACTGATCCTGTCTTTGGCGACAAAGATTCCTTCCGGATGATTCAGATCCATTACTGTCATAAAATACCTCCATATCGGTTAATACATAACCGATTACATTGATCACTATATCGGTTATAATATAACCTGTCAAGAGATATGAAAACATTGACATGAAAGACTGCGAAAGCTATAGTAAAGCTATGGAAACAGGAAAACTCGATCAGTCCTTTCTTCCGGAATATGATCAGATCCCGGATGTCGGTCTCTATCTTGATCAGGTCGTCAAATACCTGAATGGATATCTGGATTCTTATCCGGAACTATCCGTTACCGGTTCGATGATCTCCAACTATGTGAAGCTGAAGCTCGTTCCGAAAGCAGTGAAGAAGGCCTACAGCCGCGACCAGATTGCGATGTTCTTCATGATCGTCCTTGCAAAGCAGGTGCTTTCCATTGATGAGATCCGAAAAGCTCTGGTCATCTCTGCGCAGTACTGCAATACCGAAAATGCGTATACGAGGTTCCGCCAGGAGCTGCTGGCGGTGCTGAATGGAAGTGAGAACCCTGTAACCAGCAGTCATGAAGAGCGTCAGCTGCTGCATCTGATCGTGCTGTCGATCGCGCACAAGATGGAGCTCAGCAGATGGTTTGCAGAGCGGAAAGAAAAAGTGCTCTGAATCAGAGCACTTCCAGCAGTTCGATGAGCAGGTGATACATCCGGTCGAATGCATTCAGATCCAGACGCTCCTCAGGCGTGTGGATCTTTTCTTCGACGGAACCGATCGAGATGATATCGCTGTCCGGATGAAGGCCGCTCCAGATCCCGGTCTCGTTGCCGCCATGCGTTCCCTCGATCACGAGGTCTTTTCCGTAATGTTTCTGAATCAGCGCATTCAGTGCATCTCTCAAGGCAGATTCCGGATGATAATTCCATCCCGGATATCGGATCAGGACTTCGACGTCTGCCTGACTGAGCTTCGCGGCAATCCGGATTTTCCGCAGTTCATCGTCCAGTCCGCTTTCATAAAGCGAGCGGATCCGGAACAGGATGACCGCTTCCGATTCCTTCAGTTCCATCGTTCCGACGTTGTCTGAGGTAGCCGGAATGTTCAGGGTGAGGTTCCTCTGTGCTACTCCGTTCGGAAGAAGGTTCATGAGCGCGATCAATCGCTTCTCAGACTCTTCGTCCAGCGCTGAAAGGGATGCTTCGCATGGTTCCATCGTGAGATTCATGCCCGGGTCTGTCGGTCCGAATTCCGTAAACACTTCGGCATGGAATTTCCTGAATGCACTCAGGAGAGGTTCGGGCTGTTCACTGACCAGCTGCAGTTCTGAGTACTGCGGAATTGAATTATCCGCGGCTCCGCCGTTCCAGTTCAGAAGACGGAAAGGGACCTTCTGTTCCTCCAGCTCGCTCAGAAATCTTGCCAGCAGGAGAATCGGATTTGCATGTTCCTGATCGATTTCAATCCCGGAATGACCGCCCAGGCATCCGGAAAACGAAACCTTCATGGCAAAGCCAGAGCAGGCTGCTCTATGCACCGGCACAGAAATCGCGCCCTTGATGCCGCCGGCGGCACAGCACATCGTGGAAGTCTCGCTGCCCCCATCCAGCGAGATGACTCTGCGGGAACGGATATTCTCCGGCTTCAGATGCAGCGCTCCTTCCAGGCCGATCTCTTCCATGACGGTGAATACGCACTCCAGAGGCGGATGGGAAAGAGAATCATCCTCGAGGATTGCAAGCATGTAAGCAATTGCAACCCCGTCATCCGCTCCGAGGGTTGTCCCATCTGCCATCAGATCATCGCCGACGACTTTCAGGGAAAGCGGATCCTTCTCCCAGTCATGCCTTACGCCTGGGGCACAGGCAGGAACCATATCCAGATGGCCCTGCAGCATGACCATCTCTTCCTGCTCCCTTCCTTTCGAACCGGCTTTATAGATGATCGTATTGCCCCATTCATCCTGCCAGCATTCCAGATGATGACTCTCTGCAAATTCCTTGACATAGGCTGCTGCCGCTGCCTCATGGCGGGAAGGGCGGGGAATCTTCGACAATTCATTGAAGTACCAGCAGTACCGCTTGGAAAGATCAAATTTCATAGTCTGCCTCCATGTCCATTATCATAGCTCAGAATGATTCCGGAAGTGTTCGGTTTGTGCTACCATACTTGGTATTACAGAAATGGAAATCTGAGATGAAGAATGAGAAACGTATAACCGTGCTGATTGAATCCCTGATTCTGGGACTTGCAGGAGCATTGTTCACCGATCTGAACAACGCCAGAAAGGGCATTGTCTCCTCCACTCCTTTATGGAGCGTATTTCTCTGGTATTTTCTGTTCGGACTGGTCTGGTTCGCGCTTCTGAACCGGCATGAAGACAAACGGAAACAGAAACGGAAGGAACCAAAGTGAAGAACCAGCGGACACTCTGGATCATGCTTGGCTATGTGCTGGTATTTCTGCTCGCTGCCGGAAAGGATCTGGCCGTGTCGGAATATCTGACCGCTCATGGCTGGCAGGCGCTGATCGCTGCCGGCAAGCATGCCGGACCGCTGCCGCTGTTTCTGATCCCGGCGTTCTGTTTTCTGTCCCTCAGCCGGGTCAGACATCGGCTTCTTTACCGGGTGATCGCAGCAGTTCTTTCTACTGCGGCAGGAGTTCAGCTGATCGGAATCACTACTCTGAATCTTCCTGAGCTGATTGCTGCAGGCTTGTCTGGACTGCTGTTCTGGATTCTGCTGGATAGGGAAGCAGAGCGGTATCCGATTGAAACTGAAAATGGAAAGAAGACGGCGAAAGCAGGAATCATTATGGGAATCGCGTCATTCCTGATCATCCAGGTGCTGAAGATCATCTGGGGCAGACCCCGTTTCATCTCTCTGTCAGATCCTTCGGTTTCGTTCGTGCCATGGTATCGTCCCGGTGGTTTTTCCTTCACCAATGATCTGTTCAAGTCTTTCCCGTCCGGGCATACCGGGGCAGCAGCAATGATCTTCTGGATCACGCTGCTGCCATATGCTGATCGGAAACTTCAGCCAGGAAGATTATGGATCCTTGCAGTGCTCTATACCTTTCTGGTCGCACTTTCGCGGATCATGGCAGGCATGCATTATCTCAGCGACGTCATGGCAGGCTGCGCAGTTACGCTCTCCATCTGCCAGATTCTCAGATACCGGTATTTCATTCAGCCGGGAAAGGAGATGCTTCATGAATAAATTACAGCGGAACCTGTACCGTTTCATGCAGGGAAGATATGGCTATGACAAGCTCAGCTCTTTTCTGCTGATTCTGGCAGCAGTGCTGGAGATTGCCGGCACGATCGGCCGGCTGACCTGGTCAGTGCTTCTTGCGGAAGGATTACTGATCTATATCATCTATCGCAGCCTTTCGAAGAATATCGTCAGGCGGTCCAGTGAGAATGCTGCATTCCTCGAACATACCAGAAAAATCCGCAGGCAGTTTCTCGTTCTTGAAAAGAACGTGAAAGACAAGGAACACCGATACAGCCTCTGCCCGGGCTGCGGACAGATGGTGCGCGTGCCGCGTCATCATGGCAAAGTGGAAATCACCTGCCCGAAGTGCGGCAGAACGTTTACAGGAAGAAGCTGAGGAGGAAATATATGAAACAGATTCAGATGGAAGAGCTGAAACAGATGCAGGAAGACTACCGGAAGAATGACAAGGCAAGAGTGGTGCGCAATGCCCTGACGACGACCGATATCGCCTCCATCTCAAACGTACTCGAAGCACAGGAAGCCAATCCGTTCCTGTTCTCCGTCGAAGTCAAGACGATGAAGGCGGTCAACCAGATGCAGTCCGGCCGCTGCTGGATTTTCAGCTCGATGAACGTGCTGCGTGAAATGATCGCAAAGAAATACCGGATCGAGCAGTTCGAGCTGTCCCAGAACTACGTTGCCTTCTATGACAAGCTTGAGAAGTGCAACTGGTTCATGAACTGCGTGCTCGAGCAGATTGATCAGGCTTATGACGACCGCACGCTGCAATGGCTTCTGGAAAATGGCGTCGGCGATGGCGGTCAGTGGGATATGGTCGTCTCGCTTGTCAAGAAATACGGCATCTGCCCGAAGACTGCAATGCCGGAAACCTATCAGTCCAGCCATACCAGAGGCATGAATGAGCTTCTGAACAGGAGACTGCGGAAGTTCGCTTCTGATGCAAAAGCCCTGAATCCGGATCAGCGCGAGGAGTTGCGCACGAAGGTGCTGGCGGAATGCTACACGCTGATTGCGGACTGCTTCGGCCTGCCGCCGAAGAGCTTCACGTTTGAATACGTCGATGCGAAGAAGAAGTACCATGCGGAGTATGAGGTCACGCCGAAGGAATTCTATGAAGATTATCTTGCGGAAGATCTGGACCGCTATGCGGTGATCATCAATGCACCGACTGCGGATAAGCCATATCACAGAATGTATTCCGTGAAGTATATCGGCAATGTCGTTTCCGGCAATGAGATCCGCTATCTGAATCTGCCGATGAAAGAATTCAAGAAGGCAGTCATTGCTCAGCTCAAGGATGGCAGCCCGGTCTGGTTCGGCTGCGACTGCTCCAAGGATGGAAACCGTCAGTCGGGCCTCTGGGATGATGCACAGTTTGACTATGAGCATACCTTCGATCTTGATCTTTCGATGACGAAGGAAGAGATGCTGAATACCCGTCACAGCGCCATGAATCATGCGATGGTGCTGACTGGCGTCAATCTGGTCAAAGGCAAGCCGACCCGCTGGAAGATTGAGAATTCCTGGGGCGATCAGGTTGCCCATGAAGGCTATTATATTGCCAGCGATACCTGGTTCGAGAAGTATGTCTATGAAGCAGCAGTTGATCGGAAGTATCTCACGGATGCCCAGCAGAAAGTGCTGAAGCAGAAGGTGAAAGTCCTGGATCCGTGGGATCCGTTCGGAACTCTGGCTGACTGAACCCTGAGCCCGCAGCAGAAGCGGGCTTTCGTATGCTTCTTTGAGGGCGGAAGCAGTGTGCTACAATAAAACAGATCGGAGAATATATGAAAGTCGGAGTCATTTCGCTTGGCTGTGCCAAGAACCTGGTGGATACCGAAAATCTGCTCGGCATCCTGAAGGCAGGAAACATCGAGGTCGTGACCTCATGGAAAGATGCAGATGCAGTCATCATCAATACGTGCGGATTCATTGAATCCGCAAAGAGCGAAGCAATTTCCACGATCCTGGAAGCTGCAGATCATAAGCAGGAGGGACTTCAGAAGCTCATTGTCATGGGCTGCCTTGCCAAGCGCTACAAACCTCAGCTCGAACAGGAGATGCCGGAAGTAGACCGGTTCATTTCCATTGATGAATATCAGAATCTCGGCTCGATTCTATCGGAAGTGCTCGGCGTGAAGATTCCGAATACGTACGGGAAAGCTCCGCGCGTGCTTTCCGGAAAGCCATGGATGGCTTATCTGAAGATTGCCGATGGCTGCGACAACCGCTGCAGCTATTGTGCAATTCCGAATATCCGCGGTCCGCTGCATTCGATGGCAGAAGAGGATCTGGTCCAAGAGGCAGAACAATTAGCTGCTTCCGGAGTGAAGGAGCTGAACCTCATTGCCCAGGACAGTTCCCGCTATGGGTTTGACAGGGATGGAAAGCTGCATCTTTCTGAATTGCTGAAGAAACTGGATCAGGTTGAAGGAATTCACTGGATCCGGATTCTGTATCTCTATCCGGATGAGATCCCGGATGATCTGATTGCGACCATTCATGACAGCCGCCATGTGATCCCGTATTTTGATATCCCGGTTCAGCATGGCAGCGATCGCATGCTGAAAGCCATGCATCGCCGCGGCAGCCGTGCAGAGATCATCGAGCGCTGTGCGAAGATCCGTTCGTCGTTTGATTCCGCCGTGATCCGTACGACGCTGATTGCAGGCTTCCCGGGTGAGACGGCTGAAGATCATGCCGAGAATCTGTCGCTGCTGGAGGCCGTGCGGTTTGATCATATGGGTGCTTTCACCTATTCAAAGGAAGAAGACACGCCGAGCTATTCGATGGAAGATGATGTGCCGCCGGAAGTCAAGGAACAGCGGCGGGCAGAGCTCATGAAGCTGCAGATGCAGATTGCATCGGAAGATCGGAAGAAATGGATCGGGAAAACGGAAGAAGTGCTGATTGAAGGAAGAGATGGACTGACCGGAATGTATCTTGGCAGATCCTGTCTTTATGCCCCGGATGGGGTTGACGGCATGGTCCGCTTCCGCAGCGATGTTCCTCATGAAGCGGGGGATTTTGCCCGGGTCACGTTCACGAAGACGAGCGGTCAGGACCTGCTCGGGGAGGAAGCACATGCCTGATCAGGAACTGCTCAGAAAATATGCCCGTCTTGCAGTACAGACGGGAGTCAATGTGCAGGAAGGGCAGCTGCTCGTGATTTCCTGCCCGGTCACTCATTCTGAGTTTGCGCATCTATGCATGGAAGAGGCCTATCGGTGCAAAGCAGGCGAAGTCTGGATGAACTGGACGGATGAAGATGCAGATCGCATCAATCTGCTCTATGGCGAGGAAAGCGATCTGAAGAACGTTCCGGAATATCAGCTGGCAAGAGTCAGAGAAGCGCAGCAGCGCAAGGCAGCATTCCTGCATATCATGAGTCCGGTGCCAGGCATTATGGCCGGGACAGATGAGGCAAAATCCGGCCGCATCCTGAAGAGCCGCCGGAACGCAATGGCGGTGTATCGTGCCTACACGATGGCTTCACAAGGCCAGTGGTGCATCCTGGCGCTTCCGAATGCCCGCTGGGCATGCCAGGTATTCCCGGAAGAAAAAGATCCCGGAACCGCGGAGAAAAAACTCTGGGAAGCGATCCTCAGGACCGTCTATGTGAATGCGGAAACGGATCCTCTGCAAACCTGGAAGGAACATAGCGCAGCGATCCGACGCCATTGCGATCTTCTCGATCAGAAGCACTTTCGAGCACTGCATTTCCACAATGCCCTCGGAACGGATCTCACGGTCGGGCTGGCACCGGATCATCTCTGGGGCGGAGGAGAAGAGAAGGCATCCCTGATCGGCTGCCTGTTCAACCCGAATCTGCCGACCGAAGAAGTCTTCACGACGCCGGACCGCATGCATGTCGACGGCATCGTCTATGCAAGCAGGCCGCTCCTCTATGAAGGTCATCGCATCGAGAACTTCAGCGTGGCTTTCCAGGATGGGAAAGCCGTATCCTGCCATGCCGGAACCGGAGAGGAATTTCTGAAGCAGATCCTTGCTGCAGATGAGAATTCCGACCGGCTCGGGGAAGTGGCGCTGATTTCCTATGATACCCCGATCTCACAGATGAAGACGCTGTTTCTGGATACGCTGTTTGATGAAAATGCATCCTGCCATCTGGCCTTCGGGGCAAGCTATCCGGGGCAGATCAGAGGCGGCACGAAGATGAGCGAAGAAGAGCTGAAGGAACATGGCGGCAATGTCTCGCAGATCCATGTAGACTTCATGTTCGGCACTGCCGATCTCGCTGCAGACGGGATCCATGAAGACGGGAGTTCAGAACCGGTCTTCCGGGATGGCAGATTCATATTCTGAAACAGAAAGGCTTTCCTATGTTCCATATTTCTGATCTGAAAAAATTCAATCGATGCCAGCGGCTGTTCGTGCTGGATCAGAGTTTCCCGTCAGAGGACTGGGAGCGCTATGTGCGCCTGGATGAACAGGTCACAGATCTGGCCGCCCGCAAGTTAGGGGTCAGCGATCCGTTCCTCGGACAGCGCAATGATCCCCCGGAATCCGCCATGCAGGCCTTACAGGAAAAAGACTGGCTGATCAAAGCGCGCTTTGCCTACCGGAATCTTCGGATCAAGGTGCCGTTTCTGCATCGCAATGGCGATGGCTGGGATCTGTATTTCCTGTTTCCCGGGCTATTTCCGCATGCGGATGATCTGCTGTTCTATTGCGCCATGGTATGGGTGCTGGAGCATCTGAATATCCATCTGAAGAATATCCGCATGATTCATCTGAACCGGGACTATCAGCGGACTGGCGAGCTTGACGTAGAGAAGCTGTTTACCGTTACGGATTATTTCTATAATGCGGCCAATCATCCGACGGTCCTGATCCGCGAAGCAATCGCGGAAGGCATGCGGGACTATTCGATGCAGCTCGAAGCGATGGAACAGAGTCTGAAGAACCCTGTGCCCTCGCCAGTGCGGAAGCCGCGCTGCGCCAGCAGGCAGAAATGCCGCTTCTATGAGCAATGCTTCCCAGAGGAACAGAAAGAGCCATGCAACAGCATCCTGACCCTGATCGGTTCCAGATATCGCTATCAGATGAAAGCGGAGGGAAGGACTTTTCTCAGAGATGCAGACCTGGATCGCATCGAAGGCACCCGTCAGCAGTTTGCCCAGATCCGGGCAGATCAGAACGGCGGTCTGTTTGCCGACCATCTGGGGCTCTCGGCCTGGCTCAGCGATATCCGCTATCCGATCTCATTCCTGGATTTTGAATGGGAATGCTACGCTGTTCCGCAGTATGAAGGCATGCACCCGTATGATGTGCTGCCGTTTGAATACAGCCTGCATATCATGCAGGAAGACGGAACGCTTGCACATCAGGTATTCCTCGGCATTCATGATGACCGCAGAAACCTCGTGGAATCTCTGCTGAAGGAGGTTCCTCTCGAAGGAACGATCATTGCTTATAATGCCGAAGGAGCGGAGAAGATCCGCCTGCAGGAATTCGCAGACCAGTTTCCCGAATACCGTCAGCAGCTCCTGGAAATGAAAGCCCGCATGAAGGATCTGCAGGTTCCGTTTACTTCCGGCCTGGTTTATGATACCCGGATGGCGGGAGCGTGGAATCTGAAGCAGATCATGTCGATGATGGATGATCCGGGCTATCGGAATCTCGATATCCATGAAGGCATGGCAGCAGTATTTGCCTGGCGCCATCTGGATCGGGAAGACCAGGAAGCAGACCGGGAGCAGATCATCCGGGATCTCAAGGAATACTGCGGCATGGACAGCTATGCGATGACGGTGGTCTATCGCTGGCTCAAGCAGATTGTCTGAGGACAGTCTGCTTTTATCATTTTCAGACTTTTGTCTAGCAGAATTCACGAAGCTTTCACGCTGGTTCTGCTATACTGAAATCAGAAAGAAAGAGCAATGAGAATCAGAAGAAGAAACAGAAAGAGCAGGTGCTCTGACTTTTGAGAAAATTCCACGCATAGAGAAACAATAGAAAGAGAGGTTCCAGTTATGCGTTTTGAGATTATCGGCAAGAATATCAGTGTTACCCCGGCAATGCGGGAAAAGATCGAGAAGAAGCTTTCCGGGCTGGAGAAATATCTCCTGATTGATGAAGATACCACCGCTAGGGTGGTTGTCCGCGTGTATCCGAATTCCCAGAAAATCGAGGTTACCATTCCTACCAGGGTCGGCATCCTCCGTACCGAAGTCGAACAGGAAGACCTGTATGCAGCGATCGACCTTGCAGTTGACAAGCTGGAAGATCAGCTCCGCCGTCAGAAGACCCGCCTCAGCCGCAAGCACCGCAGCTCGCTGGCCGAGACTTTCGCAGCAGAAGAAATCGAAGAGGAACCGGAAATTCCGGTCAAGACCAAGACGATCAAAGCAGAAGTCATGGATCTTGATGAAGCAATCATGCAGATGGAGCTTTCCAATCATGACTTCTATCTGTACACCGACGATGAAAGCGGAAAGGTCTCTGTGGTCTATCGCAGAAACAGCGGCGGCTACGGTCTGATCGAAACAGAGTAAAGCGTCAGAACGTTCGTCCCATGATCAGGACGGACGTTTTTTTATTAGAAAACTGATCCTGGCTTTCGGCAAGGATCAGAGTTCTCCTTATATCATGAGCTGAATGCATAGAATGAGATAAACGGTTCCCATCGAGAGGATGCCTGGCATCAGGTTTCCGGATTGGTTGTAGAGATAAGAGAGGATGGTCACCAGAACGACATTATAGAGATAGCTTGGAATGAACTCAGCCAGAGAAATCGGGTAGCTGATTTCTGCCAGGGTGAAGCATAACCCGAACAGAAATCCGGACATCAGTATGACCACTGCTTCCTGAGTCTGGATCTTGAAATGATCTGTCAGACACTTGAACGTCATATTCACGACTTCTGACTGGCTGAAGCTGAAGGCTGCCAGGATGACCGGCACCGCAAGCGGATAGCGGGAAAGCGTTTCTTTATCCGGCAGCAGGGCGGATCCATGCAGCAGGTGCTGATTGAAATAGAACCAGAGCCCGAGTGCAGCAAAGCCGATCACAGACCAGAGCATGGATTCTCCGAAGTGCTTCTTGAACCGGTTCCAGTGGAGGCCGAACAGATTCCAGTCATACATGATCAGGGAAGCAGCGCCGAGGTTCAGCGCAAACATGGTGCAGAGGGTCTCGTTGCGGATATAGTGATTCAGAAATCGCGAGAGCAGCGGAATCATTGCAAACAGCGCAAGGGAAATCAGAATCCGCCGGATGGAAAGAGAAGAACTGTATTCTTCGCGCATGGAAAGTTCCTTTCTGCAAATCAGTTTACCGGCTCCAGTCACTGCATGCAAGCAGACAATCCTCAGCTTCAGGGAAAGATATCGTTTCCGCTTTTGTAGAATTCCGGAAATCATTCCAGGAAAAGTAAGCGTTTACATTTCTCACCTTGAACGAGTCTGATCGATCGATCATAATGAGGACACGCAGGCTTCCGGACTGCAATGATTCCGGGTGATGAGGGGTAGAAAGGTTTCATGCCATGTGTCCGAAAAAATCTCTTTCTGATTCCGAAAAGCACGTCAGAACTACCGAGGAGGCAATGGAATATATCCGGCTGCAGACCATCCATTGCCTGATGATCATCCGCCGATGTTCCGATGATCCGGAACACTCCGGAAAGGATCTGCTGGATTCGTATTCCTGGATGCAGGAACTTAACCGGACCATGGAAATGCTGGATCCTACTTCACGGTTTCTGATGCAGAATCTGTTCCGGAATGAGAAAACAGACTGGTACAAGGCTTACTGGAGCAAGACAACTTATTATCGGCTGAAGAAGAAAGCAGTATCGGAATTCCTGAGCTGTTTCATGCCGTGTTTCTGAATCCGGTTGTGGATGTCCCTGAACAATGATAAAATTCAAGGCAGGGAGTGTCTCTTATGAATTATCTTGAGGTGCTGGATCGGCTGGTCAGCGAATATGCGCCGGATCACCATCATCTGACGCCGGAAACCACGTTTGAGGAACTTGGAATGGACGGGATTGATCTCGTGGATTTCATGCTGAAAGTCGAAGAGCAATTCGATATCGTGGTCCCCGATCAGAAGATGCTTGATCTGCATTCAATTCAGGATGTTCTGGACATGATCTCGGAAAGTACCGGACAGGAGGAAAATATAAAGTCATGCTGAAAGGAATTGCTGCATCACAGGGGATTGCGGTTGCCAGAGTCTATAAGCTTGAGCAGCCGGTGCTTCACATTGAACAGCAGGAACATGCGGATGTGGAAAAGGAACTGGCACGTCTTGACGCTGCCTTTGCGAAGACCGTAAAGGACATTGAGGGAATCAAAGCGGCTGCTTCGAAGAACCTGAAAGAAGAAGAACTTGCCATCTTTGATGCGCATCTGATGATGATCCAGGATCCGGATTTCCGCAGCCAGATTGAAGATGAGATCCGCAATGGAGAAGAGAATGCGGACTTTGCTGCAAAGAATGTTTCCGATCAGATGGTTGCCATGTTTGAAAGCATGGATGATGCCTATATGAAGGAACGCGCAGCAGATATCAAGGATGTTTCCTTCCGTCTGCTCTGCAACCTGGAAGGCAAGGAGATTCCGAACCTCGCAACGCTGAAGGAACCGGTTGTCATCGTTGCCAGAGAGCTGACGCCGTCTGATACCGGCAGCCTGAACAAGGAATTTGCCAAAGGCTTTGCAACGGAGATCGGCGGCCGTACCAGTCACAGCGCCATCATGGCTCGCTCATTGGAAATTCCTGCAGTGGTCGGAATTGCCGGCCTCATGGAGCAGGCAGAAAACGGCCAGGAGATCATCCTGGATGCCATTGACGGTACGGTGATCCTGAACCCGAGCGCAGAAGAAGCCAGGGAATATGAAGCCAAGGCCGCAGCCTTCGAGAAGGAAAAGGAAGAGCTGAAGACCTATGTGAACCGGGAGACGGTCTCCACCGATGGTCATAAGGTCCTTGCGGTAGGAAATATCGGATCTCCGGCAGATGTGCAGGGTGTCATCGATAATGGCGGCGAAGGCGTAGGCCTGTTCCGGACAGAATTCCTGTACATGAAGAGCCAGGATGACTTCCCGAGCGAAGACGTTCAGTTTGAAGCATATAAGGAAGTGCTTGAAGGCATGAAGGGCAAGCCGGTTGTCATCCGCACCCTCGATATCGGCGGCGACAAGAAGCTGAATTACTATCAGTTCGAGGAAGAAATGAATCCGTTCCTCGGAGTCCGGGCAATCCGCTTCTGCCTGATGCGCAAGGATATCTTCCGGGTTCAGCTGCGGGCTCTGCTCCGTGCTTCCGCATTCGGAAAGCTCTGCATCATGTTCCCGATGATTGCTACGCTGAATGAATTCCGTGAAGCAAAAGCTGTCTATAACGAAGAGCGTGAGAAACTGATTGCAGAAGGGGTCAGAGTCGGTGATGATGTCGAAGTCGGCTGCATGATCGAAATCCCGGCTGCTGCAGTTCTTGCGGATAAGATTGCGGAAGAAGCAGACTTCTTCTCTATCGGAACGAACGATCTGATCCAGTACACGATGGCTGCTGACCGCATGTCTCAGCAGGTATCCTATCTGTATCAGCCGCTGAATCCTTCCATTCTCCGTCTGATCAAGCATACGATCGACGGCGCTCACCAGCATGGCCGCTGGTGCGGAATGTGCGGTGAGATGGCTGGCGATGAGATGGCTGCTCCGGTGCTCTTAGGACTTGGCCTGGATGAGTTCTCGATGAGCGCGTCCTCGATTACGCGCGCCCGCCGCATGATCGACGGCCTCTCCTATGCAGAGATGCAGAAGCTTGCCGAACAGGCGCTGAACTGCTCCACTGAGGAAGAAGTTTCGGAACTTGTCCGCAAGGCACTCAGCAAGTAGTGTATACTTAAGGTGCACAGAATTCTGTGTACCTTATTTTTTATTTTATGGAACCCAACACGAAAATACTCTTCATCTCCAGTACCGGCGGTCATCTGACCGAGCTGCTGCAGCTGTCTCCGATGTTTGCGGAGTGCGACTTTCATCTGATTACCGAAAAGACCCCTGCAAACCTGAGCCTGAAAGACAGATACGGAACAGACAAAGTGGATTTTCTGGCTTATGGATCGAAGAGCCAGCCCTGGACCTATCTGTTTCATTTCACGTATAACTGCATTCGCTCGCTGGTGCTGTATTTCCGGCTGAAACCGGATTACATCATCACGACCGGAACTCATACGGCAGTGCCGATGTGCAGGATCGCACATCATTTCCATAAGAAAATCATCTGGATCGAGACGATGGCAAACAGCCAGACTCCGACCATGGCAGGCAAGATGATCTATCCGATTGCCGACCTCTTTGTCGTGCAGTGGGAAAGCATGAAGAAGGTATACCCGAATGCCGTCTATGGAGGCTGGATCTTCTGATGATTCTCGTTACCTTGGGAACGAATGACAAGAAATTCACCCGGCTGCTCGATGCGGTGGAACAGGCAATCCAGGAAGGCGCCATCACCGGAAAGGTCGTGGTCCAGGCCGGATTCACGGATTATCAGAGCAGCGATATGGAAGTGATCGCCTATATTGATCAGCAGAAGTTTGCGGAATACCTGAACCAGGCGGACCTCATCATCACCCATGGCGGCGTCGGCACGATCATGACAGCGCTGCGTGAAAAGAAAAAAATTCTCGCCGCAGCGAGACTGGCAAAGTATCACGAACATGTCAATGACCATCAGACCCAGCTGCTGGAATCCTTCGAACAGGCAGGATATCTGATCTACATGAGAGATCTGACGGATATCCGCCCGTATCTCAGACAGGCAGAAACCTTTGAGCCCAGACCCTATGTCAGTCAGCGCGATCATATGGTCTCTCTGATTGAGAGCTGGATTGATCAGGATCAGAATGCAGGCCGCTGAAGCCTGCATGTTTTCATGTTCTGACTTTCAGATAAGGGTAGGTCGAAGGAACGTAGAACTCTTTCTGATCCTCCAGGCGAACGCATCCCAGCCTTCTTCCGTAGACACACCCGCAGTCGATATGCAGAATCGGCTTCTTCTTTCCGCGGATGATTTTCCCGTCGTATTGGCTTCCGTATAGAAATGTCGGCATATGTCCGACAATCATCGTCACATCTTCATATGGATTATCTTCTATGCCGATATGCGGCCAGATCAGTTCAAACTCCGGCACTTCAGCCGGATTGACTCCTGCTCTGCAATAGCTTCCCAGCCCGGAATGCACGAGCAGGTACTTCGTTCCCTTAATTTCCAGAAACTGATAGAGCTTATGTTCCTGCAGATAGTTCTGAATATCATAGCAGGCCGGCTCATCCAGATCCATGAACTGATCTGCGGTCGAAAGGCCTCCGTTATAGCTCATCCAGGTTACGAAATCATCAGACATCGTCGGCATATAGAGGGTTCCTTCATCTGACTTTCCGCGGATCAGCTCCGGAATATATCTGGCCAGCCACACATCATGGTTGCCGAAAATCAGATGCATCGAAGGACAGTGCATGATCTCCAGCAGCAGGGGAATCGAATCCCGACCGCGATCGCATACATCCCCGACAATCCACATCTCATCATAGTCAGGATGAAAATCGATCACCTTGAGCATATGATCGAACTCGGTTTTGCAGCCATGCAGATCGCTGATCACATACGTTGCCATAACAGTCTTATTCTAGCATTTCCAGTATCTGGAAGCGCCAGAAATATCCGCATCGGAAATGTGAGCAAATGCGTTTGAAAAAGCATTTTTTCTTTTCATCAAAGGAGGTCTTTGCTATAATGTCACAGGTATTTCTCTAGGAAAACTGAAGGGTGGTATTGATTATATGGGAAGAGCACATGAAGTGCGCGCAGCCTCAATGGCTAAAACAGCTGCTGCAAAGTCCAAGCTGTATTCTCGCTTCGGAAAGGAACTTTATATTGCAGCAAAATCCGGCGTGCCTGACCCTGATATGAATCTTGCTCTGGCAAGAAAAATCAAGGAAGCAAAGTCCAACCAGGTGCCGGCAGACGTCATCAAGAGAGCAATCGAGAAAGCAAAGGGCGGTACAGATGAAAACTATACCGAATGCCGCTATGAAGGATTCGGTCCTGGCGCAAGCACCGTCATCATCGACTGCCTCACGGATAACACAAACCGTTCTTATACTGAAGTGAAGACCGCATTCAACCGCTGCAAGGGATCCAAGATCGCCAATGCAGGCTCTGTCTCCTTCGGCTATGAGCAGATCGGCCTCTTCGAATTCCCTTATGAAGACGAAGACAAGATGATGGAAGCGATGATGGACGCAGAAGTAGATCTCAAGGATATCAGCGTTGAAGATGGAGTCATGCAGGTCAAGACTTCCTTCCAGGATTTCGGCAAAGCTCAGGACGCAATCGAGAAGCTGATTCCGAATGTGGAATTCTCTACCTGCGAAGTGACGATGTATCCGAATGAATGGGTAACCCTGGACTCTGACGAAGACAAAGCCGCATTCCAGAAACTCATGGATACTCTCAATGACATCGACGATGTCAATAAAGTCTATTCCAACGTACAGGAAGGCTGATGCATGGACCCGGCACCGTCCGGGTTTTCATTTGCCCAAAAGCCTGATTCTGCTATACTGAAGCCATGATACGTGTAATTACATATGGAACTTATGACCTTCTGCACTGGGGCCATATCCGCCTGCTGCAGCGGGCAAAATCACTCGGCGACTATCTGATCGTCGGCTTGTCAACGGATGAATTCAATGCCGGCAAGGGCAAGCAGGCCTACCATCCTTATGAGGAACGGAAAGCCATGCTGGAAGCCATCCGCTACGTTGATCTTGTGATACCGGAAGAAACCTGGGAACAGAAACGCTCGGATATTGAGAAATGCCAGGCAGACATCTTCGTGATGGGCGATGACTGGAAAGGAAAGTTCGACGATCTCTCCGACCTCTGCCGGGTGGTGTATCTCCCCAGGACCGAAGGCATCTCCACCACCAAGATCAAGCATGATCTGGAACTGCTGGGCAGAAAGGGCTAATCTCTGACATAATGTGCACCTGCAATCTCTTCTCTGAGTATGCGGGTGCGTTCTTTTTCCGGCAGGACGGAGGTATAAAGCAGGCAGGAGCGGAATTCCATTTCACGGTATGGATAGGGGACATCTGCAAAGCGGCTGGCAAATCTGACGCCGCTCTTGCGCATGTCATGAAGATATTTCCGCCCTCTGTCATTGAATGCCAGGACCCGGATCGTATCATAAGGCGGAAGTGCCTTCACTTCCTGTTTCTCCAGCTGCATCATTGCGGAAAGACACGTTCTGCGGATTCTTCCGGCGGTATACCGGTAGTTCACGCATGCCGAAAGAAACCCATCCCAGGTGCTTTCCTTCCTGGCATTGGCGATCAGATGATTCTCAATGCCTTCCCGGAACAGGAAGAACTGAGACAGCCGCTCCGGCTTGCTCGTCAATAGAAACGTGCGCAGGTATGGATAGAACTGCTCCATATACACCGGCGATCCATGCAGCAGCGCTTCTTTCATCGGGGTCGTGCTGCAAAGGTCTTTTCCTTCTTTCAGCGCAGTCCGGATTGCCAAGGCACTGCTGGTCTCATGAAGTTCCGGGTCCAGATAGGAAGTCGTACGCGGAATCAGCACCGGCTCAATCGCCGTGCCGGCAATTTCCTTGAGGTAGGAAACAGCGAGAATATCATTCGGTCTCATGCTCGTCGTCAATAGGCTGTAAGCCTTCGGAAAGCTCATGCCCGTATCCAGGGACTGATGGAGATGATCCGGATTCACCGGAGTCTCGGCAATCTCTCTGAGATTCTCGAGGTTTCCGCACTCGCTGCCGAAGCTGATATAGTTCGCTCCAGCTGCCTTCATCACGGAAACTGCGCCATGGGCAAAGCCGGAAGCACTCTGAGTCGCATAAATATAAGGGAGCTCTGCAACGAGATCCACGCCTCCGCGTACCGCCGCCTCGGCTCTTGCAAACTGATCCAGGATTGCAGGTTCTCCGCGCTGTACCCAGTTTCCGCTCATGACGGCCATCACGATATCGCAGCCGGTCTTCTTTCTTGCTTCCTCGATCTGATACTGATGTCCCTTATGGAACGGATTGTATTCTGCAGCTATGGCCAGGACACTTGTCATAATCTGTCTGATTCCTCTTCTTTCGAATTGTATTATACTGAACTCAGCGAAAGGATTATCCATAATATGAATTCCTATGATACGATTTACCGCCCTGAAGGGGAGGTGAAAGGTGCTGTCGTCATCGTTCATGGCATGAGCGAGCACCAGAAACGCTACCGGGACTTTGCACAATATCTGAAAAGCCGCGGCTATGGCGTGATTGCCTATGATCTGCCCGGTCATGGCGAACATGCTCAGGAACTGGGATGGTTCGGTGAGAGCGGCGGTGCGGATGTTCTGATTGACAGCGCCGTCGATCGCATTCACGACGCAAAGGAACTGTTCCCGGATGTCCCGTTCTTCCTGTTCGGACATTCGATGGGGACGATGATTGCCCGCTGCCTGCTTCAGAATCATGATCAGGAACTGGATGGCCTGATCCTCTCTGGAGCACCATGCTGGCAGAAGGCCGCAGACGGGGGCATCGCAGCCGGAAAAGCAATCCGTTTCTTCAAGGGAAAGAAGGGACATTCCCGCTTCATGGACAATGCGGTCACCGGTTCCTTCAACAAGTGCGTGAAGAATCCCCGTACCCAGTCCGACTGGCTGTCCTGCAGTACGGCAAATGTAGATGCGTATCTGGCTGATCCGCTGTGCGGATTTCCATTCACGATCCAGGGCTACCTCGATGAGATGGAACTGATGAAGCGCATGCACGATGTTTCCGGGTATCATGTCACGAAACCGGATCTTCCGATCTGGTTCATCAGCGGCGAAGGAGATCCATGCCGCGGAGGAGAGGAAGGATTCAATGACAGCATCTCCACGCTCCGGAAGGCAGGATATCAGAAGGTGGACGCAAAGCTCTGGTCGAACATGCGTCATGAGATTCTGAATGAGACCGATCGCATGCAGGTATTCGAGGCTGTCGGAAATTGGCTGGATGAGCATTGCTGAGCCTGAAAACGTGCATTGACTTTGTTTCATGGTCTGCTATAATTGTGGCGTTAACGAGCGAAGGAGGCCCTGGCGGTGAAGTGGACTAGGTCTATGCTGAGCGGTTCTTCATCTGAAGAGATTCGCTTTGATGAAGCTGTTGAGATTGACCCGGAAGTATTCGCGTCCAATTCCCGCATCAATGGAGTGAAGGATGTCCGGGTTTCCGGAACGGGGCTGTATCAGGAAGCTTCAGAACGGTTCTATGTCACGATGAAGATCCATGGCATCATGTGTCTTCCGGATGCTGTGACCGGTCTGGAGATCGAATGTCCCTTCGAGACGGAGCGAGAACAGGTCTTCGCATTTGAGGATACTGATGAAGATGACGTCTGGGTCGTTAAGGATGAAGTCATCGAGCTGCTTCCGGTCGTGATCGAAGAGATCCTCTCCGAAGTGCCGCTGCAGGTGACGGAGGCCTCTATTGAAGATTATCCGAGCGGTGATGGCTGGCGGGTGATTTCCGAAGAGGAGTTCGAGAAGAGTCAGGCAGAGAAGGGTGATCCGCGTCTGGCAAAGCTCAGAGATTACGGTAAAGAATAACAGGAGGTGTCAGACAGATGGCAGTACAGCAGAGAAGAAATTCCAAGACCAGAAGAGATAAGAGAAGAACGCATTACAAGCTCGCTGCTCCGACTCTGGTTAAATGCCCGGTCTGCGGTGCATATAAGCAGCCGCATCATGCATGCCCGAACTGCGGTTCCGTCGGCGATGCGAAGAAGACCGCTCAGCCGGCTGAAGAGCAGGCATAAGAGACAGGAACGTCTGGATTTTTCTGAAACCATTTCCTTCAGGGAGATGGTTTTTTTTAGTTTCTTAATTTTTTCTTAAGGCTGATTCTTGTAAAACGAGGCTCCTGTGGTAGACTTGTGGTAGAAAGTACCAGAAAGTGGAGGAAAGTGGAGCTTGATGTTCATCGGTGAATACCAGCATAGTCTCGATGCGAAAAACCGGCTCATCATTCCGTCCCGCCTCCGCGAGGAACTCGGGGATACTTTCGTTGTCACCAAGGGACTGGATGGATGTCTGACCATCTATACCAGCCATGAATGGGACAAGGTTCAGAAACAGCTGGACGGTCTGCCGACCACGAACCGTGCAGCCCGCCAGTACATCCGCTTCATGACGAGCGGCGCCGCTGAATGTTCCTGCGACAGCCAGGGGAGAATCCAGCTGCCTCAGAATCTCGTTGCTTATGCAGGAATCGATCGTTCCTGCGTGATCATCGGAGCAAATGACTACGTCGAAATCTGGAGCGAAGAGCGCTGGCAGAAGTATAACGCCGAAACGGCTGAAAACTTCGACGATGTGGCAGAGTCGCTGACGGAGTACCTGAAGTGATGGAACACAAGAGTGTCCTGCTGCATGAAACCGTTGATCTTCTGAAGGTCAGACCGGATGGCATCTATGTAGATGGCACCCTGGGAAGAGGCGGCCATGCCAGACTGCTGCTGTCGAAACTCACCACCGGGCATCTCTATGCGTTTGACCGCGATGAAACTGCCCTGGAAGAAAGCAGCCATGTGCTGGAAGCGTATCAGGACAAGGTCACATTGATCCATGACAACTTCAGTGCCATGAAAGAGCGCCTTTCGGATTATGGCGTGACTGGTGCAGATGGGATCATGATGGATCTCGGAGTCAGCAGCCCGCAGTTCGACGATCCTTCCCGCGGCTTCAGCTATCGCTTCGATGCGAAGCTGGATATGCGCATGGATCAGACGCAGAGCCTTTCAGCATACGATGTGGTCAACGGGTATTCCTATGAAGATCTGTGCCGGATTCTGTTCCGGTATGGGGAAGAGAGGAATGCGAAGCAGATTGCCCGAGCCATCGAGTGCGCAAGGGCAGAAGCACCGATCGAGACAACCATGCAGCTGGTCGATGTCATAAAATCCGCACTCCCTGAGAAGGTATTGCGGAAGAAGGGACATCCTGCCAAGCAGACGTTCCAGGCATTGCGGATTGAGGTCAACCACGAACTGGAGTCTCTCGAAGCGGGACTTCGGGAAGCACTGGATCTATTGAATCCTGGCGGCAGATGCGCCGTCATCACATTTCAGTCGCTCGAAGACCGCATGGTCAAGAACTGTTTCAGAAGCTTATCCTCTGCTCCATTCAGAGACCCGAAGCTTCCGCTGAAGGAATCTGAACTGGAGCAGGCCTCCTTTGTGCTCCTGACCAGGCATGCGATCACTGCATCAGATCAGGAACTCGCAGAAAATCACCGCTCGCACAGCGCCAGGCTGAGGGGCATTGAACGGAAAATGGGGTAAACACACTATGGCAGCACGCAAGAGAAAAAAGAAGAGTCTGAAGCTCGTGAACTTTACGTTCTTCTGCTTCATGGTTTCTGTGATATGCTATCTCGTAAGCGCATTATTCCTGCGCTCTTTCAACAACAGCCTCAGCACGCAGTGCCAGGAACTCGAAACCGAGATCTCGACGCTGGAGACGCAGAATGAGGCAGTAGCGGTAGAAGTGAATACCCTCAACAGCAAAGATCGTGTTTCCTCGATTGCCGAGGAAGACGGACTGTCTCTGAATCAGGACAACATCGTCACGATCACGAAGCAGGGGGACAGCGGAGACTGACGGATGAGAAAAAACCGCGGAGATCGGGCGGTGCGAAGCATATTTCTGCTGGCATTGGCTGTGATGATATTGCTCGCAGCCGATGTTTTTTTCGTTGCGATCGAGAAGAAGCATCTCCGCTCCGGAACCGATCTTTCTGCCTACGCGGATTCTGATAGCATGCGCACCGAGGTCACCAAAGCTCTGAGAGGCAACATCTATGCCTCAGATGGCACAGTGATTGCTGAAGACAGCCGCACTTACAATATCATCTGCATCCTTGATTCCAGCCGTCCTTCCGTCGGCGATACGATCAGCTATGTCAAGGACAAGGAAGGAACCGCAGAACAGCTTTCAAAGATTCTGAAGATGGATTACGATACCTGCCTGAACTACCTGAATCAGGATGTGTATCAGACAGAGCTCGGAACCGCGGGAAGAAACCTCTCAGAATCCGTGAAGAAGCAGATCGAAGCACTGGACCTGCCAGGCATCGAATTCACGAATTCGATCAAGCGGGTTTATCCGCTCGGACAGTTTGCGTCCAATCTGATCGGCTTTGCGCAGTCGGATGAAAATGGTTCCGTCGCCGGCAAGATGGGCGCAGAGCTCTATCTGAATTCCTACCTTACCGGAACGGATGGCTACCGGACCTATCAGGCAGATAAGAACGGCTATATTCTGCCTGGCATGAAGGAAGAGACGAAGGCTGCCGTCAATGGCAACAATGTCTATACGACACTGAATGTCGCCATTCAGCAGGCCCTGGAAGATTCCTTCCAGATGACGGAAGATACCTTCGGGGCAGTCCGCATCTGGGGAGCAGTCATGGAAATTGCCACCGGCAAGCTCCTTGCCTGGGGCCAGTATCCATCCTTTGATCCGAATACTCTCGATATCACCGATTACAATAACTACGGTTCTCAGCTTCCCTATGAACCAGGCTCCACGCTCAAAGCCATCACCTGGTCTGCAGCAATGAATGAAGGCGTCTACCATGGCGAGGATACTCTCTATTCAGGTCCGTTCTATTTCAACTGGGACGAAAACCGGAACCCATACCGGGTGGATTATCATAAAGACTTTGTCATCACGAATGCCTCCGGAAACAACTGGGGCTGGATCACCTTTGATCAGGGTCTGATGCTGTCAAGCAACGTCGCAGCCGCAACTATCGAAACCTCGCTGATCACCCCGGATACGCTTCTGGAATATGAGAAGAAGTTCGGCTTCTTTCAGCCGGTGCGCTCGGATGGCATGCCTGAGGAATCCGGCAATCTGGGGTTTACCTGGCCAGGTGACAAGATCTCGCTTTCCTATGGCCAGGGATCTACCGTGACGATGCTGCAGATGCTGCAGGCATACAGTGCGATCTTCGGCGACGGCACGATGAAGCGGCCCTATTACATCGAATCGATCCGCGATGCCTATGACAGCAACAAGGTTCTCTACCAGGCCTCCACGAAAGAGACCGGAAATCCGATCACAGAGGATACCGCCAGGCAGATGCAGAGCCTGCTGTATCAGGTTGTGAATAACGATGACTACGGCACCGCGAAATACTACCGGATCAATGAAACCGAGATCATCGGCAAGACCGGAACCTCACAGGTCGCTTCCAACGGAAACTACATGTCCGGCTATACGATCGCTTCTCTGATGAGTGCCATGCCTGCAGACAATCCTCAGGTCATGGTCTACTACTGTTTTGAAGCACCATACAATCATGATGCCCACTACAAGACTGATGCCGTGAAGAATCTGCTGAGCAGAACCGCCATCGAACTTGGCCTGGCCGGCAATGCCTCCCAGGAGAGTATTTCTGACGCTGCTTCCTCGAGCAGTGAGGAGGCGCTCATATCCGGACCGATGCCGAGTCTTGTCAACCATAGCCTCGGCTATGCGGATGAAAAGCTGAACGGGCTGGATATCACGCGGTATACGCTTGGCAACGGCAGTTCCGTGATCGCTCAGTATCCGGAAGCAGGCGAGACCCTCAGCAATGGCGAACGCGTGTTCTTAGTCACGGATACCAACAGCTTCACGATGCCGGATCTCACCGGCTGGACCAGAAAGGACGTCACTGCCCTCTGGCAGGTCACGCAGTTCGGCTTCCGCCTGAAAGGCGAAGGCGTTGTGACAAGCCAGAATATTGCCGCTGGCACGAGTGTGACCAAGGGAACCGAAATAGAAGTTGAGTTCGGCTGATTCCGGGATGTATAATGGTCCCGTTTTAACAGTGATGATTTGCAGATAAGGGGAAAACGATGATAGCTCTGAAACTTCTTCTGGCTGGGGCAGCAAGCCTGGCAGCCGTGCTGATCCTGATGCCGCACTGGATCGATTATCTGAAAAAACTCAGCTTCAATCAGTCCGTGAGCGAATACAGCCTGGAAGAATACAAAGAGAAAGCAAAGACCCCGATCATGGGCGGCGTTCTGTTTATCGTGATTCCGATTCTCGTGACGATTCTATTCGACCCGAAAGGGGCCTTTGCGCTCGAAAACACCATCGTGTTCCTGACCTTTCTGATGTATGGACTGATCGGATTCATCGATGACTTCCTGATTGTCATCAAGCATAATAACGATGGCCTGAGTCCGTGGCAGAAATTCGGCATGCAGATCTTCATGGCCATTGTGTTCTATGTGATTTACCGGAATCATGCAGATCTTGCCATTCATATTCCGTTTACTGACCATGCCTGGGTGCTCGGCGGGTTCTACGGGATTCTGATTCTGTTCATGTTTGCCGGGTCCTCCAATGCCGTCAATCTGACTGATGGCATGGATGGCCTTGCCGCCGGCTGCATGACGCTGTCTCTGATCCCGTTTCTGGTCTTCTGCCTGCAGCAGTCGAAGTTCACGCTGGCCACGTTCATCTGTGCACTGGAAGGGGCATTGCTCGGCTATCTGCACTTCAATGTGAAACCGGCCAGGATCTTCATGGGCGATACCGGCAGTCTTGCCCTAGGCGCCGTGCTTGCAGCATTGGCTATGGTCACGAAGAAAGAACTTGCGCTGATCGTGATCGGAGGCGTCTTCGTGATCGAGACGCTGTGCGTCATCATCCAGATCTCGAGCGTGAAGCTCCGCCATAAGAAAGTATTCCCGTATACGCCGATTCACTATGCCTTTGTGATCAAGGGCATGGGCGAACGTCAGGTCGTCCATCTGTTCTGGCTGGCCGCATTCCTGTTCATGCTTGCAGGTCTATGGGTTGGCCTGAACTGATCCATGCATTCTTAGGAATTTTTGAAGGATTATTTCTGAAACCGCATCATTAAGCCATTATTCTCATCTCTGAGCGAAGAGAGAACCGTCAGCCTCATTGCAGGAATGACGGTTCTTTTTTATACTGAAAGCGAACAAGCCGTCATTTCCGGATCTCTGACTGGCAATTTCAGAGCATCCGGAAACATGCCAGCATCCATGGCAGTTGAACACCATCCACAATAGAGAAGGGGGCTTTATGAATGCACTGAAACGTGCCTGGGCCTATGTCCGGCGCAGACCTGCCAAAACCATTCTTCTGATGATTACGTTTTTTCTGATCGGCAATCTGGTGATTCTGGGACTTGGAATCTCTGAGGCTGCAGACAATGCCAAGACATTGACCCGGAAGTCGATGCGGGCAGCAGTGAGCTATGAGGTGGATTACGATGGCTATTACAGCTATATCAATACGCTCACGGATCAGGATGAGATCAATGCGGCCTATGAGAACTACCCGCAGATTGATCCTGCTGCTGCCCAGGAATTTGCCAAGGATGAGCGGGTAACTGCATTCAATTACATGACCACCTCGATTGCCTACAGCAATGGGTTTGATAATGTGCCGGTCGGCAATGAAGAAAATCGCTCCGATATGACGACTTATACCGATGAGAATGGCAATGAGGTTACATACCGGAATCCGAATCTCATGATCTATGCCATCAAGTATCCGAATCTGATTGAGTTTGCGGAAGGGACGTTCCAGATCGTTTCCGGTTCCATGTTCACGCAGAGTGATATCGATGACGCGAAGAACGTCGCTGTCATCACGCAGGAACTGGCCGATCAGAATGCGCTTCATGTCGGGGATACGATTTCTGTTTCCACACTGGATGATGATACGAAACGTGATGCTCTGGCAAATGGGGCAGCACAAGAAGACCTGGATATGGAACTGGAGATTGCCGGAATCTATACCACGGCAAATGATGTGGATCCTTCTTCCGAATATTATCAGTGGATGTATCCGTATGAGTCGCCGAAGAATATCATTCTTATTCCGATGAATGCTTATACCGAATACATAAAACAATATGTCTCCACGGTCTATCGGATTCATCCGGAGTACTTTGAAGATACGACCCTGGAGGAAGTTCTGTCCTCGTTTGAAGAGACGCCTACTTCTGTGGTCTATCTGCTGGATGATCCTTTGCATGTGGATCAGTTTGTGGAAGATCATAGCGGTGCTCTGACCTCCTATACGCTGCTCAATGCGAACAATGAACAGTTCAGGAAATTGTCCAGACCGCTGGATACACTGAGTTTCTTCTCGGACATCGTGGTATGGATTGTCGTGGTCAATGCGGTGGTGATCATCACCCTGGTGACTGCACTGACACTGAAGACACGGGAATTTGAGATCGGCGTGCTGCTTTCGATGGGCGTATCGAAATTTAAGGTAGTGCTGCAGTTGTTTGCAGAATTGTTCCTGATTGCGATCGTGGGCTTTGCACTTGCGTCGGTTTCGGGATCCCTGCTTGCCGGGAAAGTGGGGGACAGGGTGCTCAGCTATCAGACGGCAAATGATGCGCAGTATGCAAGTGATGACGATGATATGGGCTACTATTTCAGCGGGGATGTCGACTACTTCACGGAAGTAACGCAGGAAGATCTGCTGTCCCAGTATCATGTGTCGGTATCGCCGCTTCTGATCGGAAAGATCTATATGCTTGGAACGGGTGTGGTGTTGATTGCCATCATCATTCCTTCCTTCATGATCATGCGTCTCAATCCGAAACAGATTCTGCTGGAACAGAACTGAGGAGGTATTTATGTCAGCGATACTGAAACTGGAAGATCTCTGCTATGGCTACATTGACGGCGGCTATAAGCGTGAGATTCTGAAACACCTCTCCTACAGCTTTGAAGAAGGAACGTTCTATACGATTCTTGGTCCTTCCGGATCCGGAAAGACCACTCTGCTATCAATTATGGCTGGCCTGGATAAGCAGGAAAGCGGGCATGTGTACTATCAGGATGAAGACATCGATCAGATGGGACTCTACCAGTACCGCCGAAACAAGATCGGGGTGGTTTTTCAGTCCTATAACCTGATTACGTATCTCACGGGTCTTGAGAATATCCTGGTAGCGATGACGGAGACGGATAATGATATTCCGGGGAACCATAAAGACATGGCATATGCCTTGCTGAACATGGTTGGCATTGCCAATACGAAGGCAGATCGTCTGGTGACGCATCTCTCCGGCGGCGAGCAGCAGCGTATCGCAATTGCCAGAGCCATTGCCGCAAACGTGGATCTGATCTTCGCCGATGAGCCGACTGGAAACCTGGATACGGAAACAGAACAGGAAATCATCAAGCTGTTCCAGATGCTCAGCGAGAAATACGGAAAGACGATTATCGCAGTAACGCATTCCAATGAAGTATCCAAGCTCAGTGATCATCGGGTGCTTCTGAAGAATGGCGTGCTGCAGGATCTCTGAACGGATGCTGGATCTCATTTTGAGGTCCGGCTTTTTTCGGGGTCTTTGTGTGCGGCATGCGGTTCTGAGTGTTCTGAGCGGGCGGTTTCAATTATTTCTACCAAACGGTGCTTTTCCGGTATAATATACAGGTTGCACAGGGAGATAGGACATTTCATGAAAAGTGAGCAGTTTGATATCAATAATACGCAGGTACAGATGATCCTGGTAGTCAAGCTGCAGCAGCTTCAGAGGGAAGTCCTGCCGACCTTGACCTATGGATGCCTGGAAGAATATGTCAGTGAGAAGCTCTGGAAGGACAAGCTTCCTTCTTCGCTTCATGACGCGGCTGATCAGATCCTGAGAGTCACTGCTGATGATATCGTGCATTATATGTCAAGGAAGGCACTGTTTGAAGGAAGACGCGGAAAGCTGTCTGACTTCGCAGATGTAATTGGAGGAAAGTAGTCATGGAATCAAAGAAGAAAAAGAAAGGTCTGGCCGGGTTCTGGGCGGTCCTGGCAGTCATTGCCGTGCTGATCGGCAGTACTTTCGGCGTGATCCGGGAACATCTGAATCTCGGTCTGGATCTGGTCGGAGGATTTGAGATCCTGTACGAAGTCACGCCGCTGGAAGATGGCGGAACGGTTGATATGACCGCAGTCACCAACAGCATTCAGAAGCGTGTCAATGTGCTCGGGGTCTCGGAACCGGTCATCACCGTAGAGGGAGACAACCGGATCCGGGTTCAGCTGGCGGGTGTTGCAGATCAGGAAAGTGCCCGTGAGATGATCGGCACGACTGCCAATCTGACATTCCGTGATGTGAATAACAACCTGCTGGCGGATTCTTCCATCATCCAGGAGGGCGGCGCATCACTTGCCTATCAGGATGGCAAGCCGGTCGTCTCATTGAAGATCGCGGATGAATCAAAGTTTGCCGAAATCACGAGCACCGTCTCAAAGATGAGCAGCGGCGACAACATCATGGTCATCTGGCTTGATTATGAAGATGGCGATGATTACAAGACCGAAGCTGCCAAAGCAGCCCAGGGAGAAGAGCCGAAGTACATCAGCGCTGCGAGCGTCAACAGCACGATCAGCGGCGACTGCATCATCGAAGGAAACTTCACCGCTACGGAAGCTACCACGCTTGCCAATCTGATCAACTCCGGCTCACTGCCGGTGAAGCTGACGGAAATCAGCTCCAACGTGGTCAGTGCCGAATATGGCCAGGATGCCCTGTCCAGAACCGCATTTGCCGGACTGATCGGCGTCATTGCGGTCATCATCTTCATGATCTGGAACTACCGCATTCCGGGCGTCATCGCTTCGATCATGCTGGCGGCTTATCTCTGGACAGTATTCGGAGTATATGCTCTGATGGGGGCAGTCTTCACGCTGCCTGGCATCGGCGCGCTGGTGCTCGGCGTCGGCATGACCGTAGATGCGAATATCATCAACTATGAACGCATCCGCCAGGAACTCTGGAAGGGACGTTCCGTACGTGCTTCGGTTGCAGAAGGCCAGAAGCTTTCCTTCTCGGCAATCTTCGATGCGCAGTTCACGACGCTGCTTGCCGGTCTCATCATGTATATCTGGGGCAATGGCGCCGTCAAGGGATTTGCGACGATGCTCATCGTGACCGTGTTCATGACTCTGATCGTCAACGTAGCTCTGTCGAGATTCTTATTGAACCTCGTGGTGAACAGCAGTGTCCTTGACGACAAGCCGCAGGCATTCGGCGTGAAGAAGAATCAGATTCCGGACATCACGAAGGGTCAGGAACAGTTCTACTTCGGACGTTTCCATGGCGTGGATTATCTCAGCTTTGCCAAGTATGAAATCCGTACGGCACTTGCAATTCTTGCGGTTGCTCTGGTCTTCGGCATCGTCAACACGGCAAAAGGCAATGGCTTCATGAACCTCGGCATCGACTTCTCTTCCGGTACGAAGCTGACCATCACGAGCGAATCGGCAGTCACGATCAGCGATGTGCAGACCGAGATGGAAAGCCTCGGCTATACGAACTTCAGCTACCAGGAAGCAGGCGATACGACCGTTTATGCGACGACGAAGGATTCTCTCAGCACTGAGGATCTGGAATCGATCAAGAGTGCGTTCAAGGATCTGTACGGCGAAGAGCCTGGCGACAACGTCGTCACTCCGGTCGTCGGCAGAGAACTCGTGCGCAATGCCTTCATTCTGACGATCGTCGCTTGGATCGCCATGCTTGCATACATTGCGTTCCGCTATGAATGGGACTACGCAATCGGATGTCTGGTCGCCCTGATTCACGATGTCCTGATCACGCTGGCCGTGTTTGCGATCTTCCGGCTTGAAGTGAATACGGAAGTTATCTCGGTGCTCCTGACGATCATCGGCTATTCGATCAATAACTCGATCGTCGTCTTCGACCGGGTCCGCGAGAATATGAAGAGCGAGAAGAACAATATGAAGCCGGAAGACTACCGCAGGGTCATCGATACGTCTCTGGATTCGACGCTGAGCATGTCGGTCTACAGCTCCTTGACGACGCTGCTTCCGGTCATCTTCCTTCTGATCTTCGGATCGGATTCGATCTTCACCTTCACGTTTGCCATGTTCATCGGCATGATCGCCGGAACGTTCTCTTCCCTGTTCCTGGCTCCGGATGTCTGGTATTACATCCGCACGCATCATAAGCCGAAGAACCGCAAGCCGAAGAAAGAACAGAAAGAAAAGCTTGACGAGTACACGATCAAGGGAATCAACGCATAAGGAATCCAACGGACAGCGGAAGAATCTGCTGTCTGTTTTTGAGAAAGGACAGAGTTTATGGAGATCCAGGCAGTACTATTTGATTGCGACGGACTGATGTTCGAGACGGAGATTGTCTCCCAGCTGATGTGGAAGAATCTCATGGACCGATACGGCGTGAAGCTGCCGCCGGACTTCTTTCTGAAGATCACCGGTGCTTCCAGAAATGACAGCGATGCGTATATGCGCTCGATTCCGGGTCTGGAAGAACATCTTCCGGAAATCTACCAGCGCCGCTTCGATCTGTCGTTCTGGGGTCATATCCAGAAAGACTGCCTGAACAAGAAGGGGCTGCTGGAACTGGTTTCCTATCTGGAAACTCATAAGTATCAAATTGCCATCTGTTCCAGCAGCTCTGAGGACTATGTGAAGGCGCTGCTGTCAACGGTGTCGAAGCCGATTCCCTATGATGCGCTGATCGGCGGCAATCAGGTGTCTCATGCCAAACCGGACCCGGAGATTTTCCTGAAAGGGGCAGCAGCTGTTTCTGTATCGCCGGAACACTGCCTGGTTCTGGAAGATTCCAAGCAGGGTATCCTGGCGGCCATGCGGGCAGGCATGCACCGTTGCTTCATTCCGGATACGATCGTTCCGGATGAAGAGATGAAGGAAGCTATGGAGTTTCAATGCAGCGATCTTTCTCAGGTGATGGATCTTCTGAAACAGAGCAGGCAGGGGAATTGCCTGCCGCAGGAAAGAACTATATAATTTTCGAAGCGCAGCGGGGAGTGTTTTATGGAATGGAAAGATCTGAAGGGGAAGTATCCGGTATTCTGCTACCATGATTTTGCAATCATCGAGAGCGATACGGAACTGCAGGTGCATTTTGATTTTGAAATCGAAGGACTGAGTCATTTCAATCCGGAGTTCACGCTGAAGAAGCCGGAAGGCTCCGTGAATGCCGGCAATCTCAGGGTAGTAAGAGAGCTGGCTTTCTCGCTCGGCATGATCGAGCTCATCTCGTACTGGAAGCTGACCTGCAGCCATCAGGTGATCGTGGAATGCGGCTTCCTCGATCAGAAGCAGATTGCCTGGTGGAAGCATCTGTATTACTGCGGACTCGGAGAATTCTTCTACCGCAATCACATTGATCTGACCGAGGAGAATTTCATGGATCTAACGGCCATCGGCGAACGGGCCATCGGCGAAGAGGATCCAAGAAACTATCACGGCAATCTGATCCCGGTCGGCGGAGGCAAGGATTCGTTCGTGAGCCTGGAGCTTCTGAAGGGCATGAAGGCAGATAACGATGCGTTCGTCATCGGCCAGGTTCCTTCGGCGATCCACTCTGCCGAAGCAGCTGGTTATACCGGTGTGCATCTGATCCAGGCGGAACGTTCGCTGGATCCGCGCATGCTGGAATTCAACAAGCAGGGCTATCTGAATGGCCATACGCCATTCTCCGCACTGGCCGCATTTGCCAGCTGCCTGACGGCAGTGATCTACGGTCGGAAGTATGTCTGCCTCTCGAATGAGGCAAGTGCCAATGAGTCGACGATCCATGGCTCGAAAGTCAACCATCAGTACTCGAAGACGTTTGAGTTCGAGCAGAATTTTACCCGGTATCTTTCCAGGTATGTCACGGATCAGGTGCACTACTTCAGTCTGCTGAGACCGCTTTCCGAACTGCAGATCACGAGCATCTTCGCAACCCTGAAGCAGTACCATTCCGTGTTCCGTTCCTGCAATGTCGGGCAGAAAGAAGAAAAATGGTGCGGGCACTGCGCGAAGTGCCTGTTCGTCTGCATCATGCTGAGTGCGTTCCTGAAAGACGAAGACCTGCTGAACATCTTCCATGCGGACATGCTGAATGATGAAACGATGCAGGATCTCTTCGAGCAGCTCACCGGCATTCTCGATGACAAGCCGTTTGAATGCGTCGGAACAAGAGAAGAAGTCAATGTGGCGATCGCGATGTCGATCCGCCATCATGAGGCTTCCGGCACGTCGCTGCCGAAGCTGTACGAATATTACAAGGGCACATCCTACTATGAATCTTTCCGCAATCGCACGCTGGACTATCAGATGTGGAACCGTGAGAATCAGGTGCCGGCAGAGTATGCAGAACTGATTCATGAAAAACTCAATGAGGCACAGCGTATATGGAATTAGAATCCTGGAAAGCTGAATTCGAAGGAAAGAAAGTCCTGATCTGGGGCTATGGCATGGAAGGAAAGTCTTCCTATGCTTTCATCCGGTCCCTGCTTCCCGATCAGAAGCTGATGATCGCAGATTCCGGAAACGAAGAACGTCTGGAAAAGATCAGGAAGGAAACGTCAGATACGGAAGTCCTTTCAGACGCTGCCGTGGATTTCTCTGAGTATGATCTGATTCTGAAGTCCCCGGGCATCGTCATTCCGGAAGGATTTCCGAAAGAACATCTGTCCGGCGAAGCCCAGCTGTTTCTGAAGCATTACCGCAATCAGGTAATCGGTGTCACCGGCACGAAAGGCAAGTCCACGACGACCAGCCTCGTCCATGCAGTATTATCTGAGAAGTACCGGACGCATCTCGTCGGCAATATCGGAAAAGCATGCTTCGACGTGATTCCGGACATGCAGGAAGGGGATCTCGCTGCATTTGAACTTTCCTGCCACCAGCTGGAATTCTGCCCGTACAGCCCGCATGCGGCAGTCTATCTGAATCTGTTTGAAGAACATCTCGATCACTACGGAACCCTGGAACGCTACGGGGCCGCGAAGGCAAATATCTTCCGCCACCAGCAGAAAGGCGATCTCACAATCCTGAATCAGAATCTCCCGTACTGCCGGGAAGTTCCGGATGCCATTCTGATCGGAAAAGACATCCGGGCAGAAGGCAATCATCTCATTGTCCCGGGACATGAGATCGACGTGAACGACTGCCGTCTGATCGGTTCGCATAACTATCTGAATCTGGCGGTTGCCTATGAGATCGGGCTTCGCTATGGCATCTCGGACAGCCAGTTCCTCCATGCGGCTGCGAATTTCCAGCCTCTGCATCACCGGCTGGAGGACCTCGGAGAATTTCATGGCATCCGCTATGTGAACGACTCGATCTCGACGATCGGCCAGTCGTGCATCCAGGCCCTGAAGACGCTTCCGGAAACCGATACGGTTCTTGTCGGCGGAATGGACCGCGGCATTGAATATCAGGAACTGGAAGACTATCTTGCTTCCCGGAAAGATCTTCATATCATCTTCATGTATGCGACCGGAAAGCGCATTTATGAAGAACTGAAGGAACAGGGCAGACTGACGGACAATATGGTGCTGACTGACGATCTTTCTTCCGCAATGGCAATTGCCAGAACGGCAACCCGCCCGCATCATATCTGCCTGCTGTCTCCTGCCGCAAGTTCCTATGATCATTTCAGGAACTTTGAAGAGCGCGGCGACATATTTGCGAGGATGGCCAAGGATGAATTATAACCTTCACACCCCGGATCTCGCTTCCATCACAAAACGCTTTCCGGCTTCGCCATTAGTTGCAGCGCTGATCGCTTCTTCTTCGCTTTCAGAAGAACAGATTGAAGAACTGCTGCACGGCTCTGATACGCCGACTGTCTCTTCGGCGATCTGCGTGCAGAAAGCTGCTGCCAGAATCCTTGCCGCAAAGAAAGCCGGCGAGAAAGTATTCATCGGCGGTGATTATGATGCCGACGGCATCTGCAGCACTGCGATCATGAAAGATACGCTCGACAAACTAGGCATCCCCAATGGCTACTACATTCCCAACCGCTTCAAGGAGGGCTACGGCCTATCTGCCTCGACGGTGGAAGCTGCGGCGAAGAAGGGTTATACGCTGATCCTGACCGTCGATAACGGCGTCAGGGCATTTGATGCGATCGCCAAGGCAAAGAAACTCGGATTATCCATCATCGTCACCGATCACCATGAAATCCAGGATCCCATACCGGCAGAGATTGTCGTCCATCCGGATTACATGGAGCCGGATTATACAACGCTTTCCGGAGCCGGGGTAGCCCTGCAGATTTCCAGGACGCTGATCGGCGACTATGCGCCGCATACCTGTCTTGCCGCAATTGCGGCAATTGCAGATGTGATGCCGCTCTGGAAAGAGACGAGGCGGATCGTGAAAGCAGGGATGCGCTTATTGAATCAGAATGCGCTGCCTTCGGCATCCGCACTGCTTCGGGAGGGCTCTGTCTTTGATGAGACTTCGCTTTCCTTCCAGATCATCCCGAAGCTTAACAGTGTCGGAAGGATGAATGACATCTCGAATGTGAATACGCTCGTGCCATTCCTGCTGAGCAGGAATCCGGACACGATCCTGCGTTATGCTGCTCAGCTCAATCAGGTCAACGAAGAACGCAGAAACCGTTCCCGTTCGATGAGCCTGAAAGCAGAAAAGATGGTGGATGAAGAAGACTTCCAGCTGATCTTTGATGAGTCGTTTGAAGAAGGTATCTGCGGCTTGGTGGCGGGGAGAATCGCCCAGGAAACGCATCACCCGACGGTCATCCTGGCAAGAAGCGGCAATCTCTACAAGGGCAGCGGCCGCAGCGTTGCCGGCTTCAATCTGTACGACTTCTTCTCGGACTTCAGCGAGCTTTCTGCCTTCGGGGGTCATGCGATGGCCGTCGGGCTCTCGGTTCCGGAAGAACAGTATGAACCATTCTGCCGGCATGTGAAGGAGAAGATGAAGGAGACTTCGTTCATCTATGAAGAACCGGTTCCGGAAGCAGTGCTGATTCCATCGGATCTGATCACGCTGGATCATGTCGCGGATCTGAAGCTTCTGTCTCCGTATCCCAAGGAGATGGTTCCTGCCGTCTTTGCGATTCAGCGGCCTGTGACTGAGCATGTGTTCCGCAGTCCGAAGGTCGTGAAGTATTCGTTCGGCAATGACAGCACCGGGTTTGACGGGGTGCTGTACACGCGGAAAGGAATTCCGGCTCCGGAGTCTCCGGTCTTTGCGGCAGGACCGCTTTCGATCAATCGCTGGCGCAGTCTGGTCCGGGTGCAGATGGACCTGGAAGCCGTTGAGTAACGCCTGTTTGACATAGACCGGAAAGTTGTATAATAACGATATTCACATGAGGGAGGAGAGATACACATTCATGGCCATTGATCTGAAAGACTACATTGCCAGCATTCCTGATTTCCCGACCAAGGGAATCCTGTTTCGCGACGTAACCCCGATTCTGGAAAACGGTCCGGCATTCCAGGAGGCAGTACGTCAGCTGACTGATTATGCAAAAAGCGTGAATGCGGATATGATTGCCGGTCCGGAAAGCCGTGGATTCATTTTCGGCTGCCCGGTTGCGATCAGCCTGGGAGTCGGATTCGCAGTTGTCCGCAAGCCGGGCAAGCTTCCGCGCGAGACCATTTCCTGCAAGTATGATCTGGAGTATGGTTCCAATGAGCTGTTCATGAACAAGGACAGCATCAAGCCGGGACAGCGTGTCGTCATCATCGACGACTTACTGGCTACGGGCGGAACTGCGAAAGCAACTGCTCAGATGGTAGAACAGATGGGCGGCGTTGTTGCGGGCTGCGCATTCGTCATCGAACTGGATGGTCTGCCTGGCAGAGAAACACTGAAGGATTATGATGTCTTCCGCATCATGAATCTCTCCGATCACTGATCTGGCTTTTAAGAATGCACTGAAAAATCGAAGAGCTCTTCTCTTCGGTTTTTTGTAAAGAAAGGGGGTGCGGGTCAATGGCAGAAGTCAAGAATGCAGGCGTCAGCGACGTGCTGGAGGAAGCGGAGAAGTATATTCATAAACCGGAGAATCTGGCGCTGATCCAGCATGCGGCAAACTATGCGGCAGAACACCATGCTGGCCAGTTCCGGCGCAGCGGCGAACCTTATACCGTTCATCTGAATAATGTAGCCTACATCCTGGCCACGCTGAAATGCGGACCGAAGACCATTGCCGCAGGCTTTCTGCACGATACGATTGAAGATACCGGCGTCTCGAAAGAAGAACTGGCCGCCGAATTCGATCCGGAGATCGCAGATCTCGTGGAAGCCGTCACGAAAGTCGGAACCCTCGAATACAAAGGCAAAGATGATCCGGAATACCAGGCAGCCAATCACCGCAAGATCTTCATTGCGATGGCCAAGGATGTCCGCGTCATCCTGATCAAGCTCGCCGACCGTCTCCATAATATGCGGACGCTGGAATATCAGCCGGAAGCCAGCCAGCAGCGCATTGCCGCAGAAACGCTCGACGTCTATGCGCCGATTGCCCACCGGCTTGGTATCAGTTCCATCAAGAACGAACTCGAAGATCTTTCCTTCTATTACCTGAACCGCGAAGAATACTACCGCATCGCGCATCTCGTTGAGGCCAAGAAGACCGAACGCGATGCGTCCGTGCAGAAGATGATTGCCGAGATTTCGGCGATGCTGAAAGAACATGGGCTGGAATTCCGCATCTTCGGCCGCTCCAAGCATCTGTACTCCATCTATCACAAGATGGTCGTCCGCAACAAGCGCTTCGATGAGATCCTCGATCTATTGGCGATCCGCATTGTCACGAAGACTGAGCTCAACTGCTATGAGATCCTCGGATACATTCATGCAAAGTACCGGCCGATCCCGGGCAGGCTGAAGGATTATATCGCCGTTCCGAAGACGAACATGTACCAGTCCCTGCATACGACGATCATCGGTGATGAAGGCAAGATCTTCGAGGTGCAGATCCGTACCGAAGAGATGGATGCCATCGCTGAACGAGGCGTTGCCGCACACTGGCGCTACAAGGAAGGCTCCAGATACGATCCGAAGACCGAGCAGAAAGAGATTGAAGACAAGCTCTCCTGGTTCCGCGACTTCGCCGTATTCACCGGTGAGAACGAGAACGAATCTGCTTCGGAATACATGGCCACCCTGCAGAAGGATGTCTTTGAGGCAAACGTCTATGTCATGACGCCGAAGGGCAGGGTCATTGACCTTCCGAATGGCGCCACCCCGATTGATTTTGCCTACCGCATCCATACCGATGTCGGCCATACCGCCGTCGGTGCGATCGTCAATGATGCGATGGTGCCGCTGAATACCGAGCTGCATACGGGCGATGTCGTTCAGATCAAGACGATGAAGGGCACCGGCCCTTCCGAAGACTGGCTGAAATTCGTCAAGACGAATCAGGCTAAGCAGAAGATCAAAGCCTACTTCGCCAAGAAGGAAACCGAAAAGCGCGAGCAGCTGATCGATGCCGGCGAGAAAGTGCTCAGCGATGAACTGCGCAAGCGCGGCTTCGATCCGAAAGACTGGATGGACAAGAAGAAGCTCGAGAATATCTCGAACCAGTTCTCTGCCCAGACCTATACCGATCTGATGTACGGCTTAGCTGTCAAGACGATCAATCCGACTGCTGTCTGCGAGAAGCTGACGAACCAGAAGCGCTCGCTGAATGACAACGAGTCCATGCAGAAGCTGCTCTCCCGGGAACCTTCCCGCAAGCAGCACGTCCAGACTCGTACCGGCATCATCATTCCTGGCATCGAAGCCATGAAGCTTTCGATTGCCCAGTGCTGTCTGCCGGTATATGGCGATGACATTGTCGGCTTCGTGACCAAAGGCGAGGGCGTCAAAGTCCATCGGGCCGACTGTCCGAATGTCGCCTCGGAAAAAGCCCGCATCATGCATGTCGAATGGGACGAGGAGAATCCGGATCGTGTCTATGACAGCGATCTGACGATTTCTGCCCATGACCGCAGCTTCCTGCTGACGGATATCGTGACAGCTGTCTCGCAATCAAGAGCACCATTGATCAAGGTCAGTGCGGATGCCAACCAGGAAACCCTGATGACCCTCATCAAGCTGAAGATCCAGGTTCATAATCTTGCCCAGCTCACCACATTGATCGCAAATCTGCGCAAGGTGGAAAGCGTGATTTCCGTCGAGCGGGCGGTGCACTAGAAACGCTTGCCCAACCCGATCTGCGCATGTATAATGCAGTCGTACAAATTCCTAGACGAAGAAATTTCCTGAAGAAGGACTGGCAGAGACATTCCGGCTGGTGAAAGGAATGGTTCCCGAAACAGGAAAACGACACTTCCGAGAAGACTCCCGAACTCAGTAAGGAGCTCCGTATTCCGCGTTAAGGACCAATGAGTGCATGAACCTTCCGGTTCATGAATCGAGGTGGTACCGCGCAATCCAGCGTCCTCATCTGAAGGACGCTTTTATTTTTCTGTAAGGAGGATCCATTCATGAATTATCAGACTCCAAGAGGCACGTATGACATTCTGCCTGATGAGATCAGCCGCTGGCATGAAGCCGAAGCCCTGATCCGCGAGAAATGCCGGCTGTACCGCTACCATGAGATTCGCACGCCTTATTTCGAATCTACCTCCGTCTTTGCCCGCAAAAACGACAGCTCCGATATGGTCAACAAGGAGATGTACAGCTTCGGCAGCGGCGACGAAAGCTATACCCTGAGGCCGGAAGGAACGGCAGGCGTCATCCGTGCCTTCGATCAGCACAAGCTCTACGGCTCGATGGAAATGCCGGCCAAGTTCTATTACATGGGCCCGATGTTCCGCCATGAGCGTCCGCAGAAGGGCAGACAGAGACAATTCACGCAGTTCGGCGTCGAAGCCTTGGGTGTCCGTTCTCCGCAGCTCGATGCGGAGTGCATTGCCCTTGGCATTGACATTGTCAAAGCCCTCGGCATCCGTTCTGTGAAGGTATGCATCAATACGCTCGGCGATGATGAGTCAAGAGCTGCCTACCGGACTGCTCTGAAGGAATACTTTACGCCGCATATCAATGAGCTCTGCAGCGATTGCCACCGCCGGCTGGAACAGAATCCGCTGAGAATTCTCGACTGCAAGGTGGATGCCGAAAGCCCGATTCTCAAAGGTGCTCCGCGGCTCAGCGACTATCTCAACGAAGCCTCGAGACAGTACTTCCAGGAAGTGCTTGCTTCGCTGGATGCGCTTGGCATTCCGTATGAAGTTGACGACCGCCTGGTAAGAGGCCTGGACTACTACACGCATACGGTCTTCGAAGTCAAATCCGTCCGTCCGGATGCCGGCGCCCAGTCGACGATCTTCGCCGGCGGCCGCTATGACCATCTGATCGAATACTTCGGCGGACCCGAGATGTCCGGCATCGGCTTTGCGATCGGCATGGAGCGTCTGCTGTCTCTGGCTGCAGATGAAGGCCATGTATTTCCGGATGAGAATACGACCGATGTCTATGTCATCGGCATCGGCAATACTGCTTCCTCAGTGCTGCCGTTTGCTGAACAGCTGCGTACGGCAGGCTTTGTCACCGAAGGAAATCTTGTCGGCCGTTCCCTCAAGGCGCAGTTCAAGAGCGCGGATCGCAGCGGCGCGAAGTACATCGCTATCATGGGCGAAGAAGAAGTTCAGAACGGCACCGTCAACCTGAAGAAAGCAGGCGGCGAACAGGTGAATGTCCGCCTCGATCAGGCGATCGATACTCTGAAGCAGTGGGAAGAAGGGAAATAACAGAATGGAACGCACATGTGGAAACGGCACTCTCAGAAAAGAAGATGCCGGCAAATCTGTCACGCTGATCGGCTGGGTCAGCAAGAGAAGAAACCTCGGAAGCCTGGTCTTCGTGGACCTCAGAGACCGCTCTGGCATCTGCCAGATCGTCTTTGATGAGACGATGGCTGAGCAGGTGAAAGACGTCCGCTCGGAATACATCCTGCAGGTATGGGGAAACGTACAGCTGCGCAAAGATGCCAATCCGAAGATGGCAACCGGCGAGATCGAAGTCCATGCTGAGAAGGTGAAGATCATCAACACCGCCAATACGACGCCGATCACGATCAGCGACGACACCGACGCTTCGGAAGATGTCCGTCTGAAGTACCGGTATCTGGACCTCAGAAGACCGTCTCTTCAGCATAATCTGATGGTGCGCCATCGCATCTGCATGATTGCCCGCAATGTCCTGGATTCCGAAGGCTTCGTCGAAGTGGAAACTCCGATCCTGGCTCGCTCGACCCCAGAAGGGGCAAGAGACTATCTCGTTCCTTCCAGAATCTACAACGGACGCTTCTGGGCGCTGCCGCAGTCCCCGCAGATCTTCAAGCAGCTGCTGATGATCGGCGGCATGGAGAAGTATTTCCAGATTGCCCGCTGTTTCCGCGATGAGGATCTGCGTGCAGATCGTCAGCCGGAATTCACTCAGATTGATATTGAGATGAGTTTCATCGATGAAGAGGACATCTTCGCAGTTGTCGAGCATCTGATGAAGGAAATCTTCCGCGATATCCGCCATGTGGAACTCGAAGACCACTTCATCCGCATCACCTGGAATGAATGCATGAAGCGCTTCGGATCCGATAAGCCGGATCTGCGCTTCGGCAATGAAATCCAGGATCTCTCTGATCTGTTCAAGGACACGCAGTTCCATATCTTTGCGGACTGCCTGAGCAATGGCGGTGAGATCGATGCGATCAAGTTTGAAAACGCAGCCGACAAGTACAGCCGAAAAGCTCTTGATAAGCTGCAGGAATTCATCCGTTCCGGCTTCAAGGCACATGCGCTCGCTTACCTGAAGATGGAGAACGGAGTGCTCTCCGGTTCCATTGCCAAGGGGCTTTCCGAAGAAGAGAAGCAGGCAGTGATTTCCAGACTGGACCTCAAGGACAATGATCTCGTCCTGGTTGTTGCGGACAAGCCGCGGGTTGCAGAAACCTCTCTCGGTGCCCTGCGTGTGAAGCTTGCCCATGAACTCGGACTCGTGAAGAATAATGTCTTCAAGTTCCTGTGGGTTACGGAATTTCCGATGTTCGAATGGTCTGAAAGCGATCAGCGCTGGGTTGCGGCACATCATCCGTTTACTGCTCCGAAAGAGTCTGATATCGACAAGCTCTTCACGGATCCGGAACACGTCAGCTCCCGTGCCTATGACCTCGTGCTCAATGGCTATGAACTGCTCTCAGGTTCCATCCGTATCCACGATCAGGAACTGCAGGAGAAGGTCTTCGAAGCCATCGGCCTCACGATGGAACAGGCCAAGCAGAAGTTCGGCTTCTTCCTGGATGCCTTCAAGTTCGGCACTCCGCCTCATGGAGGAGTCGGCATCGGTCTGGAACGCCTCTGCATGGTGATTCTCGGAACGGACAATATCCGTGATGTCGTTGCCTTCCCGACTACCAACAGCTCGCTGGATCTGATGAGCGAATCTCCGAATGTCGTCGATGACGATCAGCTGAAAGTACTCGGCATCGAGATTTCAAAGAAACAGTAATCTTCTGAAAACTATTACAGAAGATCTGGATCAGGAACCTCTCTTCTCGCATCATTGCCGGTTGTCAAGACTATACATGAAGAACAGGGATCTGATATAGTTTAATTGCCGGAGGGAACACATATTTTTCCAACACATTGATATAAGGGAGTTCTGACTGGCGACGCCTGTTGTGAATGCCCGGTGCGCCCGGGAATCCTGATGGAAGACCAAGGACACCCACCTCTACTTAAGAGGGAACATATCAACCTTCCGGTAATATTGAGAAATGAGCGGACATCAGTACGGTGCCCGCTTTTCTTTCGCCGCATAGTTCTGAATTCTGCACAATATGACTGGAAATACGATCCCAGCGTGCATGATTGAGTACGATTCAGAGCTGATGCTGGCAGTGCACTGCCTTCTGAGAACAGCGGCGGATTATGGACCTGCTGTGCCTTTTCCATTGATTGTCCCGTAGGAAACATGGCAGTATTTCTGCAGAAAGACTGAGCAGAAATTCTGACTCTTCAGAACAATAAAATCTTCTTCAGAGCATTCTGCGGAAACACATTTCTGCAAGTTCTGAATCTTCAGGACTGCAGTTTTTCAATCTGCGGAACGATCATCTATTCTCCGCAGGTCGATTTCTGATAGACATTTAAGTATCAACGATAAATGTAATATATTCTTTATTAATATACCTTGACAGATGATGTAACTAAGAATAAATTGTGGGTGTGAGGTAAAGGGTATGAAGAAGAATGAAACCGAGAAGAAAGCATTGCGGAAAGACCAGAAAGAAATCCGCATCTACCATGCGCCGGTAACGGAATGGGAGAAGAACATGGCAAAGGTTCATGGCGTGATTGATTACACTGGAAGGAGAAGCTGATGGCTGGAATTGCTGCAGATCTGATCCGTGGGAATACTGATCTCATCATTCTCCGGTTTCTGAAAGATCATGATAGCTATGGCTATGAAATCAACAAGAAGATTCGGGAACTGTCAGAGGGAAAGTATGAACTGAAGGAAGCTACCCTGTATACCGCCTTCCGCAGACTCGAGCAGGATGGGCTGATTGAATCCTACTGGGGTGATGAAAACAATGGAGCAAGAAGACGGTATTACCGGATCACGGATTCAGGAAAAACAAGGTATGAACAGGGGATTCAGGAATGGGAAGATGCCCAGAACCTGATTGAAAAGCTGATCCGCTCGGATGATCAGAAGTGAGCGACCAAGAAAGGACAATGATATGAATCGTCTCAGAGTTTATATTGAGGGATTATTTGCCAGCTTTGATTCTTCGAAGGAAGTAGAAGAGCTCAAGGAAGAACTGCTCGCCAATTGCGAGGACCGGTATCAGGAATGCATCGAAAGCGGACAGAGTGAGGCAGAAGCATTCATGACCGTGATCGATTCCATCGGAGATCTTTCCGGAATTCTTGAAGAAATCCGGAAAAAGGAGGGCAGAAGCCCGATGAATCTCCGAAACTCCCTACAGGTGATGGCTGCCTCTCAGCAGGAATCAGAAGAATCAGAAACTACGGAAAATTATCCGAAAGAAATCACGGAACTGGAAATCAATGTTACCAGCACTGATGTTGTTCTGGTCGGAACGGACAGCGGTCTGCTGGAAGTGGAATGCGGCAGCAATATGGACCAGCATGTCTCCGGAAATAAGCTGACGATCCAGGAACATACCATCATCAGCAGGTTCTTCGGGTTCAGCATCTCCGATGGTTCCGATAAAGATCTGATCGTGCGTTTTCCGAAAGGACTTCAGAAGGTCACGATTCATACTGCTTCCGGCGATCTGAACTTTGAGAAGCCGATGGCAGAGGAATGGTCTGTTACGTCTGCCTCCGGGGATCTGAACGGAGAACTTGCTCAGGCAGAACGCTTTGCGATCAGGACTGCTTCAGGTGACCTCGATCTGTCATTCCCCGGGTTTGAACAAGGATCGATCACGTCCGCAAGCGGCGATGGACATCTGAACCTGAAGAATGATTTTCAGGATCTCAGGATCAAATCTGCTTCCGGTGATTATGAAATTGATACTTCCCGTATTTCCGGAGCAGAAGTGAACTTCACATCTGTGTCCGGAGGTGCGGAAATCCGCACGCATCTGATCCAGGGAACCAACCGGATTGATGTCACGACGACCAGCGGAGATCTGCAGGTATTCTGATGACACAGAAAGGGAGCAGCTGAATGGCTGCTCCCTGCATACATTATTATTCAGCTGTGGCGCCGATGTTTCCGATTGCGGCGCTTTTTTCTGACTCTCGCATTATGGATCTGCACATGGATGATGCGGATCAAGAGAAGAATCAGAACAATCAGGGCAATGGCGAAGACACGGTGATTCGTCCAGAGATCATCCAGCCTGGCCAGGATCACGGCAAGCGTGCTTCTGGATACGGACTGATCTGAAACTGCTGAAGCAGTATAGAGAATCTGATCATTCACTGACACAGAGTAGGTACCAAGCTGCTGACCTGCGCTGATGGGTGCTTCGATCGTTTCCGGAAGATCTGAGACAATGGAGACTTCTGCATCTGACGGAAGATCCATGGTCAAGGTATCTGCTGCGGAAGTTTCTAAGGTTGCCTCCGGCAGGGAATAGACGACCGGGATCGAGGCGATGGACTGGCCAGCTTCTAAGATGGTTCTGCGGCTGTAGTTCTGGGCATACCAGTTATAAAGCGTGGCCGCATCGGCGACATGGCCGGTTCCTTCGCTCTGTCCGGTGACCAGGATCAGATGCATCCCATTGACTTCGGCATGACTGGCGAGACATCTGCCGGCTTCTGTCGTATAGCCGGTCTTCCCGCCGAGGAAGCCATCGATGGAATAGCTGTTTTCGCCATTGTTGACCATGGACCAGACAGAAGAGGAGAGCGTTACCGTCGTGCCGGACGCATCAATCGGTCCGGTCGTGTAGGAAGGGGCCAGAAGAATCTGACAGAACGTATCGTTCTGAATGCAGTACTGCAGCAGCAGCGCCATATCGTGGGCAGTGCTGTAATGGCTGCTGTCATGCAGGCCGGTCGCATTGGCAAAGTGCGTATTCTTCATGCCGATCTGTGCGGCTTTCTGATTCATGAGATCGATGAAGGCCGAAACACTTCCGCTGACTGTGATCGCGGCTGCCTGCACGGCATCCGCACCGCTCGGCAGCAGAATTCCGTACAGAAGATCCTCGGCCGTGACCGTATCCCCTGGCCAGAAGCCGGCGACGCTGGCATTCGCCTCGATGAGGCCGTCCCACATCTCATCGGTGATCCGGATCTCCTGATTCAGATCGAGATTCTCGATGGTCAGGATCGCTGTCATCATCTTCGTCATTGAAGCCGGTTCCATCCGCTCTTCGCCATTGCGGTCCAGCAGTACCTGATCTGTATCAGCATCCATCAGATAGCAGTAGGAGCTCGTGATTTCCGGGGCGTTCGTTTCTTCGTAATCGCTGCGGGAGGGTCGGAAAGCAGAGGAAGGCTCTTCTGCAGAAACCGGCGTCAGGATGCCGGTGAAGAGCAGAAGGACAGAACAGAATAATCGCAGAAGTTTCATGAATCTTATTCTAGAACTGACCAGGGCCAGAAGGCAACGCAGGATTGAAAAGGGGAGGGTTTCAAGATAGAATAAAAGCATGTTTCAAGGCAGATAGAGGAGTGAGGTTATGTCAGTATTCTGGTCTTCCCTTTTATGGTTTGTATTAGGCGGTGCCGTCGGCGCGCTGATCAGCTTCTATTTCACGCGAAAGAATTTCGAGAAGCAGCTGAAGGAGAATCCTCCGGTCACGGAGAAGATGATCCGGGCAATGTTCATGCAGATGGGCAGAAAGCCCAGCGAAGCGCAGATCAAAGCGGTTATGCGCTCGATGCAGCAGAAGTAGCAGACAGGAGAAAGCCTTTGAGAAGGCTTTTTTCATTTTTTCAGAATTTGCTGAAATAATATACAGAATCACGTATTCCATGGATTTATAGCGGAAACCTCGCAGAAAACAAGTTCATATTTCATGAAAATTTGTCATATAATGGACCCGTACCATAACAGGAGGACATATGAGTTCAGAGAAAAAGGTTTTCCAAGCAATGGATGGAAATACCGCTACTGCGCATAGTGCTTATGCGTTTACCGAAGTAGCAGGAATCTATCCGATCACGCCGTCTTCACCGATGGCGGAGAACGTTGATGCATGGGCTACAGCAGGCCGCACCAACATCTTCGGCGACAAGGTGAAGGTGGTTGAGATGCAGGCAGAAGGCGGCGCTGCCGGTGCCGTTCACGGTGCTGCTCAGGGCGGTGCGCTTGCGGCAACGTTCACAGCATCCCAGGGACTTCTGCTGATGATCCCGAACCTCTACAAGTGGTCCGGTGAAATGCTGCCGATCGTCATTCATGTCGCAGCTCGTACATTAGCAACTCATACACTTTCCATCTTCGGCGATCACCAGGACGTCTATGCATGCCGTCAGACTGGTGTCGTCATGATGTGCTCTCATTCCGTTCAGGACTGCATGGACCTGGCGGGCGTTGCTCATCTGATTGCCATTGACGGTTCCGTACCGGTCATGCACTTCTTCGATGGTTTCCGTACTTCTCATGAAATCGACAAGATCGAAGTCATGGATTATGACTATCTGAAGTCCCTGCTGCCGGCTGATAAGCTCGAGGCATTCCGCGCGCATGCGATGAACCCGCATACCAACCCGATTGTCCGCGGCGGCAACGAGAATGATGACGTCTTCTTCCAGGCTCGTGAAGCTCAGAATGAGCACTATGCAGCAGTCGCTGATATCGCTGCCAAGTACATGAAGGCAGTTTCCGAGCATACCGGACGCAATTATGCACCGTTCACCTATGTCGGTGCTCCGGATGCAGAGCGTGTCATCGTCGCAATGGGTTCCGTTACGGATACCATCACCGAGACGATCAATACGCTGACTGCAGAAGGCGAGAAGGTCGGCCTGATCAAGGTTTATCTGTACCGTCCGTTCTCCGTGAAGTATCTTGAAGCAGTGCTCCCGAAGACCGTCAAGAAGATTGCGGTTCTGGATCGTTCCAAGGAAATCGGTTCCAGAGAGCCGCTCTATCTGGATGTCTGCGATGCACTCAAGCATCATGAAGGCCTGACCATCATCGGCGGCCGCTACGGACTGTCCTCCAAGGATACCAACCCGTCCGACATCAATGCGGTATTCGAAGAACTCAAGAAGGAGAATCCGAAGGAAGAGTTCACGCTGTCCATCAACGATGATGTGACGCATCTGTCTCTGGACCCGGTTCCGCTGAAGGTGAAGTCCGATTATACTTCCTGCCTGTTCTTCGGTCTCGGCTCTGATGGCACTGTCGGCGCGAACAAGTCCACCGTCAAGATCATCGGCAACAACACCGATCTGTATTCCCAGGCTTACTTCCAGTACGATTCCAAGAAGGCCGGAGGCGTAACCCGTTCGCATCTGCGTTTCGGCAAGTCTCCGATCCATTCTCCGTACTACATCGATCAGGCAGACTTCATCTCCTGCTCGCTGGACAGCTATTGCTACAAGTTCGATATGGTCCGTCAGCTGAAGGAAGGCGGAACGTTCCTTCTGAACACGACCTTCACTGCAGACGAGATTGCATCCAAGATGCCGAACCGCATGCTTGCAGGTCTGGCAAAGAAGCATGCGAACTTCTACATCATCAACGCTACCCGTCTGGCAATCGAGTGCCATATGGGCCGTCATACCAATACGATCCTGCAGTCCGCATTCTTCAAGCTCAACGAGCAGATCATGCCTTACAGCAAGTCCCTTGAGCTCATGAAGGACAGCGCAAGACACACCTATGCCCGCAAGGGTGAGGATGTCGTCAATGCCAACATCTCTGCCATTGAGATGGGCGGCTCCGGACTCGTCAAGGTCGATGTGAAGCCGGAGTGGGCTGACCTCGACTGCAGCGCACCGCTGTACCAGACCACAGGCGATCGTCATTATGATGACTTCGTCCAGCGCATCAACGCTCTCGAAGGCGAAGACATGCCGGTATCCGAATTCATGAAGCCGGATGTCATCGATGGATCGATTCCGGAAGATATCGCATTCCGTGAGAAGAGAGACATTGCGGCTATGGTTCCGGCCTGGGATTCTGCAAAGTGCATCGAGTGCGGCAAGTGCGGATTTGCATGCCCGCATGCGACAATCCGTTCCTTCCTGCTGACACCGGAAGAAGAAGCGAAGGCTGCTGAAATCGCTAAGGAAAACGGCGCTGAGTGGTCTGTCAAGGATGCTTCCCCGATGTACAAGGGAGCTAAGGATGCAGGCCTGAAGTTCCGCATCCAGGTAAGCACGATGAACTGCGTAGGCTGCGGTGTCTGCATTACCGTCTGCCCGACCAAGGCACTTTCTGCGATGGATATCAACACCCAGCGCAACGAGGAGCCGGTTGCAGATTATCTGTACAAGCACACTGCTTACAAGCCTCAGTATGGCAACCCTGCTACGGAAGCTGGCATTTCTCTGATGCGTCCGTACTTCGAAGTCTCCGGCTGCTGCCCGGGCTGCGGCGAAGCACCGTACTATCGTCTTGCTACTCAGCTGTTCGGCAAGGATATGATGGTTGCCAACGCTACCGGCTGCTCGATGATCTACTGCTCCGCAATTCCGTCTACTCCGTTTGCAAAGGATGAGAATGGCGAGGGTGTCACCTGGGCAAACTCCCTGTTCGAAGACAATGCTGAATACGGCTTCGGCATGGCAGTTGCACAGACCTATAAGGAAGCTCGGATCCTGAAGATCATGGAAGAGAACCTCGACAAGGTTGAACCGGAACTCAAGGCAGACTTCCAGACTTACATGGATGCGAATGATGACCGTGAGAAGCAGAGAGCAGTCAAGGACAAGCTCGTTGCTGATCTCAAGGCAAGCTCCAACGAAGCAGTCAAGGAACTGCTCGCCATGGAGCGCGATCTCGTCGGCAAGTCCGTATGGATCATCGGCGGCGATGGCTGGTCCTATGATATCGGCTACGGCGGACTGGATCATGTCATGGCAAACAACCTGAACGTCAACGTTCTCGTTCTCGACACTGAGACCTATTCCAACACCGGCGGACAGGCTTCCAAGTCTTCTCAGGCTTCTGCAATTGCGAAGTTTGCTGCTGGCGGCAAGCCGACTGCGAAGAAGGATATGGGTCAGATCTTCATGGAATACGGCACCTGCTATGTTGCTTCCGTATCCATGGGTGCGAACCAGGCTCAGACCATCCGTGCATTCAAGGAAGCAGAGAGCTACAACGGACCTTCCATCATCATCGCTTACAGCCCTTGCGCAGAGCATGGCATCAAGGGCGGCCTGGTCAAGGCACCGCTGGTTCAGAAGGCTGCTGTAGAGTGTGGCTATACGGTTCTGTACCGTTATGATCCGCGTCTCGAGAAGCCGCTGACCATCGACTCCAAGGAGCCTGACTGGACGAAGTTCAACGCCTTCCTGATGAATGAAGCTCGTTACTTCAACCTGCCGAAAGTCAGAGGCGAGGAAGCTGCAGAGAAGATGTTCGCCAAGACTCTCTCTGATGCACAGGTTCGCTATGGCAAGCTTGTCAGCAAGGTCAAGCTGCAGAACGAACAGTAATTCCTGATGAACGAAAAGACATCTCTCAGAAATGGGGATGTCTTTTTTCTGGCTGAAGCAATTCGAAATCAGGATCATGAGGATCAGACGGCTTGGCATCGTCTGAACTGAGATGGCACCTGGCAGGAAGTTTCTCAGAACTCATGCAAATCTTAAGAAAGCTGAAAGAGTCCGTGAGATGTCTTGACTTCCTTTTTCATCAGCGGTCGGAGTACAATAGACATGTTCCCGAGGAAATTATGTTTTTATGAAAATACTCCTGTATTTTGAAAGTGAAAGTCTGATTCAGACTTCCGGCATCGGAAGGGCTTTTGAGCACCAGAAGGAGGCTCTGACTTCAGCGGGGATCGAATATACGACTGACCCGTGGGATGAGGACTATGACATTCTGCATATCAATACGTATGGAGTCAATTCCAGTGCGATTATCAGCCATGCCAGAAAGCTTGGCAAGAAAGTCATCTATCATGCCCATTCCACGGAAGAGGACTTCCGCAATAGCTTTGTGCTCTCGAATCTGATGGCACCGGTATTCAAGAACCGTCTGGTTTCTCTGTATACCCAGGCAGACGCGATCATCACGCCTACGCCTTATTCCAGGAAGCTGCTGATGAACTATGGCATCAAGCTTCCGATCTACCCCGTCAGCAATGGCATCGAGCTGGATCAGTTTCAGCCGGACGAAGAGAAGGTGAAGGCCTATCGTCAGTACTTCAGCCTGAAGCCCGGAGATAAGGTAGTTCTGTCCGTTGGACTTCCGTTTGAACGGAAAGGGATTCTGGACTTTGTCGAGATTGCCAAGCGGATGCCTGAGTATAAGTTCATCTGGTTCGGCGAAATCAACCCGCTTGCGGTTCCAGCCAAGATCAATGAGGTTGTGGAGAATCATCCGATCAACTGCCTGTTCCCGGGCTATGTCAAAGGGCCGATCATCCAGGGAGCTTATCTGGCGGCGGATTGTTTCTTTTTCCCATCCTATGAAGAGACCGAGGGCATTGTTGTTCTGGAAGCTCTGGCAAGCCGTCAGCAGGTGATTGTCCGCGATATCGGTGCATTCGATCCATGGCTCAAGAGCGGCGTGAATTGCTATAAAGGAACTTCGAACAGCGAATTCATCCATCTGATCCATCAGTGCGTGGAACATCAGATTCCTGATACGCGGGATGCGGGCTATGAAGTTGCTGAGACCCGCTCCATCGGCCGCATCGGCCAGCAGCTGAAGCATGTTTATGAAGCGGTGCTGAGCGGGAACTTTGATCCGGATGATCCTGCTCTGCTTGGCTGAGTGTCTATGAAGCGTCTGCGTCAATTATTTTCGAGCTACTGGTTCAACTTCCTGCTGATCGCGGGGCTGACTGCTCTGGTTCTGTATCTGACTCTGCGTAATAATCCAGCTGATGTCCTGCAGATGCTGAAGACCGCGGATCGGGAATGGCTTATTGCGGTCGTTGTGATCGTCATCGGAATCCGTCTGCTGAACGGGCTTGCAATCAAGTGGGAGTGCAATCTGAGCTATCCGCAGTATACATGGCTGCAGGGAATCATCAATGCCTTTACCGGAGGCTTCTTCAATGAGATCACACCGAGTGCCACCGGCGGGCAGTTTGCTCAGATCTTCATTTTCCGCAAGCAGGGAATTCCAGCCAGCAGTGCGGCCGGGGTGCTGTGGATGAATTTCATCCTGTACCAGAGCACGATGGTCGGATCGGTCTTTCTTCTGATCCTGCTTCGGTTCCATCACTTCTATTCGACGTATTCCCAGTTCTTTCTGGTTGTGCTTCTCGGCTTCCTCGTCAATGCGGCAGTCATTGTCGGATTATGGGCAATGGGCAGATTTCCGAAGTTCTATACCTGGGTATGCACCACCGGGGTGAGGATCGGCTGCCGTCTGCATCTGATCAAAGACCGCGAAAAAGCGATTGAAAATCTGAACCAGCAGCTGGATCGGTTCGGCAGGGAAGTAGGCATTCTCCGGCACCATAAAGAGAGAATCCCCCAGGTAGCCGGTGTCCATCTTCTTCGTCTGCTGCTGTATTATTCAGTTCCGTACTTCTGCGCAAGAGCGCTTCATATGCCAGTGGAATTCTCCCAGCTTCTCGATATCCTGGCATTGTCTTCCTTTCTTTCGATGGTAACCTCGTTCGTTCCGCTGCCTGGAGCCAGCGGCGGAAGCGAAGCTGTCTTCGTACTGATGTTCTCGACGATCTTCGGGAGAAGCCATGTGAGTGCCGTGATGCTCGTCTGGCGCTTCATGACGTATTATTTTGATATGGCTCTCGGGGGGATCGTCTTCCTGATCGCCAGGCATCTGAAAGATGTTCCGACCATGCAGGAACGTATTGAGTAAAGGAGAAACCAATGAGAATCGGATTATTTTCAGACACTTTTCCGCCTGATATCAACGGCGTTGCCAACAGCACTTCCATCCTGCGCAATGAGCTGAAGAAACATGGTCACGAAGTCTATGTCGTTGCGCCAAGAGCAGGAAGAGGCTGGGCAGAATGGAATGAAGATCATACGATCCTGCGCTTAGCCGGCATTGAGCTCAAGCAGCTTTATGGCTATGTGATGACGAGCCCGTTCCATATCAATGCGCTCAATGAGATCCGCAAGCTGGATCTGGATGTCATCCATGCCCAGACCGAATTCGGAGTCGGAATCTTTGCAAGAATCTGCGCAAAGAATCTCTCGATTCCGCTGGTCAGCACGTACCATACGACGTATGAAGACTATACGCACTATGCAAACCTGTTCAATTCCGAGAAGTTCGATCAGGAAGCCAAGCGTGCGGTTGCCTATCTTTCGCGTCTCTACGGAGATTCTTCGGTAGAAGTCATCGCACCTTCTCTGAAGACCAAGGAGCTGCTTGAGAAATATCATGTCCGTTCGGACATCCATGTCGTTCCGACAGGGCTTGAATTCGACCGATTTGCTCCGGGACAGAATCCTGAGAAGAAAGCGGAAATCCGCAATCGCTTTTCGATTCCGCTGGATGCCAGGCTGGTGATCTATGTCGGCCGCATTGCGGAAGAGAAGTCGCTGGATATGGTCATCGACGGGTTTGCGGAAGCCGATCATCGCGGCGACCATGTGTATTTCCTGATTGTCGGCAGCGGGCCTGATCTGGAAAAGGAAAAACAGAAAGTCGAATCGCTCGGACTCTCCGATCGGATTCTTTTTGCCGGGGCAGTTCCTTCTGAGGAGGTCGCAGATTATTATCGCTGTGCCGATGCGTTTGTCTCGGCTTCTCTTTCCGAGACGCAGGGCATGACCTTCATTGAGGCATTGGCAAGCGGTCTGCCGCTCTTTGCAAGAAAGGATGTCGTCCTGGAAGATCTCTTGATCGATGGAAAGACCGGCTGGTATTTCAGTGATGCTCAGAGCCTGGCAGATCGTCTGGAAGGATTCCTCGGCACTTCCGAAGAAACCCTGAAGGAGATGCGGGCAGCTGCACTCCGCCAGGTGAAGCCCTACAGCAGCGAGACGTTCTATGAGAAGGTGCTGCAGGTTTACCATGATGCGATTGATTCCTATGAGCATATGCTCATTGTGGAGGATGTGAGAGTCAGGGATGACATTGTTCAGCTGTTTCTGTCGGACATGCAGGGCGGCAATGAGGACATCCGTCTCTCCATGTCACTGGATGACTATTACAGCGAAGGCATCCGCAAAGGCGGGAAGCTTTCCAGCCGCCAGATCGAGCAGATCCGGAACAATGAACCTGCCGTCATGGCATACGAAGGATGTCTGAAGCGGATTCTTGCCAAAGACCGGACGCGCAAGGAAATCTATGACTGGCTGACTCAGAATACTGCCTGCAGCATCGAGACGATCAACCGGATCGTCGACCGCCTGGAGCAGAAGGGCTACCTGAATGATGAGCGGTACTGCGAAGAGAATATCAGCCGCATGAAGGTAGCGCTTCTAGGCGAAGAGCGCATTCTGCGCGAACTGCGCAAGCGCGGTATTCCGGCAGAGATGATTCAGCAGAAGCTGGAGGAACGCCCGGCCGATGAACTGGAACATGCAAGAGAATATGCTGAGAAAGCTGCGAATTCCATTCATGATGAGAGTGTTCTGATGAAGCAGCGCAAGCTGAAGGCAAAAATGCTGCAGCGGGGGTTTTGCTCAGAGATTTCGGATTCCGTGATCAGGGAGATGGATTTCACGGAGGATGAGCATAGTGAACTGGATAATCTGCGGAAATGTGCGCAGAAAGCCAGGAAGCGGTATGAGAAGAAGTACGACTCCACCCAGCTGAGGAATCATGTGTTCCGCTATTGTGCTGCTCAGGGTTATCGGTCGGAAGATATCTATGCAATACTGGATGAAATGGAGTGGAAATAAGAGATGACGAAAGTCAGAGAGTTCAGGGAAAAGGACCGTCTGACGCAGCCTCTTCTGATCAAGAGCTGCGTGAAGGGAGTCACGCAGAAAGGTGCTCCTTATCTGAATCTGGCCCTTCAGGACAATACCGGCATCATTGATGGAAAGCTCTGGGATGCCAAGCCGGAAGACATGCAGAATGCGGTACCCGGCCATGTGGCAGAGCTGAGCTTTGAAGTACTTGAATATAACAGCAGCCTGCAGCTGAGAGTCAACCGGATCCGGGATCTGGATCAGGATTCCATCGATCTCAGCGAGTTTGTGATGTCTTCGCGCATGAGCCGAACCGAGCAGAAGCAGAAGATCGATGGCTATATCAGCTCGATCTCAAATGCAAATCTCAGGGTGCTGGTGCAGGGCATGTATGACAAGGTCGGAAAGAAGTTCTTCGATTATCCGGCTGCTTCCAGGATCCATCATAACTATCTGGGCGGACTTGCGGAGCATACGCTCGGCATGGCGGCGCTCGCTGAGGATGTGGCGGGACTGTATCCGTTTCTGAACCGGGATCTTCTGATCTCGGGAGTGCTCGTGCATGATCTTGGCAAGACGGCTGAGCTTGGCGGAGTGATTTCTTCGGAATATACCGAAGAAGGCAGACTGACCGGGCATATCTCGATCGGCCATGGCTGGCTGATGGAAGTAGCCGAGCAGAAGGGACTGGAACATACCGAAGAGGCACTGCTGCTGAGGCATCTGATTCTGAGCCATCATGGCAAGCAGGAATTCGGTTCGCCAGTGCTGCCGGCAGTTCCGGAGGCAGAGGCGCTTTCACTGATTGATAACATGGATGCGCGGATGAATACGCTGAACCAGACCCTTTCCGCCGTGAAGCCAGGACAATGGAGCCAGCGGATGTTTGCGCTGGAGAACCGGCAGTTCTATCATTCGAAACTGGAGAAATAGCTTATGGATATCCGTCTGGGCATTGTTCAGGCAATGCATGCGGTCCTTTCCAGGACAGGAAGGGGAGGATCGCTTCCTGGCTCGCTTGCGCTGAAACTGGATCCGCACTTCCTGGAAAAATTCCGCATGCCGCCGATCGTCGTCCTCGTGACGGGAACCAACGGCAAGACCACGACTTCAAACCTGATCGCAGAAAGCCTGCGGGCATCGGGGCTGAAGGTCGTGAACAATCATCGCGGCGATAACCTGAATATCGGCATTGCGACCCTGCTTGCCAGCAGCAGTGATTCGCACTTCAGAGTGCAGGCAGATGCGGCGGTCATCGAAGTGGATGAGCTGACCCTTTACAGACAGTTTGCCAATCTGCATCCGACCGCATTAGTCGTCACGAATTTTTTCCGCGATCAGCTTGATCGGGCAGGCGAGATGGAAACGATCATCCGCAAGATCATGGAAGTCACGGAAAACTTCGAGGGGGATCTGATCCTGAATGGAGATGATCCGAATGTGCTGAGAGTCGGGGAAAATGCCAGGAAAGCTGGGATTCATTACTTTTCGGTCGGTGAGAACATGATCAGCCGCAATGTCAGCGATGAAGCAAGCGAAGGCAAGTTCTGTCCGCGCTGCGGCAGGCCGCTGATCTATGAGTATTATCAGTATTCCCATATCGGCAGGTTCCATTGCCCGTATGATGGGTTCGGCAATATCAAGCCGGATCTCTGCGTGACGGAAGTGGACTATGATCATGGCACGTTTACCGCAGATGGAAAGGTATATCATTCGTTTCTGAATACGATCTATGCGGTTTATAACTGTGCTTCCGTGCTCTGTCTCATGAAGACGCTGAAGCTTGATCCCACGGCAGCGGATCGGGTCTTCGCTGGTTATCAGCTCAAGGAAGGCCGCAATGAGGTATTCAATCTCAGCCAGCCATGCACGATCAATCTGGTCAAGAATCCGACGGGAGCAAATGAAGTCATGAAGTTCATCTGTGCCCAGCCTGGAGAAAAGAATCTATGCATCTTTCTGAATGATAATGATCAGGATGGTCATGATATCTCATGGATCTGGGATGCGCATTTCGAGAGGCTCGGCGATCCGCTGATCAGGACCATCGTGTGCTCAGGCTTAAGGGCATATGATATGGCTCTTCGGCTGAAGTATGAAGGGATTCCGATGTCGCGCATCCGCGTCATCGAGGATAGCAGTGAAGCAATCCGCTGGCTGGATGAGCAGAATCTTCAGAGCTATGTCATCTCTACCTATACAGCCCTGCATCCGACCCGGGCAATTCTGAAACGGGAGGCAGCGAAACATCATGGATCTTAAGATACTTTGGATGTACCACGACTTGATGGATCTCTATGGAGACAAAGGAAATATCCAGGTCCTGAAGACCAGATGCGCCGAACGGAGGATTCCGTGCATCGTAGATACGTGCGGGATCGGCGAAGAACGGGATCCGAGGAATTATGATCTGTTCTTCTTAGGCGGAGGGGCTGACCGCGAGCAGGAGATGATCTATCAGGATCTGCTTTCGAGAAAAGCCCTGATTGAAGAAGCGATGGCTGGGGGAACTGCATTTCTATTGATCTGCGGGGGCTATCAGCTGTTCGGGAAGTACTATCGCGATCAGGACGGGAATCAGGTTCCCGGTCTGAATCTGTTTGACTATTATACGGAGGCTTCAGACCGTGATCATCGCTGCATCGGGAATATTGCGGTAAAAGCGCAGATGGATGGCGAGACCTTTGAAGCAGTCGGCTTTGAGAACCATGGCGGCCAGACCATGAATGTGTCTTCGCCATTTGCCAGGGTGCTGAAAGGCCATGGCAATACTTTTGACGGCGGTATGGAAGGATTTGTCAATGATCAGGTCCTGGCTACTTACATGCATGGACCGCTGCTGCCGAAGAATCCGAAGATCGCAGATCTCATCACGAGGCGGGCATTGAAGAAGCGGTTCGGGGATGTGAAGCTCCAGATGCTTGATGATTCGCTGGAAAACAAGGCAAGAGAAGTCATGCTGAAGCGCATGCATGTCCATGAGTGAATAAAAGGCTGATCTGCTCAGCCTTTTATTTTCCGGTCACTTTTTCAAGCACTTCGTCGAGAGCCTGCTTGGTCGGATGCTCGATGAATCCGAACCCGTCATCCTTGCCATAGCGGGGAATGATATGGAAGTGCAGATGATCTACGCTCTGCCCAGCTGCCTCGCCGCAGTTGGTGATGACATTGACGCCGGATGCTCCGGTGTTCTTCATGATCTGGCAGGCCAGCTTGTGAACGACATGCATGACCTGATCAATCGTTTCCTCATCTGCTTCGGCGAAATTGCGGACATGTTTTTTGGGCATGACGATCGTATGGCCATAAGTCAGCTGAGAGAGGTCCAGAATAGCCAGGACGTTCTCGTCTTCATAGACTGTCCTGGACGGAATCTTGTGATCGATGATATCGCAGAATACGCACATAGAACTTTTCCTCCGGCTCTGTATTATAGATGAAAGAAGCCCTTCTCGGCAAGCGGGAAGGGCATTTGCGTTATTGTGCGTCTGCACTTGCGGAAGCGGATGCTTCTGCAGAAGAGGAAGCTGCTGCACTCTCAGAAGCTTCCGGCGAAGGAGAAGCATCTGTCATTGCCTGAATCAGATACTTGCTGTCTTTTTCCTTGATGGCATTGTAGAGATCAATGTCATAAACATGGAAGCCGTACTTGCGGAACCAGTAAGTATCGGAATCATCTGATACCGCAGTAATGGAAGCCAGGGCGCTGATTGCATCATCCTTGTAGTCCTCCGGTGTATTGGATTCCACACGGGCTACATAGTAGGTGTTCTCACTGCTTCCCGGCAGCATCGTCCAGCCGTCATCCGGGGATGCACTCCGCAGGACTGCCAGTAAGGAAGAATCATAGGTAGTCGTGTTGATCGTGATGATCTCCGGATTTCCGGAAGAAGAACTGTTATGGTTCTTGGCAGCTTCGGATGCGGAGGAGGTACCGTCTTTCAGTTCTGACAGAGCTGCATTGGCATCATCTTCAGAAGTGAAGGAGAGAACCGTAGCCTGGATCGGATGATAGTGGTCAGAAAGGCTTGCAAAGTTCTCTTCAATGTACTTCTTCACGAGCTCGTCGGACTGCTGGGCAGGGATCAGGACGGTATTAACATAATCCTCTTCACTCATGCCCGAGCTTTCCAGGTAGGAACTGAAGGTGCTTCCGTACATTGATTTGTAATAGGAGAGCGTGCTCTCGGCAGAAGACTTCATATCATCGGTCACTTCGATCTCTTTGGCGGCGATGGCATTCTTGGCATCATTGATTGCCGTGGATTCTGCCGCGGAATTGAACATGGTCTCATAGATCTGGCCTTTGGTGACTTTCGTGCTGCCGATGGTCATGACGACATCGCTGCTGTTCGCGAGCTTTGCTTTTGCATCAGAGCATCCGGCCAGAGAGACCAGCACGAATCCGGATGCGAGAATTGCGGTAAGTTTCTTCATCTCTGTTCTGCCTCCTTAGTTCGCTTCTGCCGATGCGCTGGCAGAAGGCTCTGCCGATGCACTTGCCTCAGCAGATGCAGAAGCGGTTTCTTCTGCGTCCGGGGATGCAGAAGCTTCCGGATCTGAAGAATCCTCAGACAGTCCGAGGTAGGACTTCAGACGGGTTTCTGCTTCGCTGTCCGTGAAGGTGATGCCGAGTTCCTGTGCCTTTGCCCAGAGAGCAGTCGGCATGAGCTTGGTATCATAATTGGAGACAAGATTGAGATACGGAGCATTCTCATCAATCTCAGCCGGTGCTGCAGAAGCAGACGGAGACGGAGAAGCACTTGCTTCTGCGGAAGCCTCAGGCGAAGCGCTTGCTTCTGCAGAAGAAGTATAGGATGCATTCTGCTCTGCTGCAAAGACGGAAGCGATCGTTTCCGCACTTGCAGAATTGCAGCGGATCTTGAACCAGCCGAAGTTCTGGCTGTATACCCAGTCGCTGACTTCGCCTTCCTTCAGTTCAAGAGCAGCAGCCAGGAAGTCTTCATCCAGGCTGGAAGTATTCTGATCGATGACGCCAAGCGCACCGCCCTTGGAAGCAGTGGAAGAATCTTCCGAATAATCCGCTGCGACCTGAGCAAACTCAGTTCCGGATGCCAGTGCATCATCGACCGCCTTCATGCGGCTGCTTTCATCTTCGGTAGGCTCTGGCTTCGGATTCGAGGAATCCTGGAATTTGATCAGAATATAGGAGATATCGCGGATCTTCAGATCATCGAAGCTGGCTTTTGCGTAGGCAGCGGTGATCTCCTGTTCCTTCAGATAGTCGATCAGATAGTTCTGAAGATCCTCATATCCGCTGTAGCCGATGTTCTTCAGCTGGCTGTCCAGCGTGCTCTGGTAGCTGGAGCCATATTGCGAATAGTAGTTCGAGATGATCTGAGAAGCCTGGCTTTCTGCCTGTTTCTTCATATCATCCGTCGTATCCACGGATTTGGTGACCGCAGATGCGAAGGCGCGGTACAGGGCAGATCCGCCATTGTCCTTGTAAAGTGAATCGTAGAACTCGGAAGCGGTGATATCATCGCCATTGACTTCATAGACGACGTCTTCGCCGTCTGCGGTCTTTCCTTTCAGCTTGCCTTTGTTGGTGTCGTAGATGTAGTAGACGCTGATGACAGCGAATACGACGACCAAGAGGGAGACAAACCAGTTCTTTTTCAGAAAATTTCCCATACTTCCTCCTTGAAAAAATCGCTTTCCTATTATATTCCAGGGGATACGCATTTGCAATTTGAGAAAACCGCATGAAATCTGAACTTTCTGTGAACCAGGCATGATCATCTGACAACCGCAGAAAATCATTACATGGTATAATCCACAAGGAAAAATGGAAGGTGATTAGAACATGAAGAACCTTGTAGTGGAAGATCTCCACGTCTCCGTGGAGGGAAAAGAAATACTGAAGGGACTCAATCTCACGGTAAAAGACAGAGAAGTGCATGCACTGATGGGGCCGAACGGGAACGGCAAATCCACGCTGCTTGCCGCGATCATGGGACACCCGAAGTATCAGGTGACCAGCGGCTCGATTACCTATGACGGAAAGAACATCCTCGAGATGAGCGTCGATGAGCGCAGCCGGGCAGGCATTTTCCTCGGCATGCAGTATCCGCAGGAAATCCCTGGTGTCACCAACAGCGATTTTCTCAGGGCAGCGATGAATGTGCGCCGGGAGAAGCCGGTGCCGCTGTTCACGTTCATCAAGGCCATGGAGAAGACGATCAATGACCTGCAGATGAAAGAAGACCTTGCGCACCGGTTCCTGAATGAAGGATTCTCCGGCGGCGAGAAGAAACGCAATGAGATCGTGCAGATGGAAATGCTGAAGCCGACTCTCGGCATGCTGGATGAGATTGATTCCGGTCTCGATGTCGATGCGCTGCATATCGTAGCAGATGCGATCAGCCGCATGCATGAGGAAACCGATCTTGCGCTGATCGTGGTTTCTCATTATGAGCGGTTCTATCAGCTGATCCGTCCGCAGTTCACGCATGTACTCGTCAACGGACGCATCGTGCTGGAAGGCGGTCCGGAACTTGCGGATCGGATCGACCGGGAAGGCTATGACTGGATCTATCATGAATACCATGTGGAACCGGCGGCAGAAGCAGAAGAGAAGAACAAGCGTCCGGTGCTCAGCAGTATCGGCACCTGTGCCGTCAAGGAAGCAGTCCAGGGTCCGAAGAACGCATGACACCGATCCGTGTGAACCAGGATATCCAGCTTTCCGGCGGATATCATGAATTTGAAATTGATACGGACCGCAGCCTGGAACTGACCTTCTCTGCTTCAGGAAATGTCCAGGTATTTGTCCGGATCGTCCATTGCGGATCTCTGAGGATCCGCAGCTTCAGCGCTGCCGATTCCAAGGTTTCCTATCTGTTCTGGAACGACATGAAAGAACCTCTGAACTGCGATGAATCGCATGAAGTCATGGGAAATGCCGATGTGACGGTTGCCTACGGCGAATGCAGCGAAGCAGCTGTGAAACGGAAGACCTATATGGCTTTGCGGGAGGAAGGCGCCCGTGGAAAAGTTTCCAGTGCGTCCCTGGTGAGAGCGGATAAGAACTACTCGATGGAAGTCGTGAATTTCGCCAGACATACGTATGGAAACATCGAGAACTATGCCGTCGTCCTGAAAGGCGGCAGACTGATGATCGATGCCATCGGCAAGATCGTCAAAGGCGCAAAAGCCAGCGAGTCCCATCAGACTTCCCGTGCCCTTGCCTTTGAAGAAGGACAGAATGCAGAGATCCTGCCGGAACTGCTGATCGATGAAAATGATGTTCAGGCTTCGCATGCCATGTCGATGGGACGGGTGGATGATGATCAGCTCTATTACCTGATGTCCAGAGGCCTGACCATGCAGCAGTGCACGAGCCTGATTTCGACTGGCTACCTGATGCCGATTGCGGATGTCATCGACCAGGAAGAGCTGAAGAATACGCTGCGCAGGGAGCTGGAAGGGAAGATCAGCAGCCTATGCTAGACGTAGAGAAAATCCGGGCAGATTTCCCGATGTTCCGGAATCATCCGGAACTAGTGTATTTTGACAGTGCTGCTACTTCTCTGAAACCGCAGTGCGTGATTGATGCCGTGACGGATTTCTATACGCATCATACGTCCAATGTCCATCGCGGCGATTATGCGATCGCAGCAGAGAATGACCGTCTCTATGACGGCACCCGTGCCATCATCGCTGAATTCATCGGCTGTGATCCGAAGGAAGTGGTATTTACTCATAATGTTTCTGCTTCGCTGAATCAGATTGCCTATGGCCTGGCCAGGAATTTTCTGAAGCCCGGGGATGTGCTTCTGACCTCGGAAGCAGAACATGCATCGAACCTGCTGCCGTTCTTCCGGCTGCAGGAAGATTACGGCATACGGATTGAATATGTGCCGCTTGACAAGGAAGCCAATCTCACGGTTGAGAATTTCCGGAAGGCGATGCATCCGGGCGTGAAGGCCGTTGCCCTTGCCCAGGTGACCAATGTTCTCGGCTCCGTTCAGCCGATCAAGGAAATTGCTGAGATCGCTCATGAAAACGGTGCTCTCGTCGTCGTGGACGGGGCTCAGTCGGTTCCGCACATGAAAGTCAATGTGAAGGAACTCGGCATCGACTTCCTCGGCTTCAGCGGACACAAGATGTGCGGCCCGGATGGAGTCGGCGTGCTGTGGGGCAGATATGATCTGCTGCAGCAGATGGATCCGATCTTTCTCGGCGGAGATATGAATGCCCGCTTTCAGGCCTGCGGCACGATGCAGCTGAAGGAAGTACCGACGAAGTTTGAAGCAGGCACTCCGAATATCGAAGGCGTGATCGGACTCGGTGCCGCCGCCCGGTATCTGATGTCGATCGGCATGGATGACATTCATGAATACGAGAAAGAACTCCGGGCATATTTCCTTTCGGAAATGCAGAAACTTGATAACGTTGAGCTCTATAACCCGGATAATGAATACGGCCCGATTGATTTCAATGTGAAAGGCGTATTCAGCCAGGATGCGGCAGGATATCTGGCCAGCCGCAATATCGCCGTGCGTTCGGGAAATCATTGTGCGAAGATCCTGCATGACGTGATCGGCACTGATTCCACGATCCGTGCATCGCTTTACTTCTACAACACAAAGGAAGAAGTCGATCGGTGCGTAGCAGCCGTCAGGGACACGAATCTCGAGAACGCAGTTGGCATCTTCTTCTAGGAGGCACGTATGAGCAGTGAAATGGAAACAATGCTGAATGATCCCTCGGTGCTCAGAGAGCTCATCATGGATCATTATCAGTACCCGCATAACCACGGACTGAAGAAAGATGCAGCAGGGTATCAGTCCGTGCACATGGCAAGCGATTCCTGCATCGATGACATTACGGTGCAGTCTCTCATCAGGGATGGAAAGATCGAAGACGTACGTTTTGACGGAGTCGCCTGCACGATCAGCACGGCCAGCACGTCCATGATGACGGATCTGGTCAAAGGCAAGAGCGTTGAAGAAGCCAGGAAGATCATCGCCGACTACTTCGCGATGATTGATGAGAAAGAATATGATCCGGACCTTCTGGAAGAAGCGGTTGCCATGAAGAATGTCTACAAGCAGGCAAACCGGATCAAGTGTGCGACCATCGGCTGGAAAGCCATGAAGCAGATGATCGATGAAAGTGAGAAGAAATCATCATGAGCCAGGAAACGATCGCAAATGAACAGAATGATGTCATCACTTCCCAGGATGATTATAAATACGGGTTCCGGGACAAGGATGTCTCTATCGTTGATACCGGCAAGGGTCTCAATGAAGACGTGGTCCGGGAAATCTCCAGATTGAAGAATGAACCGGAATGGATGACGGAATTCCGTCTCAAGGCACTGAAGGCCTTCGAGTCCATGCCGATGCCTTCCTGGGGACCGGATCTCTCCGAGATAGACTTCCAGGATTTCACGTACTTCAAGCGGGTTTCAAAGGAAGCTGAGAAGAGCTGGGATGAAGTTCCTGAAGAAGTCAAGAATACGTTTGAACGGCTCGGAATTCCGGAAGCGGAACGGAAGTATCTGTCCGGGGTCACGACGCAGTACGAATCCGAAGCGGTATATCACAACATGCTGGACGAAGTGCGCGAAAAGGGAGTCATCTTCCTCGATATCGACAGCGCCCTCAAGGAATATCCGGATCTTTTCCGGAAATACTTTGCAACGATCGTTCCGCCTTCTGACAACAAGCTTGCTGCGCTCAACAGTGCAGTATGGTCAGGCGGCAGCTTCATCTACGTGCCGAAAGGCGTGAAACTCGAGAAACCGCTGCAGTCCTATTTCCGCATCAATTCCGAATCCATGGGCCAGTTCGAGCGCTCCATCATCATCGTCGATGACGGTGCGGAATGCTCTTATGTGGAAGGCTGCACGGCTCCGCAGTATTCCAAGGATTCCATGCATGCTGCCGTCGTCGAGGTCTTCGTAGGCAAAGGCGCAAAGTGCCGCTACAGCTCGGTTCAGAACTGGTCCGGCAATATCCTGAACCTCGTGACCAAGCGGGCAAAGGTCGACGCGCATGGAACGATGGAATGGGTTGACGGAAATATCGGTGCCCGGATTTCCATGAAATATCCGGCCTGCATCCTGGCTGGCGAATATGCACATGGTCTATGCATCTCAATTGCAGTCGGCTCGAAGGGACAGTTCCAGGATACCGGGGCGAAGATGATCCATCTGGCTCCGCATACCAGTTCTTCCATCGTTTCGAAGTCCATCTCCAGAGGCGGCGGCGTCACGAACTTCCGCGACTGGATCCGCTTCACGAAGAAAGCTGCCAATTCCAAGGCAAAGATTGAGTGCGATACGCTGATCCTCGATGATCTCAGCCGCAGCGATACGATTCCGCTGAATATCAATGAGAGTGATACTTCGACAATCGAACACGAGGCAAAAGTCTCCAAGATCAGCGAAGAAGAGCTGTTCTATCTGATGAGCAGAGGTCTCTCCGAAGCCCAGGCAACTGAGATGATTGTCATGGGATTCCTGGAACCCTTTACCAGAGAACTGCCGATGGAGTATGCAGTCGAGCTGAATCAGCTGCTGAAACTCGACATGACCAATTCCATTGGATAAGCAGAGCGCAAGAAGCACGGGACTGAGAAACCGTGCTTCTCTTTCCATTGAGGATCGATCCCTCTTCAGCCATCAGATCTTCCTGCAGGTTCTCCCGATGCTGGAACAAGCAGATATCATCTCCTGCTATGTCTCGATGCGTGATGAGGTTTCCACCGAAGAGATCCTGGATTGGTGTTTCTCTCAGAAGAAAACGCTGGCGGTACCGAAAACGCTGAAGCATACTCTGGAGTTCCAGGTGATTCATTCCAGAAATGACCTGAAGCCTGGCATCTTCGGAGTTTCTGAACCGGAAGGCGGAGAGATTCTGTCTCCGGATCAGTTCGATCTGATTCTGGTGCCTCTTTCTGCATTTGACGCAGCAGGTCATCGCACCGGATACGGAAAAGGGTATTATGACAGCATTCTTTCCCGCTGCAGAACGAAGATCGGCCTGGCTTTTTCCTGCCAGTGCATGCCTTCCATTGAAACAGAGCCATGGGATATCCCGCTGGATCTGATCCTTACGGAAAAATCAACACAGATCCTTACGGAAAAATCAAAAAGTCCTGCAAAATCATCCTGTCTATGGTAAACTATCTAGGCATGGTTGGTTAGCTCAGCGGGAGAGCATACCCTTCACAGGGGTGGGGTCATGGGTTCGAATCCCATACCGACCACCATCGCAAAGCCGCAGAAATGCGGTTTTTCATTTCGGTCATCCGCTGATGGAATGACTGTCTCCTGTAATATAATGGGAGCATCAGAAAGAAAGGGGAAACACAATGAAGAAGAAAGTCAGCTTCGATCTGCGCGTGCAGATCAACATGATGTATCTCCTCAGCTCTATTCTGTTTGTGATCTTCTCGGCAGTTACGTTCCGTGACTTCCGTACCTATAATCCGCTTGCGGCGAATCAGTCCTTATCTTCGATCGTTCTGAAGAATGCTCTGACCATGCTGGTGCCGGGGATTCTGCTGATGCTGTACGCCATGATGAAGAATGACGACCTGGAGGATTCTGAGAAGAAATGAATGAGATCAATCTGAAGCAGCGCATGATGGAAAGACAGCTCGGAGGGGTTCTGATTCAGTTTTCTGACAGCCCGGCAGTGCTCTATGCCGCAAAGCAGGCAGGACTTGACTTCATGCTTTATGATTGCGAGCATGGCATCATTCCTTATGAGAAGCTGCATGATCTGATGCTCTGCGGAAATGCCCTGGATCTTCCCTCGATTGTGCGGGTACCGGAGCTGAGCCGGGCATGGGTATCGCGGATCCTTGACTTCGGAGCTGCCGGAGTCATGGTCCCGATGATGGAAACAAGAGAGCAGGCGCAGAAGCTTGCAGAATGGGCAAAGTATCCGCCGCTTGGAAGAAGAAGCTATTCGGGCGGCGCGCATACCGGGTATGCTGCTTCCGGGGGTCATTCCTTCCACATGGAACAGGATAATTCGCATACCGTCACGATTGCCCAGATCGAAACCGCGCGAGGGCTTGAAAACGCAGAAGAAATCCTGGCGGCGGAAGGAATTGATGCTGTGATGATCGGGCCTGCCGATCTTGCCATCTCACTCGGACATCCGGACACGGTCCTTGCCGAAGATGAGATCGCAGGAATCCGGAAGGTTTCAGAGCTTTCAGAGAAGTATGGCAAGGGATTCGGAATCATCGGCGGAAATGCTTTGCTCCGGGAATTTGCAGGCAGCCTTAATCTGATGGTCTCTGCCATTGAGATCCATCTCTGGCATGAAAGTCTGGAAAGCTATGCCCGAAGCTACGAAGAGATTCGCAGGAAACCATGAGCAGAAGAAAGCGGCCTGATGCCGTTTTTTTCTGCTGATCCATGACAGAAAAAGGCTCCGGACTGCACGCAGACCGAAGCCTCATGAGGGAAGGCAGAAGAATCAGATTCCGGAAGCCCCGTAGTTGGAAAGATAGCGGGCACTCGGATCGGTGACCTGGCAACCTTTCCAGGTCTGGTTCGGAAGCCAGTAAGCAGGGATCATATCATCCATGCCAGGATAGAACGATTCAAAGATATCCCGGTAAAGCAGGGATTCTTTCGTATACGGCGGGCACCAGGAATACTTCCGGCATCCTTCTTCGAATGCCTGATCACTGTATTTCTCCTCGGCATAGGCTTTGAGATCATCCGCCAGGGAATGACCGACCGCATCGCTGAACGCCGCTTTGTCGCGGAAGAGAATCTCCTTCGGGAGAATCTCATCTTTTTCAAATGCATGCCTCAGGAGATACTTGCCCATATGATAATGGTTGCGCTTCATCTCCGGATTGATGCTCATGACATAGCGGACAAACGCAAGATCTCCGAAGGGGACACGCCCCTCCATGGAATTGCTTGAGATGCAGCGGTCCGCTCTCAGCACATCATAGTAATGAAGCTCCCGGATCCGTTTTTCCGCTTCCAGCTGGAATGATTCTGCATCCGGGGCGAAGTCCGTGTATTTGTATCCGAAAAGCTCATCACTGATTTCTCCGGTATAGAGCACATGCACATCCGTGGTTTCATGAATCTTCCTGCAGAGCAGATACATGCCCATGCTTGCTCGGATCGTCGTGATATCCCAGGTTCCGAGCACTCTGATCACTTCGGGGAGAGCATCCAGAACTTCCTGCTTCGTCATCGTGATCTCAGTATGATCGCTGCCGATGTACGCTGCAGCTTCTCTTGCATACTTCAGATCAATCGCATCGACATCCATGCCGATCGCGAAGGTTCTGATCGGCTTGCGGGAGGCTTTCTGAGCAATTGCGCAGACCAGAGAACTGTCAAGACCACCGGACAGCAGGAAGCCGATCGGGGCATCCGCATCGAGACGCTTCAGAACACCGTCCGTAAGCTTGTCATGAATCTTTCTGCATGCGGTCTCCAGATCATCAGAAGAAGGATTCTCAGCATGCCAGATCGTCGTATACGGAATGAACCTGCCATCCTCATAATACGTTCCCGGAGGAAATGCATGAATATCATGCGCAATCGGCATCAGGCTTGCCGGCGTGCTGCCGAAGCAGATCCTGCCGTTCTCGGTATAGCCATAGAACATCGGACGGATGCCGATCGGATCGCGGCTGGCAATGAAAGCATCTTTCTTCGCATCATAGATGACCATGGCATACTCGCTGTCGAGACGTTCGAACATGCCGGTCCCGTATTTCTCATAAAGCGGAAGAATAATCTCGCAATCGCTCTCTGAACGGAAAGAATATCCTTCTGCTTCCAGCTCTTTTCGGACTGGTCTGAATCCATACAGTTCGCCATTGCAGACGACATAGGAACCATCTTTCTCAAATGGCTGCATGCCTGTTTCGTCCAGTCCCATGATGGAAAGCCTCTGGAAGCCAAGCATGCCTTTTCCTTCCAGAACTCTGATCCTGCCCATATCAGGACCGCGGTCCTTAAGCTCTGCCAGTCCTTTTTCAAATGCCTTCTGATCCGTGCTCGGATCGGTTGTGACGAGTATTCCGCACATATCTGACCTCCGGAAAAACAAACAGTCCTTCATCCCTGAAACTTGGGACGAAGGACTGTGCTCCGCGGTGCCACCCAGATTACCGGCAATGCCGGTCACTTTTGTCTACCATCATAGCCAAGCAGTAACCTAACGGGCTGCCTCCGTCGGCTTCTACTAGAGCATGCGCTCGTTCGAGCCGAAGCTCCGAGGGGTTCTTTCACCGGGTCCGCAGGCAGGGTTCTCACTATTCCGCTGCTCACTTTGCTGCTTCAGCCGGATACTTTTCCTCATCATTGCTGATGCGTTTGTTATAAATAATTTTCAGAAACATGTCAAGCATTTTCTGAAATATTTTCTTTCAATGATTTCCAAGTTCTTCTGCCCGATGAATGCACTTCTCATTTGCTTCATGGAACACGTTCTTCAGATTCTGTTCTTTCAGAGACTGAATTGCTTCGATGGTCGTTCCGCCTTTCGTGCATACTTCCTCAATGAGCTCTTCCAGCGGCTTCGTGCTGTTCTCCTGCAGCAGCTTTCCGGAGCCGATCATGGTCTGCACGAGCAGAGCCCGGGCCGCTTCTTCCTCAATGCCGCGTTCTGCTGCATCTTCCATCAGACACTGGACTGCATAGTAGAAATAAGCAGGTGTGCTGCCATTGAGGGCAACTGCTTCCGTCAGCTGCGATTCCTTCAGCGTGCGGGCAAGCCCCATGCTGGAGAACAGCTTGAACACGAAATCATAATCATCCGCAGGACAATTCTCTGACATGCAGAGGGCAGTAGCTCCTTCGCCGATCTGCAGCGGGGTATTGGGCATTGCCCGGATGATCGGAATCGATCCAAGTCTTTCCTGCAGGTGCCCGATGGTCATCCCGGTAACGATGGAGAGCAGACACTGGATGTCTGCACCCTTCAGATGCTCGAGGACTTCTTCCGCATGCTGAGGAGTTACTGCCAGCAGTACGATATGGCAGTTTTCTGCCACTTCCTTCTCACTGCCGAGGAGCGTGAAGCTTTCTTCCTGACACAGCTTCGCCGTGCGGGCAGAAGGATCATAAACCGCAATCTCATAGCGTTCCACGTATTCCTTCGTGGCAGCCCCTCTGGCGATTGCCAGCCCCATATGGCCAAGACCGATAAACCCGATCGTAAATCTGCGTTTCTGTTCCATAACAGAATTCCTCCGGTTACGCCATAGTATAAAACGGAATGCAGGCATGATGCAATTAAGCTAGAATAGTTCCGGAGGAAGCCTATGTATCTCATTTCCTGCTGGATTGAACATCCCGTCCGGCAGATCGATCAGCCATTCACTTATACGTCTGAAGAACCTGCAGAATGCGGCATGCGCGTGCGGGTGAACTTTGCTCACCGCGAAGTCACCGGCTTCGTGGAATCGTGCGAAGAAACAGAGGAAACCATCGAGCAGGCCGAAACACGTCTGCATTGCCATCTGAAACCGGTGCTGTCGATTCTCGACCAGGAAAGCCTGATCACCCCGGAGCTCCATGAGCTTGCATTATGGATGAGGGACACGACCCTTTCGACCACCATTGCCTGTTTCCAGGCCATGCTGCCGGGAAAGATCAAGCCAGTTACTAGCAAGGCCAGGGCAGCCATGGAGCACTGGGCAGTGATTTCGGAAGGAGAATTCAGCCTGACGCCGAAGCAGCTCGAGGCTTTTCAATATGTGAAAAGCCATCAGCCGCTTCGTTCCAGCGACTTCCGGAAGAAATATCCAGGTGCCGCCAGAGCGCTGATTGAAAAAGGGGCAGTTCACATTGAGACCAGAGAAAAAGAAGCAGCAGAAACCAGATCGGATCATACCTCAGAGCCGCTGCCGCTGACCGAAGACCAGCAGTCTGTCTATGATGAAATCAGAACCAGTACAGATATGGTTTTCCTGCTTCGCGGAGTAACTGGCAGCGGCAAGACCGAGGTCTATCTGCACCTGGCCGAAGATGCGCTGTCAGCAGGCAGGCAGGTCCTGATCCTCGTGCCGGAGATCAGCCTGACCCCGCAGATGATCGAACGAGTCAGCAGCCGGTTCGGTACGGGGCTTGCCATCTATCACAGCGGGCTGAGTCCCCAGGAGAAATATGAGCAGTACCGCCTGGTCCGCTCGGGACGCGCGAGAGTCGTGGTCGGCACGAGATCCTCTGTCTTTCTTCCCTTCAGGAATCTCGGTCTCATCGTGATGGATGAAGAACAGGATACGTCGTACAAGCAGGAGAATCAGCCGGCTTATCATTGCCGGGAGATTGCCATCCATCGCGGAGCTTATCATCATTGCAAGGTCATCCTCGGCTCAGCAACGCCGGCTCTGGAAAGCTATGCCAGAGCCCTGAAGCATGTCTATCATCTGGTCACGCTGGATCATCGCATCAATGATACGCTGCCGAAGGTGAGCATCATTCCCCTGAAAGAGGCCATGAAGAGGGGAGAGTCGTATATCCTGAGCAATGAGCTGAAACAGAAGATCAGGGAGCGGCTGATGCGCCATCAGCAGGTCATTCTGCTGCTGAACCGCAGAGGCTACAGCACCTCGCTGCGCTGCTGCGCATGTCAGGAAGTGGTGATGTGCCCGCATTGCGATCTGGCAATGTCGTATCATCGCCAGGAACGCCTGCTCAAATGCCATGCATGCGGATATCAGATGCGGGTTCCTTCGGCCTGCCCATCCTGCGGGAGCAGGGAGGGCTATTCTGCCTATGGGTTCGGAACGGAGAAACTCGAGCAGGAAGTGCAGACCGCTTTTCCGGACGCATCCATTCTCCGCATGGACGCGGATACGACCGGGAAGAAGAATGCCCATGCAAAGATCCTGAATGCCTTCGGCAGACATGAAGCAGATATTCTGCTCGGCACGCAGATGATTGCCAAGGGACTGGATTACCCGGATGTGACCTTAGTCGGCATCCTGAATGGAGATGAAGGCCTCAGCCGGACGGACTACCGCAGCTGCGAGCTGACGTTTGATCTGCTGATGCAGGCATCCGGGCGCAGCGGCAGAAGCGAAGAACCAGGCGAAGTGGTCCTGCAGGTATTCGATCCGGATCATTATGCGGTCCGGTGTGCGGCATGTCAGGACTATGACACCTTCTTTGCCAAGGAGATGCAGTTTCGCCATGCAGGCATGTATCCGCCGTATACGTATCTGATTGCAATCACGGTATCTGATCGCAATGAAGCCGAAGGAAACCGTACTGCCCTCTGGCTGAAGAATTCCCTGAACGGAACTTACAAGACGATCGGCGTGATCACCTTGCTGAAGATTCAGGATCGCTTCCGCTTCCGGATTCTTCTGAAGGGCAGGGACCTTGAAGAAATGAGAAAAGATGTGCGGGCATTATTCCGCACGGAAGAATACAGAAAGGCAAAGGACATCCGGATCGATGTGAATCCGATGACCCTGGACTGATATGGAAAGTGCAAGAGCTTATGCCTGGAAGGCATTGAACCGCATTGTTCTCGAACACGGATATGCAAGTCTGATCTTAAGAGGCATGGAAGGGTATTCACGGTCAGATCGCGCGCTGATCAGCGAGCTGGTCTACGGAACGCTGCGCAATTACACAAGGCTCAGCTATCAATGGGGAGACCTTGCCGCCCATGTGAAGCAGAAGACGGCGGTATTATTGAATATGAGCGTCTATCAGCTGCTCTTTCTCGACCGCATTCCGGATTATGCCGTGATCAATGAAGCCTGTTCGCTGGTTTCAGAAAAAGAGAAAGGCTTTGTCAATGCCGTGCTTCATAAAGTTCAGAAGCGTGGCATGATCGCTCCCGCATTCCGGGATGAGCTGGAACAGACTGCGTTTGAGACATCGCATCCGCTCTGGCTTCTGAAGCTCTGGCAGGCACATTACGGGATTGAGAATGCAGTCAGGATCGCCGAAGCAGATCAGAGAAGGCCGATCGTCTACGGACGCCGCAATCCGCTGAAGATCAGCCGCGAAGAACTTTTCTCTGACCGCAAGGTCCGCTTTCTGGAAGCAGACTGCTTCACGTACGACGGCATCCTGACCGAAACCAGGTGGTTCGAAGAAGGAAAAGTGCTCGTTCAGGATCGGGCTTCGCAGGCAGTCGGAAGACTGCTGGCAGCAGAGCCAGGCATGAGGGTGCTGGATGCCTGTGCTGCTCCAGGCACCAAGACCCAGGAAATTGCGGCACAGATGCAGAACCAGGGGACGATCCTTGCCCTCGATCTCTATGAAGAGCGGGTGAAGCTGATTGAACAGCTGATGGCGAAAACCGGTGTATCAATGGTATCCTGCCGCACGGCGGATGCTTCAGAACCGATCCAGGATGCTGCGTATGCCTCGATGGACCGGATTCTCGTGGATGCGCCATGCTCGGGTCTGGGCGATCTTTCGCATAAGCCCGAGATCCGCATGCATGTATCGCCGGAAAGCCTGGATGAGCTGGTCAGGCTGCAGGCTTCCATTCTGGAGAATGCTTCTAAGTACCTGAAAGAAGGCGGAAGACTGGTATACAGCACGTGCACGCTGAACCGCAAGGAAAATGAGAACCAGGTGAATGCCTTTCTGAAACGGCATCCGGAATTCGAAAGGAGTTCTGAGAAGACATGGTTCCCGTATGAACTGGAAAGTGATGGCTTCTATGCGGCAGTCCTCACCAAAACCGGGAGTGCTATGGTAAAATAAAAAACACTTATGCAGACTATTTATGATTTGACACTGGACCAGATGACAGAAATGCTGAAAGAACTTGGCCAGAAACCATATCGGGCAAAACAGCTATATACCTGGCTTTACCGCAAGCGGGCAGAAGATTTTTCCGAGATGACGGATCTTCCGGCATCCCTGATCGAGACGCTGAAAGAGCGCTGGTGCATCATGCCTCTTCGGCTTCTGGAAAAGCAGACGGCAAAGGACGGCACAGCAAAATACCTCTTTGAGCTTCAGGATGGCTCGACGATCGAGACCGTGCTGATGCATTTCGTATTCGGCGAAAGCGTATGCGTGAGTACGGAAGTCGGCTGCAGCATGGGCTGTGCATTCTGCGCATCCGGATTATTGAAGAAGCAGCGCAACCTGAGCGCCGGAGAAATCACCGGCGAGATCATGTATATCCAGAAAGAACTCGATGCAGAAGGCAAGCGGGTCGACAACGTCGTGCTGATGGGAACCGGCGAGCCGTTTGACAACTATGACAATGTCATGGATTTCTGCAGCATTATCAACAGCGATCATGGCCTTGCCATAGGCGCAAGACATATCACAATCAGCACCTGCGGCGTTGTGCCGAAGATCCGCGAATTTGCCAAGGGGCACTATCAGTACAACCTGGCGGTTTCCCTGCATGCGCCTAATGAGGAGCTGCGCTCCAAGCTGATGCCGATCGACCGGGCGTATCCGCTTATGGAGCTGATGGAGGCACTGAAGGAATACAGCAGCCAGAACAACCGCAGGCTGACGTTTGAATACATTCTGCTGAAGGGGGTCAATGACAGCGATGCCATGGCGATTCAGCTGGCGGATCTCATCCGGGGCATGAATGCCTACGTGAATCTGATTCCGTATAACGAAGTCGATGAGAATGGCTTCCGCACGACGGATGCCAGGACGTCTCTGCATTTCTATGATGTACTCATGAAGCATGGCGTCAAGGCAACGCTGCGCACCAGACATGGCGAAGACATCGATGCGGCTTGCGGACAGCTGCGTGCAAAACACGAAGGGAAGCTGCCACAGTGAAATACTACGGGATCACTGACCGCGGCAAGCTGCGCCGTTCCAATCAGGACAGCTATGTGATCGCCACGAATCAGGCAGGCGATGTTTTTGCCATGGTCTGCGATGGGATCGGCGGCGGCAAGGGCGGCGATGTGGCAAGCCGGATTGCCGTTTCTTATTTCTCGATGGCATTTTCGGAGAATGAGGGCTTCAGCTCGGCAGAAGAAACCGAGGCATGGATCCGGGAACAGGTGGATTCTGCCAATGCCAGGATCTTCGAAACCGGCAGAGCCATGCCGGAACTGCATGGCATGGGCACGACTCTGAGCGGAGTGCTGATCACGAAACACGGCCGCTATGTCGTCAACATCGGTGATTCCCGTACCTACAGCTATACATCAGCCGGATATTTCCGGCTTCTGACGGAAGACCATACGCTGGTCAACGATATGCTGAAACATGGCGAGCTCACGCCCGAGCAGGCAGAGAAGTTTCCTCGCAAGAATGTGCTGACCAATGCCCTGGGAGTCTGGGAAAAGGTCCATGCGGACATTTTCGTGCATAACGAAGAGCTTGGCGGATTTCTGATCTGCAGCGATGGCCTGCATGGATATGTGGAAGAATCCGTGATCCGCACGATCGTGCTTGATTGCGAAACGGATCCTGCTCTGCGGGTGCGCCGGCTGTATCAGGCAGCCATGGATGCCGGCGGCTATGACAATATCACTGCCATCCTGATCGATCTGGAAGGAGAAGAAGCCCATGAGCAATTCTAAGAACCTGATTGCCAACCGCTATGAAGTCTTCCAGCACATCGGCCAGGGCGGCATGGCGGATGTATTTCTGGCCGTCGATACGATTCTCAATCGTCAGGTAGCGATCAAGATCCTGCGCTCGGAACTCTGCACGGATGCGGTTTCCGTCCTGCGCTTTGAACGCGAAGCCCAGGCGGCGACTGCGCTTTCTCATCCGAATATCGTCGAGATCTATGATGTCGGCGAATATAAAGGCCATCATTATATCGTGATGGAATATGTCCCCGGAAAGACGCTGAAGAAAGTCATCCAGCAGAGGGGAGCTCTGCTCAAGGAAGAAGCGGTCGACATCATGAAGCAGCTGCTCTCGGCCACTGCTGAAGCCCATCGCAGAGGCATCATCCACCGCGATATCAAGCCGCAGAATGTCATCGTGAAATCTGATGGCTCCGTGAAGATCCTTGATTTCGGCATCGCTCTGGCCAAAGGATCGATGCAGCTGACGCAGGCAAACAATGTCATGGGCTCTGTTCATTACCTTGCCCCGGAGCTGGCAAGAGGAGAAAGTGCAACTGCCCAGTCGGATATCTATGCCCTCGGCATCGTTCTCTTTGAGATGCTGACGGGTGATGTGCCATTCAAGGCTGACAGTGCTGTTCAGGTTGCCTTGATGCAGATGAAGAATGAAATGCCATCTGCCCGGGCCATCAATCCGTCCATTCCGCAATCGCTCGAAAATGTCATCATCCGGGCAACTTCCAAGGATCCTGCGCAGCGCTACCGTTCCTGCAATGAGATGCTGGAAGACATCCGCACCTGCCTGAGGCCGGAGCGTCTGAATGAGCCGAAGCTCTATCTGCCGAAAGTATCTCATAAGAACCTTGAAGATCTCGCGGAAGTGAAAGAACCAGTCCGTTCCCCTTCCCGCAAGACCCGTTCTGAACGCGAAGAGCCTGAAGAATTCTCCCGGGTATCTCATCCGGCAGTCGGAAAGAAGCCGAAAGGCAACAAGCCGCTGTTCATTATTCTGATTGTCCTGCTCTGCCTGCTTGGTGTGTCAGGCATCTATCTGGCCCTGAATGCCAGCGGCATCCTGAACCCGGCAAGCAAGGAGAGGGAAGTCCCGCAGCTGATCGGCCTGTCGCTGGCAGACGCAAGAACGCTCTGCGAAGAGCAGGACCTTTCCCTGAATACGGATATTGTCACTTATACGCTGACAGAAAGCACCGAGAAAGGACAGATCGTCGCCAGTTCCCCGGATGCCGGTACCACGGTGGAAGCAGGATCGGAAATCACCGTGACAGTTTCCAGCGGCATCGGCGTGACGATGAAAGATTATACCGGCTGGAATATCAATGATGCGATCAATGACATCTCAGAGAACTATCCCAGCATGCAGGTGAAGACAGAGGAAGGGCAGGACGATTCCAGTACCCCTGGAACCGTGATCCTTCAGGATGGCATGGCGGCCGGGACGATGTTCAACCCGGAAGCCGCAAGCGAAGTGACCCTGGTCTATGCCAGCTATCCGACGATCACGATTCCGGAAGATCTGAATGGCAAGACGATCGAAGACGCAGCTGCAGAGCTAGAGGCGCTCGGGGTCAAGGTGCTGACATCGAACCTGGATACTTCTAACCTGAGCGAGGAAGAGATCGGCAACCTGCAGACCGGCGTCGTGATCAGCTCTGATCCGGAAGCGGGAAGCGAATTCACGCAGAAAGAAGATAACTATGTCATTCTGTATTACTATTGAGAAACAGGGAAACGAATGAGAGCAAGAATTGTCCGCATCCTTTCCAAGGACTATACGCTTCAGATGGAAGATGGCACCCGCATTCTCGCTGTGGCAATGGGCAGAGTACGGCTTCAGGACAAGCCGGTGATCGGCGATCTGGTGGAAGCGGAATGCCGTGACGGCGTATGGGGCATCGAATCGATCTGCCCCCGCAAGAACCACCTGATCCGTCCGCGCTGTGCCAACATCGACCAGGCTCTGATTGTCATGAGCGTCAGAGATCCGGATTTTTCCTGTGTGCTGATTGACCGTCTTTCCTTCCTGATCGTGAATGCCGGCATCGAACCGCTGCTATGCGTGACAAAGTGCGACCTCGGGATCAATGCAGAAACCGAAGCCCGGATCCGGGAATATGAATCGGGGCCGATGCGGGTCATCCGGACTGCGAAAGATTCTCTCGATCCGGAACTCGGTTCGATTCTGAAAGACAGAGTCACCGTGCTGACCGGACAGAGCGGAGCAGGGAAGTCGACCTTGCTCAACACGCTGGATCCGACGTTCCATCTCGCAACTCAGGAAATCTCGAAAGCCCTCGGCAGAGGCAAGCACACGACCCGCCACAGCGAGCTTCATCCGGTGGCGGGAGGCCTCGTCGCCGATACCCCTGGCTTCAGCTCACTGGATTTCTCAAAGATGGATGAAAAGGATCTTGCTGAATCCGTGCTGGAATTCCGCCCGTATCTCTCGAAGTGCCGCTTCAATGACTGCGTGCATCAGAATGAACCGGGCTGTACGGTGAAAGAAGCAGTTGCCGCGGGAAAAATACCGCGGGTAAGATATGAAGATTATCTTGGCGTTCTGGAAATGATCCAGAGCCGGAAGGAGACTTACTGATGAAACAGACACTGATTGCACCATCTGTGCTTTCCATGGACTACAGCCGCATGGAACAGCAGACCGCAGAACTCAATGAATCCGGAGCACAATGGCTTCATTTTGATGTCATGGACGGAAGCTTCGTGCCGAACCTGACTTTCGGACCGGATATCCTGAAAGGATTCCGCAAGGCAAGCAATCTGTTCATGGATGTTCATGTCATGATTGAGAACCCGGAATTCTTCATGGACCGCTTCTATGAAGCAGGGGCAGACAACTATACCTTCCATGAAGAAGCAGTGAAAGACAAGGCAAAGATCGTAACGATGGCAGAACATGCCCATGAGCTTGGCAAGTCGGTCGGCATCTCGATCAAGCCGGCTACTCCGATTGAATATCTGAAGCCATATCTTTCCCTGTTTGATGTATTCCTGATCATGTCGGTGGAACCAGGCTTCGGCGGCCAGAAGTTCAAGCCTGAAAGTGCTGACCGCATCCGCACGCTGCGCGGATGGCTGACGGAAGCAGGACTTTCTTCGCATATTGAAGTGGATGGCGGCATCAATGCGGAAACTGCCAGAATCGTCAAGGAAGCAGGTGCCGATGTCCTCGTAGCGGGTTCCTATGTATTCCGCGGCAATATCAGAGAGGCAGTGAAGTCACTTGAATAAGGCAGCAGTTCTCGTGCTCAAAAACGGCACTGCATATACCCCTGAGGAACCAGCTGATCTCATCGGCGTCGATCGCGGTGCGCTTACGTTAGCGGATGAAGGAATCCGCATGACTCTTGCAGTCGGTGATTTTGACTCGGTTCAGGCGGCGGACGTCAGCAGAATCGAAGCCGATGCCGAGGAAGTGATCCGCCTCAATCCGATCAAGGATGACAGTGACAGCGAGCATGCGGTGCGCACTGCTCTTGCAAGAGGCTATGAGCGGCTGTATGTGACGGGAGCACTGGGCGGCCGCATCGATCATGAATTAGTGAATCTGCGGCTTGCCTATCTGTTTCCTGGCAGAGTGATTCTGGTTTCCGGCCATAACCGCATCCAGGCGCTTGGGGAAGGCAGCTATGAGCTCAGACAGGAAAACCATGGATTCGTTTCGTTCTTTGCGGTATCGCCGGCAGTGCTCAGCCTGAAGGGCTTCGTATGGGATCTGGATCATCGGACCATCCGGTTTGAAGATCTCTACGGATTATCAAACCGGATTGAACAGGAAAAAGGAATGGTCACGGTTCATGAGGGCACGATCCTCATGATCCGTTCGGAAGACTGAAAGGAGAAACAGATTGGAAATCACAGAAGAAGCGAAGCAGCAGCTCAGAGAAGCCCTGAATCAGCACCCGGGCACGATTCTGTCCATTGAACAGGCTGAAACCTGCCATGGCAGAACGATTATGCTGATGCTGAGAGGAGAAGAGGAAGAGCTGAATCGGATGGAAGTCAGCGGCATGACCGTATTCATGGATCCGGAAACCGATGCACTTGCCCAGAACTTCCGCCTGTTTGTAAGCGATGGCCAGCTGATGCTGGAAAATCCTGAGGCCTGCGGGTGCTGCGGCGACTGCGGCGGAAACTGCGGATGCGCATAAAAAAAGCTTCCTTGCGGACAACGTCATTAAGTTAAACTTTTGTTGAACTGATGACGCATACACTCATACTCACAAACGGTATGGGTGTTTTTTTCTACACTTTCTTCTAAAAGATA
>OMXA01000030.1 GCA_900314905.1 uncultured Erysipelotrichaceae bacterium
AGGATATAAGGAAATCAAAAGATTTTTCAGTCTTCAAATCGCTCAAAATAGCAGAGATGATAAAAAGTGATGATTTATCTAGTGTTCTGATAAATTGACAAATCAAAACATTCTGATTTGTCTACCTCGATACGCTCTCCTGCCTTGTGCTGCTTATGCATTGCGGCATTGTTTACTGCAGCTTCTCTTGCGAACAGCTCGCAGAACTGTGAGTACTGATAGGGAATGCCTCCTGAAGCCTGCACTTCCGTGACATAGTCTTCCCACAGGGTTTTCTTGGTCATGCCCGGAATACGATCATAATCTTTGAGCATTTCCTTGAAATCCGGCTTTACCTGAATGGATTCGATTTTTGCCTTTGGAAAAAGCATTCTGCGCAGCTCGTCTTCACTCTTGTCTTTCACCTCCTCCCACTTCAGATCCAGCGATGACGCTGCTTCTCGGGCAGCAGTTACAGACTCCCTGCCAACGTGAAGCTGGGTGGCAATCTGTCTTCCCGAGAGTCCTGTGGTTGATAGAAGCCGCAGGATATCCTTGTACTTTGACATGAAAAAACCTCCTTTCGTACAAGTGAGGCAATCAGCCTCATTGCCATTATAGAAAGAAGGTTATTCGTCAATCTCAAGTGGCCTTGGAGGTCCGGAATCACTCTGAATCTGGCCCCAGAAAGCCGGCCTTGGTTTCACCGTAAACCCGGCTTCGCCACATCGGTGTATTCATACAAGAGGCAGAATGAGCATGAAACATCGGATTCTGAATACTGTCTCCGGAAAGTATGCATTTGGCTACATGATCTTTGCAATTGCTTCGGCAGCAGCTGTAATTGTGTCATTTACTCTGCTGCACGATGTGCGTACCACTTACAGTTCACAGAATGAATACCTGTTTGTGATCAATAAGCTGGAGCAGTCTGTCACGGCATTGAATGAAAATGTATATACAGATTATGTCTCGATGAGCAGAGATCAGATCGAGCAATATGATGCATTAAGAAATGAATGCGAAGCAAGTCTCAGGACCGCCCGGAAAGCATCTTCTGATTATTATCTCCGCGAGGCTGTTGACCTGAACAATACCGTAATGACCTATCTCGAGGAAAGCGATGAACTGATCAGCGGAATTCGGGAATATCTTGAGACACATTCCGTGGACAACCTTGGGGAATTGCAGCAGCAGTACAGTGAGCAGCAGAGAATATACAGCTATGTCGTGATTGGATTTCAGAACGCCTATTCTGCAAGACTCAGCTTTCTGAATGAAATGCAGGACCAGATTGAAAATTCTGTGATGCGGATCGTTTTCACGGCAGGAGTCATACTGGTGATTGCAGGAATATCTGCCGGAAGCTATGCAATCAGAAGCATGCATTCCATGAAGTACTCATTTGATGTGCTTGAAGATGGAATTGAGGCGTTTCGAAAAGATGTCCGGAATGCTCCGATGATAGAGCTGTATACGGCAGATGAATTCGAAGAGCTTGCAGAGGCATTCAACACCAGCCAGACGGTGATCCGGAACCAGATGGATACCCTTGCTGAGAATGCAAGGGATAAGGAAAAACTTGCTGAGATGGAAAAGGAAAATCTCAGAATCTACGGAAAGCTGCAGAAGAATAACCTGGATTTTCTGCAGGCACGGATCAATCCTCATTTTCTGTTCAATACGCTGAATATGATCACAGCGCAGGCAAATATCGAAAATGCTGAGAAAACTGCAGAGCTGCTCGAGACCACGGCTGAGTTTCTTCGGTACAACTTGGACAATATCAGCAATACGGTCACCATGCAGCAGGAGTTCTTCAATCTGCAGGATTACATCAAAATTGAAAAAACAAGATATGGGGACCGCTTCAGAATTGAAACCAGCATTGATCAGGATGTTTATGAGCAGCAGATGCCCTGCATGGTTCTGCAGCCGCTGGTAGAGAACTCGATCTCGCATGGAGTCGGAAAGCTGATTTCCGGAGGATGGATTGTCATTCGTGCTTTTCGTGAAAACAGCAGAGTCATCATGGAAGTAAGCGATAACGGAAATGGCATGTCTGAAGAGCAGATCCGCATGATGTATGAGAGTCTGAATACCAGCGATGACTATTCCAAGCATATCGGTATTCGCAATATCTTCCGCCGGCTACAGCTTTTCTATAACAATGATGTCATCCTGACGCTTCAGAATCAGAGCCCGGGGCTTTGCATCCGCATCTCAGTGCCATTGTGCATGCAGAAGGAGAGGGAAAACAGGATATGAGCAGTCTTTCGATTCTGATTGCAGATGATGAGCCGCTTGCTCTGAAAAGCATGGAAATGCTGATCAGACGGGAATTCCCGGAGCTTACGATTGCAGGAACAGCTGTAAATGGAATTGATGCGAAGAATCAGATCGGAAATCTGAATCCGGATATTGTAATCATTGATATCCAGATGCCAGGAATCAGCGGGCTGGAAGTCATCGAACTGATGAAGAAACGGAATAAGACGCACTATATTATTTCGACTGCATACAGCAATTTTGAGTATATCCATAAAGCGCTTGATCTTCGGGCGGATGGCTATCTATTGAAGCCAGGCAAAAGGGAGGAGACTGTTGCGGTAATCCGGAGAACGATTCAGGAGATCAATGACGAAAAAGAAAAAGAAGCGATTCAGAAAAAAGCCAAACTTGCTCTGCATGCAGTAAATCCCGCTCTGGAAAAGGAGATTATTTTATCTATGTGCAGAGGCGGCGCTGATTCTGAGAAATACTCTGCATGGAAACGAATCAACAACCTGAATCCTTCGGGAGAATCCGCAGTGGCTTTTGTGCCTGAGAACTCTTCGGCTTTCTCTGACGAAAAAGCAGTGCTGAATGCTTTGAAAGAGGTTATGCAGAACATCGGTCATTATCTTGCCGGTGTTTACGATGATGGGGTTCTTGCAGTAGTTCTTGTTTATCAGAATGGCATGGAGGAGTCTGCTGAGATTTCCTGGAGAGATGAGTTAAGCAATATGATTGCGCAGCATCTGCAGCAGATGCTCGGCACCAGGATAAAATGGGCAGCCGGCAGGATCGTCACAGATGCACAGCAGCTGTCAGAGTCCTGGGAGGAATGCCTCAGCAGGATTTCCATGAAAACCGACTATATCGGTGACAAGAGACCGTTGATCAAGGATGTGAAGGGATATGTCCAGGCGGCAGAGGATTTCATCAGGCAGAACTTTGGAAGAGATATTTCACTTGAGCAGTGCTCAGAAGCAATCGGCATTTCATCTTACTATCTGTCCCATATTTTCCATGATGAAACCGGAGTGACGTTTGTGGAATATCTTTCGGATGTCCGGATGACTGCAGCGAAGAAGCTATGCTTGGATTCCTCAGTGCCGCTGAAGGAAGTCCCGGGGAGGTGCGGGTATCCGAACATCAGCTATTTTTACAAAGTATTCAAAAAGGCTACTGGAATGACAATCGGTGATTACAGAAAGAAAGTACTGGAGGAAGAGAAGGAACATGTCTGAAGCAAGTGAAAGGATGAGAAGGGAATGGCTGCACAATGATAATGAACGGGACAGAAACCTGAAGACCCCGGATGATGTGGAACGCTTTGACAGCCTGCCCTATGGAAAAGACTCGGAATGGAATACACTCGACGTTTATCGTCCGAAAAGCCAGAGAGGAAAGAAACTTCCTGTCATTGTGATTGTGCATGGCGGCGGATGGGTATACGGAACAACAAAGACGTATCAGTTCTATGGCATGTATCTTGCCCAGCAGGGATTTGCAGTAGTCAGCTACAATTACCGTCTTGCTCCGGAGCATAAATATCCTGCTTCTTTTGAAGATTCAGCTCAGGTCATGCAATGGATCTATGCAAATGCTGAAGAATACGGATTCGACCTGAATAATATTTTCCTTGCCGGTGATAGCGCCGGCGGGATGATGGCATGCATCATAACATCTATCGTAACGGATCCGGAATACGCATCGCTTTATCCGACCGTGCATTTCCCGGCGGGTTTCCGGCCGAATGCGCTTCTGCTCAATTCCGGAAGCTATAAGCTCTTTGATGAAGATGGTACTTTTCATGAAGACAGTGACGGGGATCTTATTCATGATCTGATCGATGATGATCATTTTGAAGAATACAAGGATCGGATCACCGCTGTAAATCATATCAATAAGAACTTCCCGCCGGCATATATCATGACTGCTCAGGGAGATTTCCTGCGTGAACAGGCAGCTCTGCTTGTCAGGGAATATGAGAAGAATCATCTGGAATTTGTTTATCGCATGTTCGGAAGTGAAAAGAATCCGCTCTTCCATGTTTTCCATGTGACGATTTACAATCCGGACGCGATTCGCTGCAACCAGGAAGAATGTGCATTTGCAAGAGAATATATAAGGAAATGAGCGACGTATATGGCAAGAGAATTCAGATTCAATAAAGACACAGCAGTTGTAAATACTGCCGGAGGAGTCATTCAGGGGTATTTTGACAATGGCCTGTATATTTTCAAAGGTGTTCCATATGCAGAAGCCGAGCGCTTTCATGATCCTCATCCCACTCACTGGGAGGGAATCAGGAACTGTACCAGCTATGGCTATGTATGCCCGCTTCCGTCTCTGCCGGATCCGAATAATGAGCTTCTTGTTCCGCACCGCTACTGGGTCATGAATGAAAACTGCATGAACCTGAATATCTGGACGGAAGGGCTTGATGATCAGAAGAGACCGGTAATAGTCTGGCTGCACGGCGGCGGCTTCGAATCGGGCAGCGCCATTGAACACGTGGCATATGAAGGCGAGAATCTTGCAAAGTCTGCACACAGTGTGATTGTATCGGTGAATCACAGGCTGAATATTCTGGGCTATTTTGATCTGTCTGACTATGGACAGGAATATTCAAATTCCGGGAATGAAGGAACGAGTGATCTGATTGCGGCACTTGAGTGGATTCGGGATAATATCGTTCGCTTTGGCGGAGATCCTGACAATGTGACTTTGTTCGGGCAATCGGGCGGAGGCTGCAAGATCACAGCACTTCTTCAGACCCCTGCTGCAGATGGACTCTTCCACAAGGGCCTGATTATGTCAGGTGTGATTAATACAGCAGTGCTGAAGGATGCTGAAGGATCCGGGAAGCCGATGGCAGAAGCAGTGATGAAGGAGCTTGGCATCAGCGATGTGCACGATCTGGAAAAAGTTCCTTATCCTGAATTCGCTCAGGCTTATATGAAAGTGAGACCTTCATTGAAGGCGGCAGGTCTCAATGATGGCGGAAATCCTCACCCGAATGCTTTTTATCTCGGAGACCCTCTGACAAACGGAAAAGGATTCCGGAAAGAAACCGCAGGAATCCCGCTCATTGTCGGAACAGTATTCGGTGAATTCTCTTCATTCTGTCCGACTGCTTATCGGAAGAAGGAGATGACCAGGGCTGAGCAGATTTCCTGGCTGAAAAACGATATCGGAGAAGAAGCGGTAACAGAGCTGCTGCCGCTGTTTGAGGCGGCTTATCCGGAACGTGATGTGATAGATCTGGATCAGCTTGACTGTATCTTCCGATTCCCGACGATCAGATACATCGAGATGCGGGCAGAATTGAAAGCACCGGTATGGTCATATCTGTTCAATATGGATTCTGATCTTGATGATGGGACGGTTCCGTGGCATTGCAGCGATGTTCCGTATGTATTTCACAACTGTCAGTACGTTCCTACTCAAGTCAAGAATGGAAGCGATGAGCTGGAAGCTGAAATCAGCGGAGCATTTGCTTCATTTGCCAGATCTGGAAAGATAGAGAATTCCAGTCTGCCGCAATGGGACTCATGCATACCAGGGCATGAGTATACGATGATCCTGGATGAACATCCAAGGGTCAGGGAAAATTTCGATCATGAGCTGATTCAGAAATACAATGATCGGGTTCTGCAGCGTCTGCTGAAAAGACTGCTTCAGAATGCTGGCATGATTCAGCACTAAACCACGGCGCAGCTGAAACAAGTTCTTTCAGGATACATCAGCAGGCTGAGTGATTTGCTGGAGTTATCAATTTACGATTGGGAGGTTATTGCATGGAAACAGTAATATTTGATCATGATCTGAATATTTTTCAGAACATTGTTGTTCTGTACCGGGATGAAGCGGGAAAGCTGTTCATTGGAAATACATCCTATTACGGCGGAAGGGGAGATGGCGATAATTACATGTCTGTTATGTGCAAGGATCCGCTCCCTGAAAACATGGATGTGATGATGGGCTGGAATTATCTGGATGAAAACAGTCCGTACATCATCCTTGTGCCGGAGAGGAATATTCAGACCGGAATAGAAGATTTCCTGTATGCGCATGGCAGGGAAAAAGACTGGAGAACCGTAGAGTATCACATCATCGAAGACTACACTGAAATTGATCCGTATCTGAGAAAGCATCCTTTGAAGGCGGGTCAGGCTACCGCGTTCGGAATCAGAGCGTAGCAATGCTTCAGAAGATCTCTCTTTCTCTATGCTGATTCGGAAATGAGAGGCCTTCAGGATCCGGGATGGTTCATCCATTCCGGATTTTTCGAGTGCGAAAATCTCCATCATTCATCTCTGAAATGCAGCGCATATGACTTCTGTACATGAAGATGATCATCAGCCGGATATTGACGATCCATTCAGGCGACGCAAGGAATGCAGCAAGACATCTGAGAACTGATGGAGGGAAGCCTGCATGACGCTGGAGATGGGGAAGAAGCGTAATCGTTCAGCGTCGTTTTCGGGTTAGACACGGATGAAGTGCTGCTCGTCTTCGGAGATCGTTATGAATGCTGAAATCGTCTTTTCGGTAGAACTGCACTCTGTTTACTGCTGATTCCGCCCGCCAGTTTGTGAAATGGCAAACAAAAATTGACCGATATTTTTGTCTGTTTCGGACAATACGATTTGCTTGTTAACGGGATAACATAATGGGGCAATATGGGGAGAAAGAAAATGAAGAGAAAGTTAGCTCGGAATTCAGCACTCGTTATGGCCTGTGCCATGGCCCTGGCGGGATGTGCTGCAGACAGCAGCTCAGCTGCGTCAGCGGAAACAGGCGGAATGAAGGATGGCACCTATACGGAGACCGTACAGGGAAGAAATGCTGATATCACAGTTGAGACGTCAATTGAAAACGGAAAGATCGTAAAGGTAGAAGTAACAAAGCAGGAGGAAACCAAAGAGGTTGCCGGAGCGGCACTGACAGATGTTCCTGCGGCAATCGTTGCGGCAAATAGTGTCAATGTAGATGGTGTTACGGGCGCAACCGTCACTTCTGATGCAATCAAGCTGGCGGTATCCAATGCCATCAAGGAAGCGGGAGGAGATCCTGATGCGATGGCGGCTGAAACTTCTGCAGCAGAGAAAACTGCGTCAGCAGAAACTGTGAAACTGGATGCAGATGTGGTTGTGGTCGGTGCAGGTGCAACAGGCATGTCAGCAGCTCTGACTGCTCAGCAGGCTGGCGCAAAGGTGATTCTTCTGGAAAAGGCTGCTTCGATCGGCGGAGTTTCCATCATCGCAGGTGGCCCGATGGGAATTGATTCCCGTGATCAGCAGGAGGCTGGCGTAGCGAGAACCTTCACGGTCAATGATGTACTGGATTACTGGCAGAGCTATAACGCCTGGATGGATGATGGACAGCTGTTCTACAATATCGCTTCGCGTTCTGGCGAAACCATTGACTGGCTGGAAGATAATGGAATGGAGTTCACGTTCATGGGAACAGAACAGGCTGCTCACGCAGATGGATTCCCGACCTATCACATTTATGCAGACCAGGATGACAAGCTTGGTTATTATGAAACACTTGAGAAGAAGTTTGAAGATGCTGGCGGACAGCTGTATCTGGAAACACCGGCAACCGAGCTTCATGCAGAGGGCGATAAGATTACCGGCGTTACTGCGGTAAGCAAGGATGGCACGACCTATGAGATCAGCTGTGATGCAGTAGTGCTTGGCACCGGCGGTTTCGGTGCAAATGCTGAGGTCGTAGAAGAAAAGGTAGGATTCCCTCTGGAGACATTCACTACCGGTACGCAGACGGGTGATGGTGCTGCAATGTCGCAGGCAATCGGCGCTGGTGTCGGAAAGACGATCCAGCAGTTCCATGGAGTGACTTCTTATTCTGGTATTCAGACTGGCCAGGGCAAGGATGAGATTGCCAAGGCAATCTATCTTCCGACGTCTGTATGGGTCAACCGCAGAGGATCCCGGTTCTGCCCGGAGGATCTGAACTACGATACTGCTCTTAGTTCCAACGCTGCAGCTACACAGGGAGAGTATTTCTTCTCGATCATGTCTGAGGACATGGTGGATTCAGCTGCTGCAGGAGGCGCAAAGGCTCTTGGTGTAGATACGCCGGTAGCATATGAACCGACTATTCCGATGTTCTCGATTGAGGAGCCATGGACAGAGTTCAAGGCTGCACTGGAAGATGGGGTTGAAAAAGGAATTGTCTTCAAAGGAGCGAATGTACAGGAACTTGCTGAAAACATGGGCGTAGATCCGGATACTCTTGCGGCAACACTGGAGCAGTATGATGAATACTGTGCTGAAGGAAAAGATGAAGTCTACAGCAAAGACAGCAAGTATCTGAAAGCACTTGGCGATGGAACTTTATATGCTGTCAAGGCCAGACCGGTTTCCCTGGGCGGAATCGGCGGTGTCCTGGTCAATTCCAATCTTCAGGTCATCAAGGAGGATGGAACTGTCATCGGCGGCTTGTATGCGGCAGGAAATGATGTTGCTGAAATCTATAATAATTCCTATCCGCTGGTGGAAGGCGTAACGATGATGACCGCTCTGACCGGAGGAAGAATCTGCGGCGAAGAAGCAGCAGCTTACGCAGCAAAGTAACAGTGCAGGAGAAGCCGAGAGAAATCTCGACTTTTCTTTTTCGGCAATTACAATGGAGGCATGGAAAAAGATCAGCTTCTGTCAGTCATATTGCAGTGCAGCACTCTTCAGGAATACGTTGAAAGTGCAGCCAGAGAGTGTTCCTGCCCATTCTGGGTAATGGATATCTGGTATCATCTCAGAGCAATCTCTCATCATCCGGACACGATGGCGATATACAATCAATTTATACGAAATGCTTCTCTGATGGATTCTCTTCGCCGGTGGGAGAAGTTTCATATCTTCACGGATGAAATCCATTCTTCGCCGACCAGGTTCTTTGATGATCTGCTTCAGAAAGATGTCGTCATTATTGATGCGATTGATCGCGGAAACGTTGTCGGCCGAGCAACATTTTTTCCGGAACAGGAAATCAGTGACAGCGATATCCAGCTGATCGCTGATGGATTGTGCATCTACCTCCGGAATACGCAGACGAGTCCGATTTATGATCCGTCTCATCAGGCGTTTGAGAATCTCCTGGCCGGCAGAGATATCGAAGCGTCTGTTTCGCTGCTGAGCAATCCGGCGCTGCATCTGAAACCGGATTTCCGGGTTCACTGCATTTCGGGGCAGACCAGTGATTATCTGACTGGATCGGCATCCTATATCAATGATGTGGATGAGATGCTGCTGCCAGTCATGTTCCGGAATTCATTATATTTCCTTTCATCTTCTCTGCATCAGTCCGATCTCGTGGACCATGAGTTTCCGGCAATGGGAGTCTCGTTTCCTTTTGGAGAGCTGCAGAGGATTCCTGATTATGCCATGCAGGCAAAGTATTCTGCCGATCACCCGGATGCGGATCTTGGGGATTATATCTACTCTCTTCTGAAAGAGAATGCTGACCCTGTCTGTCTGATCCGTCCGGAAGTGAGAGAATGTATCCGGTATGATGAGATGTATCACACACAGTATTTCGAAACCCTGCTGAACTATTACAGAAATGGGGAAAACAAGCAGAAGACGGCTCAGGCGATGAATCTTCATCTGAATACCGTGAAATACCGGCTTGGACAGCTTCAGAAGCTGTTCTCAATCAATCCGGCAGAGAATCGCGAAGAACTCTTTCTTTCGTGTCTGCTCGCAGAAAAGAGAACTCAGAAAGACTGATTTTGTTGATCAGCAGGATACCAGAAGACGGGTGGGTGTTTTATACTTTTGCTATGAAGAAGTTTACGGTAATTGCCCGTCCGGATCCGGAATCCGAGAGGCTGAAAACAGAGCTGATCCATCGGCTGGATGGAAAGGATCATGTGCTGGACGAAGCAGATCCTGAGATCGTTTTTGTGGTTGGAGGAGATGGTACATTCCTCTATGCGATCCATTATTATCTGGACCGGCTGGATCGTGTGCAGTTCTATGGGATTCATACGGGAACCCTTGGGTTCTATACGGATTACCATGATGGAGAGTTCGAGCAGTTCCTGAATTCCTATCTGAATGGTTCCTGCTGGGAGAAAGATTTTCCGATGCTGAGAGCGGATACGGATCTTGGCACGTACTATGGGGTCAATGAGATCCGGGTAGAAAATGCAGCGAGAACGCAGGAAATGAACGTCATCATCAATGGAGTGAAATTCGAGGAGTTCCGGGGAACCGGCTTGTGCATCTCGACACAGCTTGGCAGCACTGCATATAATCGTTCTCTTGGCGGTGCGGTCATCCAGGATGGGCTGGATCTAATTCAGATGTGCGAGATCGGAGGAATTCATCATAATAAATACCGGTCTCTTGGTGCTTCTTTGGTCATGAGCAGGAATACCGAGATCTGCCTGAAATCCGATAGCTTTGCAGGGGCTCTGCTCGGAGCGGATTCTGAGGTGTTCAGCATGGACTCGATGCATGAAGTGAGGATTGCGGTTTCGGATCATAAGAAGGTCAGAATGCTGAAGAGCAGGGACATCTCCTATTTTGATCGTCTGCAGAGTCTGTTCTAGGGATTGCTGAATCATGATAAAATAGGTCAATAAGGAGCTTTCAGATGCGCAATTGGCATTCGCTTTATGAAATCTTGTACTTTCCGATCTGTGTGATGCTGGCCGCCCAGTTTCTGCTCGGACTCGGAAATCTGCTTACGAATGAAGTATTCGGAGCGTTTATTCAGATCAATAATGAATTCATCACCCTGCTTGCTCAGACCGGGATGCGACTCGGTACGTTTCTGCTTGTGAATTTCCCGCTGCTGTTTCTGATCAGGCTGGTGGCGAGGAAGAATGGCAGTGCGACGACAATCATCTCGGCGTTTTCGGGCTATGTGGTGTTTCAGATTGTCACAATGTATTTTGCGGCTTCTTCCATGCCGACGACGGCTTATTCTTCGATTCTCGGCATTTCGTTCACAGCTGCTTCCACTGCACTGATGAGCGGCGGGGTTCATTATCCGCTGCAGACGGGTCTGGCGGCGACAGCGGCTGTCTCGATCGTTACGCTGCGCAGCTATTCGAGATCCAGAATCCGAAGTGAATATGGTTTTTTCTCGTTTATTTCAAAAGATACGTTTTGTGTGATCAGAACGGTATTCTTCAGTACGATCTTAGGAATCATCACGGCTTATATTTGGCCGTATCTGATCCAGACTCTGCAGGCTGCGATCTCGTATATTGCGAGCGATACGACAAATCCGGCAAATCTTGCAGTATATGGAGTCATGGAGCGCATGCTGAGTGTGCTGAACCTCGGAACGATCATCCGTTCGCCATTCTGGTACGGGACCAGCGGCGGATCCTGGATTTCCATGGCGGGAACGAATATTGCCGGTGATGTGAATATCTGGACTGCTCAGTTTGCAGCAGGATCGATTTCGGGAATGACTGGAAGATTCATCACGCCGTATTATGTGCTCAATCTGTTTGCGATCCCAGGGCTTCTGTGGGGGATGTATTCGATGCAGACGGACCGCCTGGAGCGCAGAAGAACAAGAATGCTGTATATTCTTGCCACAGCGATGTCGTTACTGAGCGGTACGCTGCTGCCGGTGGAGCTGATGCTCTTTTTCCTGTGCCCGATGCTGTTTCTGTTTCATATCGGATATACCGGAGTCCTGTTCGGCGTATTTCAGTCCATGCATACCTATCTCGGGTTCAATTACAGCGGCACGAGCACGATAACGGCAATGCCGGGAACACTGCTGGAATATCTGAGCTATATCGGAAATTCTTCTCTGAATGATACGCTGATCAGAATTCTGATTGTCGGGGGAATTTCCTTCTTTCTGTATTTTTTCTTCACCAGACTTTATTTCCGGCGTCTTGCCCTGGATGTATTCCATACTGGAGGAAAGGATCGGCTGGTGAAGGGGACCGTTGAGGCTCTTGGCGGAATCGAGAACGTGAAGCTGATTCATTCTTCGGCAGATCGGGTGGTAGTCAGTCTGTATGATCCGACAAAGCTGAATGCAAATAAGCTGCGCGAGCTCGGCAGCATTCGCATCACGGAGACCAGAGCTGGCTATTCGATTGCGTATGGAGCTGTTTCAACAATGGTCCGGATCGGCATCATTGAATATATGCGCGACAGCATCCGCAGCGTCAATCGGTAAAAGTTGAAAAGCGGTCATAGCGTCATTAAAATGAAGACCGGATAAGGAGAATGTCTATGGAAAATCGGCTTCCTGAAAAACTGACAGCTCTGCGCAAGCATCTGAATTATGCGCAGGGAGATCTGGCCGCCAGACTAGGCGTGACCGTCCAGGAATATATGAACTGGGAAAATGGAAATTCGGTTCCTTCGATTTTCCTTCTCAAAGCTCTGGCTGATCTGTATGGAGTTCCCCTGCAGGATCTGGCAGATAATGCACGTTCGGTTACCCTGCCGAGGCTGGACCAGGATTTTGACAGCGTTCAGATTCCGTTTGCAGATCTGATGAATCCGGATGCACAGCCGGGCAATATCAGCCAGACGCGTATGAATATCGACCAGACCATGCGGTTTGATGAGGATGCCCGCAAGGTGGATGATACGCTGGAAGTGACGAAGACCAGAGATCTCAGCGATACGGCTTCATCGGATTCTTCTTCGTTTGAGGCAACGACGGTCAACCGCATTGTCGATGATGATTCCGATGAGGGGGAAGCAGCCGAGGAAGAAGTCCGGGAAGCTCCGCGAAAGCCGAAGCAGGCATCTGCGAAGAAGAAACAGCCTGCCGGAATGGATCCCAAGAGACTGTATCTTCTCATCGCGATTGCTGCGGCAGCTGTGATCCTGATTGTCATGATAGCGAATATGTTCGGGGGCAGAAAGGGAAATAAGCTTTCTGCTGATGATACGAACCGTCTGGCACTGGGCAATACCTTCTCGATCTTTGTTGAAGATAGCGGAAATGTCACGAAGATGGGAACTTCGGTTCCGGCAATTGAAACCGGTGATCTGGTTCAGGTCAGTGCCGGTCCTACGTGGGCAATCGGCCTGAAGAGTGATGGCACAGCGACCTGTGCCGGATCCACGACAGCCTGCGCGGTATCGAAGTGGAACGATCTGACTATGGTGGCAGCCGGCACTTCTCATTCAGCCGGGCTGAAGTCTGATGGGACCGTCGTCTGCTCGGGCAGTGACACAGCCTGCTCCGTCAGTGACTGGACGAATATCAGCAAGGTCTATGCAGGCAATGAGTTCACGATCGGACTGACTGCTGACAAGACGCTCAAAGTTGCGGGGACGCTCAGTGTTTCTTCTCAGCTGGAGTCTCTGACGAAGGTGCAGAGTGTTTCGATCAGCGATTCGTATATTCTGGTGCTGTTCTCCAACGGAACGGTGAATTGCTACAGCGTGAATGGGACTCCGCTTGATACTTCGAAATGGAGCGGCATGACTCAGGTTGCCGCAGGAAACAGCTTTGCGGCTGGTCTTTCCGGCGGGAAGATCACCGTGGCTTCTGCTTCTGATGACAGCGAGATCAGTGACGGCGTGAAGAACTTCAGCGGCGTGAAGTATATCGCCGCAAGAGGAAATACGCTGGCTGCACTGAGTTCTTCCGGGACGATCATCGGGGCTGGCGATAATAACTACAAGGTGTATACGGAGAGCAGTGAAGAAGCTCCGACGCCTTCTCCGGAAACGGAGAAGCTCGCCCAGGCGGCAAATGTGCAGTTCAGCGTGACTGCCGCAAATCTCACGATTTCCTGGGATGCTGTCAAGAATGCGGATTATTATACGGTCAAGGTCAGCACGACTCCAGAGACTTCCGTCAAGGCAGCGAAGAATTCCGCAAGCATTTCTTCTGATAAGCTGGACAGCGGGTCAACTTATACGATCACGATTACATCGTGCTCCAACAATACCGACAAGTACCAGAATTCGGATGCGCTGTCGGTCAGCTATACGTATACTGCTAACCAGATCAAGCTTGCGACTCCGAGTGTCAAAGCGGTTCAGAGCAGCACGAATACGGATGTGACAGTGAGCTGGGATGCAGTGCCGAATGCGGATTCGTATACCGTGCAGTTCCAGGATTATTCCAATACGGTGAAGGACACTTCTGTCACGCTCAGCAATATGCCGACAGGAACCTATACGATTCAGGTTACTGCAAATCCTGCGGATGGCGAAAAGAAATATACCGGCAGCGATGCTGGTTCCGTGTCCGTTGAGGTCAAGACCATCACGACACCGCTCGGGACTACTTCCCTGGTTTCTTATTCGGTCAATCCGGATCATAGCTGGACGATTACCTGGAATCCTGTTGCCAACGCTGGTTCTTATAATGTCACGATCAACGGGAAGACCTACAATACCACGACGAATTCCATTACCTGGACCGATCCGCTGAGCAATGGTACGAGCTATGCAATCAGCGTGGAAGCAATTCCTTCTGATTCAGGCAAGTATTCTTCTTCAACAAGCAATCTTGGAAATATTGCTTACCAGTATACGGATCCGACTCCGGCCCCGTCCCCGACGCCAGCCGCGACCTCGGATAGCGACAGCGGAGATTGAAACAATAACGGATAAGAAGGGAGGCCGTGATGGGAGCAGCGGATAATAGCGACAAGGTCTGGTATTATGCCAAGGACGATGGGCAGAAGTACGGCCCGTATACAGATGAGGAGCTGATCAAGCTCATCCGGAACGGAATCCTGAATGAGAATGACCTGATCTGGATGACGGATCTGGATGACTGGATCTCGGTCGGCAATTCGATTTACAGTTTCTATCTGACACATTAAGAGGGCTCAGAACCCTCTTTTGTGTTACTGTAAGTGCATGGAAAACTTTGATTTCAGAATCCCGACAGAAGTGCTGTTCGGGAAAGGACAGATTGAACATCTTGCGGATGCCATGAGACTATACGGGGATACGGTTCTGCTCTGCTATGGCGGCGGATCGATCAGGAAAAATGGAGTATATGACGACATTCAGAGGGTGCTGAAGGAGTTCAGAATTGTCGAGCTCGGTGGCATTGAGCCGAATCCGAGGATCGGCACTGTGATGAAAGGCAGGGATCTCTGCCTGAAGAATCATGTGAAGATCGTTCTGGCAGCGGGCGGCGGATCGGTGCTTGATTGTGCCAAGATGATTGCCGACTGTGCAGTGAATGAGGCGGATCCATGGGAGATGGTCATGAATCCTGAGCTGATTCACGGGGCTTTGCCGGTGTTTACGGTGCTGACGCTGGCTGCGACCGGGTCTGAGATGAACAATACCGCAGTGATCTCCTGGCCTGAGAAAAGGCTGAAGAAGGGCTGCAAATCTCCTTATCACTACCCGGTCCTTTCGATCTGCGATCCTGTTTATACATTCTCCGTTTCAAGAAGACAGACGGCAGCTGGTTCTGCAGATATCATGAGTCATATCATGGAGAATTACTTCAGCCGGGTAGAGGATGCTGTGATTGCTGATGAGCTGGCCGAAGGACTGCTCAGGACTGTGATCCAGGAATTGCCGAAAGCACTGGATAATCCGGAAGATTATTCTGCACGGGCAAATCTGATGTGGGCTGGAACGCTTGGCATCAGCCAGATTACCTCGGCGGGGAAGAAGGGATCCTGGAGCTGCCATCCGATCAGTCATGAACTGAGTGCATTCTATGATGTGAATCATGGAGAATCCCTGGCAATCCTTACCCCGCATTGGATGAGAAGGATTCTTGGCCCTGATACGGTGAAGAGATTCGATCGGTTTGCAGAGAAGGTATGGAATATTCAGGAAGATGATCCGATGAAGAAAGCAGAAATGGGAATCGATGCACTGCAGAACTTCTTTGAGGAATGCGGTCTTCCTTCTTCGCTGCGTCAGATCGGAATTCCTGATGACTCTATGGCAGAAGAAATGACTGATGAGGCAATTCGTATAAAAGGGTTCGACTCTGCCTTCGTTCGTCTCAGCAGAGAAGATATACTTGGAATAATCAGGGATAGTTTATGAAACTGAATCAGGGGCTGCAGAGAAATCTTTCTCCGGAAGAACAGAAAAGACAGGAAAAGACCAGGAAGCTGGTCTATAACTTCGTGAATATCACGATGTGGGCTTCGGTGATCATCATCGGCATTCTGATTGCGATTGCCCCGGCGGAAGTTCCTGAGGGTGCACCGGAGTATGTTCATCCGAAGGCGTATTACACCCTAATGTTCACCGAATCGATTCTCGGCGTCATCTGCATGAACCTGCCATCGAAGGTGGAGAAGAATCTGAAGATCCGAATTCCATCGGGAATGCTGATTCCGTTTGAGATCTTCCTGTACTGTGCAATTTTCCTGGGTGAGACGAGAAGTTTCTATTACAATGTTCCGCACTGGGATACGTTTCTGCATTTCTTCAGTGCCGGAATGCTCGGTACCCTGGCATTCTCCATCATATCGATTCTGAATGACAGCGAGCATGTCCCCTTCAATCTGTCGCCTGGTTTCATCGCGTTGTTCGCATTCTGCTTTGCGGTGACATGCGGTGCTCTTTGGGAGATCTATGAATTCACGTTTGATGGCATTCTCGGATTGAATATGCAGAAATTCATGACGGAGGATGGAGTTCCGTTTGTCGGCAGAGCGGCACTGCAGGATACGATGAAAGATATCATTGTCGATGTATGCGGGGCTGGTCTGGTGTCGCTGTTTGGCTATTTCTCGATGCGGAAGTATACGACGAAATGGGTGGATAATCTGCAGCTGAGGCGGGAAGAACCTGAGGATCCGGAGAGGAAGGAGATTGTTCAGAAGAGTGAATCGGCTGGAAAAGAGAAGATCAGCGAACCGGAACTGACAATCCGTTCCTCTGAGAAAGAGGCGCAGGAGTTCCTGACGGATTTCCCGAAGGCGGAGGATCGGCCGGACATCCCGAAGCAACGCTGATATGGCTATGCCATGAGCCTTCTTCTGCTCCGCATGCATGATGCCGCGGGAAACTTCAGAGAAAAAGAAGATAACAGCATAGCCGGATCACCAGAAGTCCATGAGTTCATAAATCCAGGCTGCACTATGCTCAGATGCCTGCGTGATCAGTCTTTCTGCAGGTAATTCATTGCATGAATCTGGTGTCGTATAATAGGAGAGAATTTCAGGAGAATCAGGCGATGAAGAACAGACAGACAGGAAAAGAACTGCTTGCAGGAATCTTGTGCGTGATGCTGACAGGATGCGGAGGCAGTGCTTCTAAGGAAATAGCAGCGACCGCTTCTGCAAGCATTCAACCAGCCGGGGCACCAGGGGCTGCTCCGGGAGCGCGCAGAGAATATACGAGCAATGGAGCACCGGGAAATGCATTGGAAGTGAGCGGGAAGAAAGCTGCTTATGACAGAATTGCTGTCACGAAGATCGGCGATGGCACAGAAGAATCCGAGGTGAATGCGGATAATGCGGCGATCAGCGTGAAGAACGGCGCCCAGGCGGCGATTTCAGATGCAGAGATTGAGACCAATGGAACCTATGCGTATGGATTAGGAAGTGTCGGAAGCGGGACGACCGTGGAAATTTCCGGTTCCACAATCTTTACGAGCGCGCCGTATTCGGATGGAATCAGGGCCTTTTCTGGATCCTCGGCTGCAGCGTCCAAACTGGAAATCACGACGCATGGGGATTATTCACCAGCGCTTCATGCGGATGGTGAGCAGAGCGAACTCACTGCAGATGGCGGCAGGTATTCTGCTTATGGAATTCTTTCCCCGGCGGTGGAGAGCAGCGGCAGTCTCACGGTTTCCGATGCGGAGCTTTCGGCAATTGTATCTCCGGCTGTGATCATTGACGGGCCGCATGATGTCACGCTTGTTAACTGCACCGTGACAGGAGACCATACGAGGACAGCAGCGGATATTCATCCAAGCACGTATCTGACGTACCAGCGTGGTTCGAATTATGTGGATATCAATGAATACCAGGCGGTGCTGTTTTATCAGACCTCGGGGGATGCCGATGGCAAGTCTGCGTCGTTCACGATGAACGGGGGAACGCTGAACTGTAAATACGGTGCAGTATTCCGGGCTTATTCCAGTGTGGATCTGAATCTGAATGATGTGGTGATCAATCCGTATGACAGCAACCTTCTGACCGCTTCACAGGGGGCCGGCTCGAGCGGTGCCAATGTGAACTTCACTGCAGAGAATCAGCAGCTGAATGGAAATTTCACGATCAGCAGCGGCTCTACGATGAACCTGACTCTGAAGGATGGAACCGTATTCAATGGCGCGATCAACCCAAACAGCAGCTATGGGGGAGAGGTATATGCAGACCTGGAAGGAGATGCTCAGTGGACATTGACCTCAGACAGCTATCTCAGCGGCCTGACATGTTCAGCGCACGCAATCAATCTGAATGGCTTCACGCTGATGGTGAATGGGGAAGCGTATACTGCCGGAACGGCAATGAACGGGACGAAGGTAGCGAAGCAAGAGACGACTTATACCACGCCGACTCCGACGCCTACGCCGACGATCTGGACTGCTCCGGAGACGACTGCACCGGCAGGTGAGGAAGGAGAGGAACAGACCTGGTAAACTGAAACCGGTTGGGATATAATTCGGATAAACCTGAGAACGGAACTAGTATCTGCAGGAAAGCGCGCAAGAGAATGGCATGCATGGTGGAAGTGCCTGGTGAAATCGCTGCAGGGAATGCATCCGGGAGGGACTGCCCGATAAGGTAGGGCAGAACGTCGATGCTCTGCGTTAAGGAGCAGCCGCAGTAAAAGTGGAAAAGCAGAAGCGCCTTTTATGGGCGCTTCTTTTCGGGAGGAAGACAATGATCAGACTTTATAACACAAAGGATCTTCAGGTAGAAGAATTCAGGCCGATTCATGAAGGACATGTGAACATGTATGTATGCGGACCGACCGTATATAACTATGCCCATATCGGCAATGCCCGGCCGATGGTCGTCTTTGATGTGCTGAAGCGCCTGTTTGAAGCAGAGGGATATACGGTGAAGTATGTCTCGAATTTCACGGATGTGGATGACAAGATCATCAATAAGGCAATTGAGGAGAATGTCAGTGAATCCGTGATCACGGATCGCTATATCAAGGCATATCAGGATCTGAGAAAGCAGCTGAATACAGAGCTTCCGGACGTGACTCCGCGGGTTACGGAGACGATGGATGGCATCATCTCCTTCATTGAAGATCTGGTTGATGCCAAAGCTGCTTATGTGGCAGAAAATGGCGATGTGTATTACAGCGTTGACAGTGATCCGAAGTATGGAGAAATATCGCATCAGAAGCTCGATTACCTGGAGGCAGGGGCACGCATCGATGTGAATGAGGGAAAGAGAAACCCGTATGACTTTGCTTTGTGGAAGAAAACTGACAAGGGCATTCAGTGGGATAGCCCGTGGGGAAAAGGCAGACCGGGATGGCATACGGAATGCGTGGTGATGATCAACCAGAATCTCGGAGAAAAGATTGATATTCATGGCGGCGGTGCAGACCTGAGATTCCCGCATCATGAGAATGAATGCGCCCAGCAGGAATCCCTGCATCACAATACGCTGGCGAATTACTGGGTTCATAATGCGATGATCAACATCAATGGCGAGAAGATGTCGAAGTCGCTTGGCAATACGCTGTGGGCAAAGGATGTGCTGGATCGCCTCGGCACGAATCTGACGCGGTGGCTGATGTCTTCCGTGCATTATCGGAAGGAGCTGAACTTCAGCGAAGAAACGATTGAAACCGCAAGAAAGGAACTGGAAAAAGTGCTGACGCCGATCCGCCAGTACGATATCAAGTCTCAGCTGGCCGGGGAAAAAGAACCAGAAGAATATGATGAGGGTTCCTATCGGGCGTTCCTGGATCAGATGGATGATGATATGAATACGCCGAATGCATATACCGTGATTTTCGAGACCGTGAGGAAGCTCAACAGCATGCTCAGAACGAGAGAACCGGACTGGAAAGAAGCTGGCAAGCTGAGGAACAGCGTCGTGAAGATGCTGGACATTCTCGGCATCAGGGTGGAACGTCCGGAAGTGACAGAAGAGGACCGGAAGCTGTTTGCAGAATGGAATGCCGCAAAGCAGGCAAAGGATTTTGCTTCAGCGGATGGCTATCGGGCCCAGCTGATGGCAAAGGGACTGCTCTGATGAACGCAAATGAATGTTCCGGAAGAACCCTGGCATACCTTGGGGACGCGGTGTGGTCGTATCTGGTACGCCGCTATCTGATTGAGCAGGGCGAAGGAAGAGGTTCGCAGCTGCAGAAGAAGACGATTCATTTCGTGAGTGCAGCGGCGCAGGCTTCGTTCTATGACCGTCTTCATGAAGAACAGTTTTTCACGGAAGAAGAGGAAGAAGTATTCCGCCGGGGGCGGAATGATCATTCCGGCGTTGTGCCGAAGAGTGCTTCCATGGCAGTCTATCGGAAGTCGACGGGGTTTGAGGCAATCCTCGGCATGCTGGATCTGCAGGGAAAAGAGGAACGGATCAGAGAATTGTTCCGGAAAGTGACAGAAGAGGATACGTTATGACCCAGCTGATGTATGGAAAGAATGTAGTCAGACAGCTGCTTGCCGGAGACCGCAAGGTCTATCAGGTATATCTGGCTGTGAGAGATCCTGAAATCGAGGAACTGGCAAGAAAGAAAAATGTGCCGGTAAAGCTGCTGGATAAGCATGCGCTGGAAAAGATGACAAGAAGCGAGCATACCCAGGGTGCTGTGGCAGAGATTGAGGATTACAGACTTTATACCGCAGATGATCTCGTGAAGGGAAAGAAGGGTCAGTATGGCTTTCTGATCATGCTGGATGAGATGGAAGACCCGCATAATCTCGGCGCGGTTCTGAGAACCGCAGATGCGGTTCAGGCGGATGGAGTGATCTTCAAGAAGACTCATAATGCAGGACTGACGCCGGCAGTGGCAAAGGTTTCCGCGGGGGCTGCAGATACGGTGAAGTGTGCGGCAGTGACAAATCTGACCCGCACTGCCCAGGATCTGAAGAAGAAGGGATACTGGATCATCGGCGCGGATATGGATGGCACAGACTACCGGTCTCTGAAATATGATTTCAATGCGGTGCTGGTCATCGGCAATGAAGGCAAGGGAATTTCCCGGCTTCTGCAGAAAGAATGCGATTATATCGTTTCGCTGCCCATGGGCGGAAAGATTTCTTCTCTGAACGCATCCGTTTCGGCGGGGATCCTGATGTATCAGATCTGGAGCAGCCGGAATCCGCTCTGAGTGGAAAACCGGTGAGAAACCGGGGAGAAATCAGCAGGAATGGCGGAAGCGTGTTCAGGAGTCTGGGCTAGGCTGATTCCGGGAGGAATGCTATGGCACGAAATTCCTATGAACTGCTTTACTTCTATCATCAGAATCAGAACGACGGTCTGCGGGTGCTTGCGGCAGAACATGAACCGATGCTGAAAGCACAGGTGAATCAGATTATTGCGGGCAACCGGCTGATGTCATTGTACCGGGAGGAGTTCCTGCAGGAAGCAAGAATCATGCTGGTAGCAGCGGCAGAGTGCTATCGCTTCGATCAGGGGTGCTCATTCCGTTCTTATCTGCAGCTGATTGCGAAACGGAAGATATTCCAGAGAATCAAGCATTACACAAGCACTGCGGATGTTCCGTTTCATACCATGGTTTCTTTAGACAGCGAAGTGTGCGAGAACACCACGATCTATGATGTCGTGAAGTCGCATGATCTTCTTTCGGAACCGGAGTATGCACTGAACTACAAAGAAGCGAATCTGCGTCTGAGTCAGGCGGTGGAAAAACTGAAGCCGATGGAGCAGAAGGTGCTGCGGGAATGGGAGTCTGGATGCCCTTATGAAGAATCCTGTCAGCGGCTGCATCTTTCCTACAAGGCTTATGACGGGCGCCTGCAGCGGGTGAAGGAGAAGGTTCGGGCAAGCCTTTATGAAGCATAGATACACGAATCCCTGCGAGTCCTGAATCGAAAAGACTCACAGGGATTTTTTCGCAGGTGAAAGATGAAAGCCTGATAGTTTTCTGATCAGCAGCTCAGGCGGTTTGTCGCTGGTGCTTTCTGTTATGTCTTTGATTTGTGAAAATGCCGATGCTTCAGTGCGATGGATCCGGTGTTAATAGATGCTGCAATACGCCCTCTCTATTATCCAGAAATAGTTTTGTGATCCGATAGGCACCAGTCTCTTCGTAACTGCAAGGATGTACAGTTCCATCATCAAAACTGACTGCTCCCGACGACTGAAGTCGCGGGGTTCTCAGGGCTGTTATGTAAAAGCCAATGTCAAGTGTTAGTTTCAGATTGATTCAATATTTTTCCTTTGCTGTTGAAGGCATGAGGAAAGAGTCTCGGATTTT
>OMXA01000052.1 GCA_900314905.1 uncultured Erysipelotrichaceae bacterium
GCCCGACAATAAGAATCAGATGAATCCCATCAACCAGGTTCATAATAGGCTGCAGAAGTTTTTAAGAGCACACAGCGGCTTCAGGAGAGATGAACTTCCAGGTTATCTTAACTTATTTGCATTCAGTTTCAATGCTCCGCACGACCTTTATGAGAAATTAGACCAGTTGCTGAATTTAAGTTTTGAAAACCCAAAAACGCTTCGCTACAGAGAGCTATATCGCAAGAGTAAGCCAGATTTGTAAGATCCTCAGCCCCCTTGTGCAAATACGGCTTTTTTTTTTTTCTGATCTTACAGATCTGCCGTTCTGTAAGAAAAACAGACAGAATCCATCTGACGTAAATTGACCGATGGTCGATAAAAATTATGATGAAGAAGAAAGAAGTACTTCTCTGATTCAGAGGGGTACGGGAAAATACAGGAGGAAAAAAGAATATGTATTATTCCAGCGGCAACTATGAAGCATTTGCAGTACCGGATAAGCCGGAAGGAATCGAGCAGAAACATGCATACATCGTCGGCACCGGTCTTGGCGGGCTTTCCGCAGCCTGCTTCCTGGTCAGAGATGCGCAGATGCCTGGTGAAAACATCACGCTCTTTGAACATCTTCCGATTGCCGGAGGTTCCTGCGATGGTTTCTATGACAAGCAGCGCGGCTTCATCATGCGCGGCGGCAGAGAGATGGATAACCATTTCGAGTGCATGTGGGATCTGTTCCGCTCGATTCCGTCCATTGACAATCCGGGTGAAACGATCTTCTCGGAATACTACCGCCTGAACAAGGAAGATCCGAACTATTCGCTCTGCCGGGTTACGGAGAAACAGGGACAGGATGCTCATACGGATAAGAAATACGGCATGAACCCGAAAGCAGAGAAGGAACTGCTCCATCTGTTCATGATGACGGACGAGGAACTTGCAGATAAGACCATCGATGATGTGTTTGATGAGGAGTTCTACAAGACGAACTTCTGGATCTACTGGCAGACGATGTTTGCGTTCGAGAAGTGGCACAGCGCCCTTGAGATGAAGCTGTATCTGCAGCGCTATATCCATCATATCGACGGTCTGCCGGATCTTTCTGCCCTGAGATTCACGCGCTACAACCAGTATGAATCCATGATCAAGCCGATGCTGAAGTATCTCACGGACCGCGGAGTGAAGATCGAATATGATACGACGGTCACCGATATCCGCGTCAACTGCACCCCGGACAGGAAAGTGGCTCAGAAGATCGTCTATACCCAGGGCGGCGAAGAGAAAACCATCAGTCTCACCGAGAATGATCTGGTCTTCGTCACCAATGGATGCCAGGGTGATAATTCTGCCTACGGCGATCAGAATCATGCCCCGGTCGTTACCTGCAGGAACGGAGAGGGACCTTCGATCCAGCTCTGGAAGAAGCTTGCTGCGCAGGATAAGGCATTCGGCAATCCGGATAAGTTCTTTCCGTCCATTGAAGAGACCAGCTGGGAATCCTGGACGGTCGATACTGCGGATCCGCGGATCCTGGAAGCCATTGAGAAGATCTGCCATCGTGATCCGCTCTCCGGGAAAGTCGTCACCGGCGGCATCGTCACTGCCAAGGACTCCTCCTGGCTGATCAGCTGGACGATCAACCGCCAGGGTCAGTTCGTCGAGCAGCCGAAGGACCACTGCCTGATCTGGGTATATGGCCTGAACTGCTGGAAAGACGAAGGCGATTACATCCGGAAGCCGATGTACCAGTGCACCGGCATGGAACTCTGCGCGGAGTGGCTGTATCACATCGGCATTCCGGAACACGATATCATGGATCTTGCGGCAAATTCCTGCAATACGACCCCTTGCATGATGCCGTATGTGACCTCCTTCTTCGAGCCGCGCAGATACGGCGACCGTCCGCTCGTCGTGCCGGAGGGCAGCGTGAACCTTGCCTTCCTCGGCCAGTATGCGGAGACGCCGGGTGATACGGTATTCACCACGGAGTACTCTATCCGCACCGGCATGGAAGCGGTCTACACGCTCTGCAACGTCGATCGCGGCGTTCCGGAAGTGTGGGGATCTGTCTATGACATCAGAGACCTTGTCAGAGCCTCCGTGATCCTCGGCGATGGCAAGAAGCTGACCGATCGGCCGATGGACTTCAAGGAGAAAGTCGTCGTCGATAAGCTCCTGAAGAAGATCCGCGGTACGGAAATCGAGAAGTTCCTGAAGAAGTACGGAGCAATCTGAGTTTCTGAAATACCCGAGTCTGTCTGCCCTGAGGCAGGCAGACTTTTATGTTTCTCTGGTCAGAAGCAGAGATCTGTCCATTAGGTTAGTGCAAACTAATTGACATTCTGATCTTCCTCATGCATAGTGAATGCAGATGGAGGAGAAATCCATGAACCTGAGTACATTCCTGGTGCTTGCAGCGGTTGCCGCACTGCTGATTGCTGATATCCGCTATATCCGTAAAAAGGGAGGTTTCATCAAGTGTGCCGGAGATTGCGGCAGCTGCAGCGGAAGCTGCCACTGGAGCAAGGACCTGCAGAGGGCAAAGCGGGACATTGAGCGTGAAAAAGAGCGCGAACTTCGCAAATCCCTCTGAATGGCTATAATAAGAGACTGTGGAGGTCTCTTTTTTTATGCAGACATTCAGACTTTCCGAAAACTTCAGCTTGCATATTCACCCGACCGAGAAATTCAAGGATGTGACGATGAATCTGGATTTCTTCCTGCCGCTGGACAGCGCCCAGAGGCCGGCGCATTTTCTGCTTTCGTTTCTGCTGGCTGAAGTCTGCGATACTGCCCGCACGAAACTGGAAACGCAGAAACGCCTCGATGATCTCTACGGGGCTTCGCTGTCCGTGACTTCAGACCCGCGTGGAAATCTTGACCTGCTTGAATTCTCGTGCACCACAGCCGACTCCCATTATGTTTCTGATTCGCTTCTGTATCGGCAGATGGAAGTGCTCCGGGACTATTCCTGCAGGCCATATCTGGAACACGGAATCTTCGAGCCCCATCTGTTTGAAGAATGCGTTCAGAAAGCAGTCACTGCCGTGCGCATGACGCTTGACGATCCTGCCTCCGCAGCTGCCGAGGAAGCCTCGCTCCGCTATGGCGGCGCCATGAAGAAGAGATGCCTGCCATCGGAACAGGAACTGAGATCTGTGACCGATGAAGCATGTGCCGCAGCCTGGAAAGAGCTGATTGATCAGGCCCAGATTCATCTCTTCGTGCTCGGCAGCGTCAGCGCAGAAGAATGCCTGGAAGCAGCTTCTTCTCTCTTTCATTTTTCTGACCGGAATACGTCGGTGTCGCTTCAGGCAGAACCTCAGACCTCTGCCTATTCAAAGATGATTCTGAAAAAGCCGATCAGCCAGTCCTGGCTGGTTCAGCTGTATGAGGACGGCCTTCGCTATCAGGATCCTCTGATGCCTGCCTTCATGCTGGGCAATGGCATACTCGGCGCATTGCCGACCTCTCTCTTATTCCAGGAGGTCCGGGAAGCTCGCAGCCTCTGCTACAGTATCGGTTCCGAGAATCTGATCTATGACGGGGTGCTGAGAATCACTGCGGGCATGAACCGCAGGGATCTTCCTGAAGCAGGAAAGCTGATTGCACAGCAGATCGATCGCATGCAGAAGGGGGAATTCACGGATGATCAGCTGGAGACTGCCCGTTCGATGTATATCAATTCCTGGAGAGGCTCCATGGACCATGGCCCGAGCCTCATCTGGGACGACTGCCGCAGCGTGCTGCTTCATGCGGAAGATTCCATTCCCCGCATGATCCATCGCTTTGAGACCGTCACGAGAGAAGAGATCAGAGAGGCCTATGCAGACCTGAAGCTGGCTGAAGTTCTGATTCTGGAGGAAGACGAAGATGATCCGTCATGAAGAAACCGGATTCCGGGAAGTCTGGTACGAAGAGACCATGGCAGATGGTCTGCATGTGATCCTGTTCCATAAGCCGCTGTTCACGACGACTTCCTGTCTTCTGGCAGCTCCGTACGGAAGTCTGGACTGCCGTGAGGAAACCGCTGACGGAACCATCCTGAACTTTCCTGCGGGCACCGCTCACTTTCTGGAACATAAGCTGTTTGAGAGCGACCATGGCGACGTGATGGCAGATTTCTCCCGGCTCGGAGCCAATGTGAATGCCTATACTTCCTATGAGGAAACCGTCTACTATTTCACGACCCCGGACCCGGAAATCCGGAAACCGCTGTCGCTGCTGCTCGACTTCGTGCAGAAGTTTGCCGTCAGTGAAGCCTCGGTGGAGAAAGAGAAGGGAATCATCCAGCAGGAGCGAAGCATGTATCTGCAGGATGCCGATTCCAGGCTGTTTCTCGAGACGATGCGATCGATGTACCGCAGCCATCCGCTCCGGGAAGATATCGTCGGAACAGAATCATCCATCCAGGCCATGACCCGATCGGATCTGGAACAGGCCTATCGGCTGAACTATCATCCTTCCCGCATGAATCTGATTCTGGTGACCCCCTGCGATCCGGAAGCGGTCATGACCATGATCCGGGACAATCAGGCCCGGAAAACCTTCAGCCCTCCATTATCGCTGAAGCGGGCGATCGAGCGTGAACCGGAAACGGTATTCCGCAAGCGCAGCGAAACAGCAATGGACCTCAGCGATTCCCGGATCATGAAGGGCTTCCGTCTGAATCCGGACATTGCCGATGACCGTCTCAGACTGGAAACGGAATGGGCCATCAAGATGAAGATGGACGCCTGGTTCACTCCTCAGCACGCTGCTTATCAGACCTGGTTAGATGAAGGCAGGATCACTCCGTATTTCAGCTATGATTCCGAGATCAGCCGCGATCAGGCAATGATCCTCTTCAGCGATGAAGGCATTGATCCTGACGCCTTCTCAGAGTTCGTCACGCAGCAGCTTCGCGCCTGCTTGAAAGCTGAGCTTTCTGAAGAGGCGCTCTCCGAGATGAAGAAACGGACTCTCGGCGCTTTCCTGCATCTCTTCGACAGCCCGCTGGATCTTGCAATCAGTGTTCTCCATGGCGAGATGAACCGAGTCTCTCTGTTTGAGGAATTCCAGCTCGTGGAATCTCTCTGTCCGGAAAGATGCCAGGCTCTGACACAGAACCTTGACGTCTCCAGATCGGTTCTCACAATTCTGAAGCCGCTGCGCAGATAAGCATTCAATGGGACTTCACGGCAGGTACGCCTTAGGCGTATCTGCCTTTTCTGATCCAGGAACAGCTCATTTCTCGATTTGCCATCTCTTTCATAATCCTGGATAATGCCGATGCCTGAGGCTCAGAAAGCGAGGAAAAAGACAATGAATTCAATCACAATCGTAGGCAGAATCAAGGAACAGCCCGTCATCACCACCACGGCAAAAGGAAATCCGATCAGCTGGCTGCTGATCGAAGCTGACCGCAACTTTCATAACGAGGACGGCACTGTCAGCCAGGATCTCTTCAATGTCATGCTGTGGAAAGGAATCGCAGAAGAAGTATCTGCCGCCTGCAAGCCAGGCAATCTTGTTGCCGTACGCGGCAGGCTCAGCGGCGAAGCAGTCGAACGCAATGAGAAGACGTTCTACAATCTCAGCGTCATCGCTGAGAAAGTGGAGATTCTGACCCGCTCGAAGCATTGAGCAAAGCCGGCTAGGGGTTCGGCAATCCCTGGTTTCTATGGTAGAATAATCCGGAGATCAGGAGAAAAGCAGAATATGGCATTTGATTCACTGAGCGATCGTCTGAATAAAACCATGCGCAATATTGCCGGCAAGGGCAAGCTGACTGACGCCAACATGGAGGATATGCTGAAAGAAGTGCGGGTTGCACTTCTGGAAGCAGATGTGAACTACAAGGTCGTCAAGGACTTCCTGAATAAAGTCCGCGAAGAAGCCAGAGGTCAGAAAGTTCTGAGCTCCGTGGAGCCAGGACAGCAGCTGGTCAAGATTGTCCATGATGAAATCGTGAATCTGCTCGGAACCGAGCAGGCAGAGCTTCAGTTCAAGCCGCAGGGCATCACGGTCATCATGATGGCAGGTCTTCAGGGAACCGGCAAAACGACCAGCGTCGCCAAGATTGCGAAACTGACGAAGAAAAAGTACAATCGCAAGCCGATCCTGATCGCTGCGGATGTCATCCGTCCGGCGGCAATTGAACAGCTGCAGACGCTGGGCCGCGAGATTGATACGGAAGTCTTTACCGAAGGTACGGAAACCAGTGCCCTGAAGACGGTTCAGGACGGCATGGCTTATGCGGAAGAACATGGCTATGACACGGTATTCATCGATACCGCCGGCCGTCTGCATATCGATGAAGCGCTGATGCAGGAACTCAAAGACATCAATGAATCCGTTCATCCGGATGAGATTCTGCTGACCGTCGATGCCATGACTGGCCAGGATATCGTCAATGTCGCAAAGACGTTCCAGGATCAGCTTCCTCTGACAGGTCTAGTCGTCACGAAGTTCGACGGCGATTCCAGAGGCGGCGGCGTGCTTTCCGTCAAGGCAATTACCGGACTGCCGGTGAAGTTCGTCGGTGAAGGCGAGAAAATCGATGATATGGATGTCTTCTATCCGGATCGCATGGCAGACCGGATTCTGGGAATGGGAGATGTGGTCTCTCTCGTCGAAAAAGCCCAGGAGAAGATGGACATGGAAGAAGCAGAACGCGTCGGCCAGCGCATGCTGAATGGCGAGTTCACGATGGACGATATGCTGTCGCAGTTCGAGCAGGTCCAGAAACTCGGGCCGCTGGGCGGAATTCTGAAGATGATTCCGGGCTTCTCGCAGTATTCCGATATGATCGATGAAGCCAAGGCAGCAGATACCATGAAGCACACCAAGGCAATCATTCAGTCCATGACGAAGGAGGAACGGCGTGATCCTTCCCGGATGCGCGGTTCGATGAAGAAACGGGTCGCTGCTGGTTCCGGTACTTCCCTGACGGAAGTCAATCGCTGCATCAACCAATATGAGAAGATGAAGAAAGTCATGGGCCAGATTGGTTCCATGTCGCGAAGCGGAAAGCTGGATGAAGATCATCTGGAACAGATGATGAATTCTGCTTCGAAGCAGATGCCATCCGGATATCCGAAAAAGAAGAAATACAAGTTCTGATTTCATTGAACCTGCAGATCATGCCTGCAGGTTTTCTTATTCTTCTGCATGCATTGCATCCTCTGGCGCCTAACTATCAGAAAATCTGAAAATCAGAATGAGTTTTCAGAAATTTTCAGTATTTTCTGCAAAAAAGCAAAAAACGGATCCGGTGTAATTGAATGTTTTTTTCAGCTCTGAGATAATAGGGACAGTTAATCAGAAAGGGGAGAATTAACGAATGGCTTTACTTAGATTGATCGGTATTTTTATCGTTGTAATCGGGTTTGCGCTGCACTGGGATACCATTGCCACCGTCGTTGCGGCAGGCATCGCCACCGGACTGGTCGCGGTCATGAATGGCCAGATGACTTTCCTGGGCATCTTCGAAACGCTTGGAAAATCCTATCTGACGAATCGTACTGCAACCTTGTTTGCTCTGACGGTCGGAGTCATCGGAGTCTGCGAACGCTATGGATTGAGAGATAAGGCAAAGGACTTCATCCGCAAGATGAAGAACCTGTCGGTCGGCGGACTGCTCAGTGTCTGGACTGTGATCCGTACGCTCTCAGCCGCATTCTCGCTTCGTCTTGGCGGACATGTTCAGTTCATCCGTCCGATCATCCTGCCGATGGCAGAAGGTGCAGTTGCAAACAAATACGGGGATAAAGCACTGGATGACGATAAGGCAGAAGATCAGCTCAAGGGACTTGCGGCAGCTACTGAGAACATGGGCAACTTCTTCGGACAGAACTGCTTCATGGGTGCTTCCGGAACCCTGCTGATTGTCAATACGCTGGTCACGCAGAATATTGAAGTCGATGCGCTCAATATTGCCGTTGCTTCCTGGCCGATTGCCATCGTGTGCATGGTCGTTTCTGCAATCTACTTCTTCTTCTATGATAAGAAGCTGAACAGCTATTTCGGGAAAAAGGCATAAAGAGGGGAGGAAGATACAAATGCTGCAAGCTGTTGTTCCGGCAGAGGTCTCCTCTGTCTACAATCCGATTCTTCAGGAAGTTTTCTACATCATCATCGGTCTTCTGTTCATCTCCAATGGAGTCAAGGCATTTAAGGATACTTCCGTTGCCAAGCATTCCAGCACCGGACTCTTCTGGACGATACAGGGCGTGATCTTCATCATCGGCCCATATATCCCAGCAGCGCTGATCGGCTTCATGCTGGTGATTACCGCTGTCATCACCGCAACCGGCGGTGTCGTCGAAACGACCAACAATGTTCCGACCAAGGAAGAAACCCGGGCAAATGCTGATAAGATCGGCTACAAGGTATTCATTCCGGCACTGATTCTCGCACTGGTTTCCGTGCTGTTCTCCGCACTCGGCATCGTCTCTGCAAATAACTCCATCGGAGTTTCTGCAGTCATCGGCGTCATCGCGGTTCTTGCCATCACGAAAGCACCGGCAAAGTCCATCATCACCGAAGGCAATCGTCTGCTGGATAACATGGGCTCAGTTGCCTTCCTGCCGCAGATTCTCTCTGCGCTCGGAGCTCTGTTCACGGCCGCTGGCGTCGGCGATGTTATCGCGACCGGTGTTGCAGCAATCGTTCCGGATGGTGCTCACTTCGCTGCCTGCGCAATCTATTGCATCGGCATGGCTCTGTTCACAATGATCATGGGCAACGGCTTCGCAGCTTTCTCCGTCATCACGGTCGGAGTCGGCATTCCGTTCCTGATTGCTCAGGGTGCCAACCCGGTTGTTGTCGGCGCTATGGGCCTCACCGCAGGCTATTGCGGAACTCTGATGACCCCGATGGCTGCCAACTTCAACATCATGCCGGCAGCACTCCTCGAGACCAAGTCCAAGTACTCCATCATCAAGGCTCAGGTACCGCTTGCCCTGATCATGCTGGTCATCCACATTGTCCTGATGTACTTCCTGGCTTTCTGATAGATTCTGCCAGAATGAAAGAATCCGGTTCGCTGCCGGGTTCTTTTTTTGCGCATTCTCTCTGAAAGAAAAGGACCTTGCGGTCCTCATTGCCAGATCAGGGACATCTCTTCTTCTGCCGGTTCATCCGGAGCAGGCAGATGCTTCACGAAGGTTCCTTCCTTCATGATCCGGATGCCGTCAATCTCGATATCCGGTGATTTCGTGACGAGATCGAAATGGCCGCTCGCCTGGTGGATGCCGCCGAGGCCGATATTCCTGCCCATGCCGAGATGAAACGTGCCCAGACAGCTTTCATCTTCGATATAGCATTCGCCGATGCATCTGGACTTCGGATTGAGCCCGATTCCCAGTTCTCCGGCCACATACATCTCAGGATCCTCGTAGCTTTCAAAATATTCCTTCAGCCGGTTTCCTTCTGCGGTATCTTCGATTTCAGTGATCCTGCCATCTTCAAAAATCATTCTGACTGGCTCTCTGGCTCTGCCGATATAGGAAAATGAGCCATCGCATACTAAAACCCCGCTGGTGCAGTGCTCCAGAATCGGAATGCAGATCTCGAAGCTCGAACTGCTGAAATGATGCCCTGGCCAGAACTGTCCGTTGAAGACCGTCGGTGTCCTTCCGTTCATCGAGATCCAGAGGTCTGTTCCGAGCCTGGTCGTGATATGCGCTTTCCGGGGAAGCGGAATTGCTTTCAGCACCTGCATGCCGCGCGCATAGACCCGATCCGGGTCGGCGGTCATGAATTCAAACCCGAGCATCGATTCCCCGCTGGTTGTGGCTAAGGGCATCGACAGCAGGCGTTTGCTTTTCTCCATTGCCCGCTCGGCTGCCTTGGTCGTCAGAATCGAATAATCCGATGCTCCGATAATCACATCATACGGATTGAAGATATTCGGATTCTCATCAAAATACGTTCCGACGTGGATGCCTTCCTGCTCTACGAACATCAGGCTGACTGCAGCACCGGTCTTTCTGGCTGCTGCTTCCAGCAGGAGTGCTTCCTGATAGTGCTGATCAGAGGTCACGATGCACATGCGCTCCTGCTTCTTCAGCCGGATCCATTTCCGGATTACGGTCTCTGCGCCGCGTTCCTGTTTCCATTCTTCCATATTCTGTTCTGTCTGTGCATAATTATAAAGATCTGCGGCGGTGTCTTCAAATCCCTTGCGAAAAACTAGTAATTACGCATGACTTTATCAGGCTTTTGAAAGGCCTGTTTTCTATTCTGGTGTTATGTATTGTTTCTTGCTATAATACATACATGAGAATCGATCTGAACGGTGTTTACCGTCTCATCAGGATTTCAAGCAAACGTGTTCCCGGCAAAAAATACCCTGTTCTGCAGCAGGAGTTCATCGGCATTATCGACAAGGACAAAGGTCTCATTCCGAAGAAGACCTATCCCTCTCTTTCTGCTGACTCTCTTGAGTTCGGGCTGAGTAATTTCATCTATCTCAATTTCCGCCGTGATCTTCAGAGACTGGTCTTCGGTGGGGATCGGAACTTCATCTATTCGCGTCTGGCAATCATTTTTTACATCTATGGTTCGGTTGATCTGCGCTTCCTGAAATTATCGTTCTTATCCTGCAGGGATGAAGAACTGCAGAACTGCAGTCTGAAGTGTTCTATCAAGCGGCTCTCTTCCATGGCTGGAAAGATTGATTCTTTCCTTGCTTCAGCGATCCCGGATGAATCGGACCGCTTATATCTCATCAGTTATCTCCGTCAGGTTACAGTCAGCAGGAATACGATCGATTCTCCAAAGCTGCTGTATACAAACGAGATTCTCACACTTTTTGATCAATACGGACTGAAGTATGAATGATGTGAAGTGTCTGCGTGATGATCTGAACTCTGTTGTGATGTTTTTCCAGCCGATCGGGAAGGATTTTAAATGCGGCTCGAAGACAGTTGACACCTTTCTGGCTTTATTGAAAGGAGTTCCCGATTTTCGGGATCCGATGAAGATCAAATACAAGCTGGAGAATCTTCTGTTTATCTGTTTCTACCTTGCATTGAAGGGCGAATTCACTTCTTTCTATCACGCCGCCACCTACGTGGAAGTGAAGCAGGAATGGTTTATTGAGCGAGGGCTGGTGAAGGAAGGCGAGCTGCCTTCGCATGATACCTTCATGCGTATTTTTCAGTACCTTGATGCCAATGGCCTGCGGGACACATTTCTTAACAAAATCAAATACCTGACAGAGCGTCTGATTGAAATCGACCAGTCCGCAAAGGATAAGCACAAGCTGATTTCCGGTGATGGCAAAGAGATCAAAGGATCCGGAAGAAGCGGTCGATTCTATAACATCAATATGTTTAACATTTACTGCTGTTCCAACGGAATATGTCTTTCCTGTACGCCGTTGTTTGACAAGGAATCTGAAATCCCGGAATTCCAGCGTCTTCTTCCGAAATTCAATCTGAAGAACTGCATGGTAACTGCAGATGCACTGCACTGCCAGAAAGATACCTGCTCTATCATCCTCGAGCAAAAAGGAAACTATACGGTCAAAGTCAAAGATAATCAGAAAGAACTGAAAGAGGATATCATTCATTTGCTCGCCCAGCATGCCGGAAAAACTGTTTCTGTTTCTCATAACAGCTGCGATTACAAAATACTGATTCTCTCCAGGACATATATCGGCGCTGACTGGCCAGGCGCCAGAGCCTACATTCAGATGATTTCTCACAAGCGGATTCATCAGAAAGATTACAATCCGGAGCCGCAGTACTTTGTTTCGTCTGCTATCAATACAGACCTGATCATGGAGACGGTTGACAACCGGTGGGGAATCGAAGATGACCTTCACAGATTCAAGGACAGCTTCCTCA
>OMXA01000035.1 GCA_900314905.1 uncultured Erysipelotrichaceae bacterium
GCACTGTGTCCGAAACCACCGAAGAGGCTGTCAGAATCTATATCCAGGAACAGGGAAAACGCGATAACGAAGGCTATCGCCGCCCTGCGGGCAGAAGAAGGGCGGCTAACCACGCCTAAACAGCTTGCGCTGCTATAGACGGGGAATGCGCCGCCACTAATTCAAGCCCTGACTTTTTGCCCCTTCTGAGAGATGATTGGAAACATCGCTGCGGTTTCTGAAATCGCTGCAGGATATCGCTGTCTCCTGATTTCCATCATATGATCACATGATCATATGGAAAGAAAAATCGTTCTGTTGACAAACGAGGAGATGCTGGTAAACTATCAGATGTTATCAAATACCAGAGACAGTAACGGCGGAAGCTTAATCATGTTACCGAGGTAGAAAGCTGTAAACAGACTTTTTTGCCCTTGCTGTCTGACGGCAAGGGTTTATTTTCCAGACGGTAGGCGATAACAGGAAAGGTAGAAGGTGAATCAATGAATCAGGCGGTATTGGAATCGAAGAAGAACGTTGTCTCTGAAATCCAGGACAAGTTCACGAAGTCTTCGTCCACTGTTGTCGCTGAGTACCGTGGTCTGAGCGTTGCAGAAGTCACCGAACTCCGCAGAGCACTGCGTGCTGAGAATGTTGAAATGAAGGTTTACAAGAACACTCTCGCAAGCAAGGCTGCTGATGCGGCTGGATTCGGGAATCTGAAGTCGTCGCTCACCGGTCCGAACGCGATTGCATTCGGTGAAGACGAAACCGCAGCAGCTCGTGTGATGGCAAAGTTTGCCAAGAAGCACAAGGCGCTGATTCTCAAGGGCGGAATCGTCGAGGGCAAGGTTGTCGACACTGAGACAATCGCACAGCTCTCTGAACTTCCGAACCGGGAAGGCATGCTGTCTATGCTGCTGTCTGTACTCACTGCACCTGTCGCTTCCTTCGCAAGAGCAGTCAATGCGGTTGCGGAAGCTAAGCCGGCAGACGGTGCTCCTGCAGCGGAGGGCGCTGCACCGGCAGAAGAAGCCAAGGCTGCTGAGTAAGCAGTCACAAGACCATTTGGAGAAAACTGGAGGAAAATTAAAATGGCTAAGTTAACAAAGGAAGACATTCTTGCTTATCTCGATGAAGCAACAATTCTTGAACTCAACGATCTCGTAAAGGCAATTGAAGAGAAGTACGGCGTTTCTGCTGCTGCTCCGGTTGCTGTTGCTGCTGCTCCGGCAGAGGCTGCTGATGCTGCACCGAAGAACGTTACAGTTGTTCTGACAAGCTTCGGTGATTCCAAAGTCGGTGTCATCAAGGTTGTCCGTGAAATCACCGGCCTGGGCCTGATCGATGCGAAGAAGCTGGTCGATGGTGTACCTGCTGAGCTCAAGAAGGATGTACCTGCAGAAGAAGCTGAGAACATGAAGAAGAAGCTGACGGATGCTGGTGCTACTGTTGAATTCAAGTAATCGCCAGTAAAACAACATCTTGTAAGAAAGCCGAGGCATAGCCTTCGGCTTTTCGCCCCTAAGAAAGGAAGCGGATTTTATGGCAGTGACGCACTATTTTACCGATAACCGCTCGCTTCCGGAGAACCGGGAAGATCACTCCTTCGAGTTCATGGGGCATGCGTATACATTTGCGACAGAGGACGGAGTCTTCAGCAAGACCGGTGTGGACTATGGTTCCGCGGTTCTTCTGAAGGCGGCAGCACGGGAAAGAATTGCTGGAAACGTGCTGGATATGGGATGCGGATACGGAGTTCTCGGCATTGTGCTGAAAACTCTGTTTCCGGATACCACTGTCACCTGCTGCGATGTAAACCCGAGAGCTGCTGAGCTTGCGGACGCCAACAGCAGGACTAACAGAGCTCCGGTATCAGTGATTATCTCAGATCGTTTTGAACAGGTCCCCGGAATGTTTGATGTGATTGTGACCAATCCGCCGATCAGGGCGGGCAAAGAAGTGGTCTACGGCATCTTTGACGGGGCATATGAGCATCTTTCGTCAGATGGAATCCTGCTCGTCGTGATCCGGCGCAAGCAGGGGGCTGAAAGCGCGGTCAGGAAACTGAATGAGCGGTTCGGCAATTGTGAAATCGTGATGAGAGACAAGGGCTACTGGATCCTGAGAAGCAGGAAGTCAGATTGACAGGGCTGCATAATCGATGATAGCATTTTATGTTGATAAAAAGCCGAAAAATTTCTAAAGGGGGTATTATACCCTTTTCGGCGTTTCCAGCATGCAGGCGAAAGGATGGCGTACATGGAAAAAAAGCAGGCATACCGCGTTGTGCATTACGGTCCCAAATCAGTCCGCCGCGACTACACGAAAGTCAGTGCAGGCCTGGATCTTCCGGATCTGACGGAGATTCAGACGGCCAGCTATGACTGGTTTCTGAAAGAAGGAATCCGTGAAGTCTTCGACGACATTTATCCGATCAGCAACTACAGCGGCAATATCCGTCTGAAGTTTGTTGATTATGAGTTCGGGGAACCGAAATACTCGATCAGCGAATGCAAGTACCGGGAAACCAATTACTGCGCTCCTCTGAAGGCCAAGATGGAACTTGAGATGGTGGATCAGGAGACTGGCGAGGTCATGACGAAGTGGGAAGAGGTATTCCTCGGCGATTTCCCGCTGATGACTCCGACGGGAACCTTCATCATCAATGGTGCTGAGCGGGTCATTGTTTCTCAGATTGTCCGTTCTCCGGGTGCTTATTTTGACATTGTTTCGGAAGAGCGCACCGGCAGAGATACTTATACCTGTGAACTGATTCCGAGCCGCGGCACGTGGCTGGAATTCATGTCGGATGATAAGAAGGCTGCACTTGGCCGGATCATGAATGTGTCGATTGACCGGAGAAGAAAGATTCTCTCCACGATTCTGTTCAAGGCAATCGGCATGTCTCTGAATCTGGATAAGGGTGAGGATGCCTTTGACACCACTGGCATGCAGAAGTTCCTGAAGGCACTGCACTTTGATGTTTATCCGGATGTCATCGTTCCGGAAGAAGAGCGTGAGTTCCTCAACGATTATATGCTGCTGTATACCAGCGTCTTCGGAAACTACGAAGAGATCCGCAACACGCTGGCTGCAGATAAGACAAAGACCACGCACGATGCGCTGCTCAGTGTTTATGAAAACCAGAGAGCAGATGAAATTGCGACCATCGATGGTGCGCTCACCACGATGGATCAGAAGTTCTTTGATTACCGCCGGTATGATCTGACCAAAGCCGGACGCTATAAGGTTCTCAAGAAGCTGAATATTCTGGACCGCATGGAGAATCACCGTCTGAAGGATGACCTCATCGGTGCAGATGGCAAGGTTCTCATCAAGAAGAATAAGGTCATCGGCAAGAAGGAAAGAGATGAGCTGAGACCGGAGATCAACAAGGGAATTTCCTGCGTTGCACTGCCGTTCAACCATCTGTTCTCTCATCCGGTGACCGCAGTCATGAATACTTCCTGGACCAAAGCGCTGGTCGGAAGAATTCTTGCTGTGGATCTGGATGGCAAGAAGAACCATTATGATCAGGGCACGGTCATCACCGCAGAGGATGCCAAGGCACTTGCCAAGGAATTCAGCGAGGTGACGGTCTATGCAGGAATCTTCGCGAATGAAGTGAAGGTTACCAATGACAATGTCAGCGCAGTTCTGAACTATGGTTCGCGGATGTATACCGTCGGAAGACTGACGGTGAATGGCGAGGATCTGGTCCGTGAGGATGAGACGCTGATTGCCGGCAGATATATTCCGGATGAAGATGAGACGAAGCTGACGACTGCAGATAAGGAAGCAGTCATGAACAGAGTCATGGCTGGCGATCCGGTTACGGTATGGCTGGTCGGTGCCTGCGTGCAGCAGGTCTGGATCCTGGATGATGATGGGGATCCGGTGAAGCTGATCGGCATCGATCCGCTGAACACGAAGCATACGATTACCATGCCGGATATGTATGCGCTGTACAACTATGAGCTGACGATGCTGGATGGCGTCGGTTCGGTGGATGATATCGATATGCTTGGCAACCGCCGTATCCGTACGGTCGGAGAGCTGATCCAGAATCAGTTCCGCATCGGTCTCTCCCGTATGGAGCGTACGGTCAAGGAGCGGATGTCCATTGCGGATGCGTCTGGTCTCACGCCGAAGCAGCTGACGAATATCCGTCCGCTGACGGCTGCGATCAAGGAGTTCTTCTCTTCCTCTCAGCTGTCCCAGTTCATGGATGCAGAGAACCCGCTGTCTGAGCTTTCCAACAAGCGCCGTATTTCTGCACTTGGTCCTGGCGGACTGACGCGTGAGCGGGCAGGCTTTGAAGTCCGTGATATTCATAACAGCCACTATGGAAGAATCTGCCCGATCGAGACGCCTGAAGGCCCGAACATCGGTCTGATTTCCTATCTGACTACCTATGCAAGAGTCAATGAATACGGCTTTATCCAGACTCCGTACCGCCGTGTGGTCAATGGCCAGGTCACGGATGAGATCAAGTACATGTCTGCGGATGAAGAGAATGATCATGTCATTGCACAGGCAAACGAAATTCATGACGGCAAGCTGACCAGCGAGAAGGTTGTCGCAAGAATTGCCGGTGAAACAGTCATGGCTGATCGTGATACGGTCGACTATGCCGACGTTTCCCCGAAGCAGATTGTCTCGGTTGCAACTGCCTGCATCCCGTTCCTCGAGAATGATGACTGCACCCGTGCCCTCATGGGCGCTAACATGCAGCGTCAGGCGGTTCCGCTGCTGAATCCGCATACGCCTTGGGTCGGTACCGGCATGGAGCGTGCAATTGCCCGCTATTCCGGTGCGGCTTGCGTAGCAACTGAGCCTGGAACTGTATCCTATGTGGATGCGACGAAAGTTGTCGTCTCGGGAGACGATGGCAAGGAACATACGTATGAACTGACGAAGTTCCGCCGTTCGAATGCTTCGACCTGCCTCAATCAGAGACCGATTGTCGAAGACGGCGAGCGGGTGGAGCGCGGCGATATTCTGGCAGATGGCTTCTCCATGGAGAATGGAGAACTTGCCCTGGGTCAGAATGTGCTGATTGCTTACATGACCTGGCATGGCTACAACTACGAGGATGCCATCATCATGTCTGAACGCATGGTGCGTGAAGACGTGTATACCTCGGTTCATATCGAGGAATATGACATTGAGTGCCGTGAGACGAAGCTCGGACCGGAAGAGATCACCCGGGATATCCCGAACGTTTCTGAAAGTGCATGCCGCAACCTGGATGGCCGCGGAATTGTCATGGTTGGTGCAGATGTCAAGGAGGGCGATATCCTGGTAGGCAAGGTTACGCCGAAGGGACAGTCCGAAATCACGCCGGAAGAGAAGCTGCTGCTGGCAATCTTCGGTGAGAAGTCGCGCGAAGTGCGTGATAATTCCCTGAAGGTTCCGCATGGCGGTGCAGGAACGGTTCATTCCGTGCGCATCTTCCGCCGCAAGGATGATCATGAGCTTCCGCCGGGAGTGAATGAGGTCGTCAAGGTTTATATTGTTCAGAAGCGCAAGATTTCCGAAGGTGACAAGATGTCCGGCCGTCATGGCAACAAGGGCGTCATCTCCAGAATCAACCCGATTGAGGATATGCCGTACATGCAGGATGGCACCCCGATCGATATCATGCTGAATCCATTCGGCGTTCCTTCCCGTATGAACATCGGGCAGGTGCTTGAAGTCCATCTTGGTATGGCTGCCCGTTCGCTCGGCGTGAAGTTCGCAACTCCGGTCTTCGATGGCGTATCGAACCAGGATCTGGATGACATCATGAAGGAAGCAGGCACGCATCATAAGTATCTGCTGACCGATGGCATGACTGGCGAAGTATTCGATGAGCCGATTGCAGTCGGTGTCATGTATATGATCAAGCTTGCGCACATGGTCGATGATAAGCTCCATGCGCGTGCAACCGGACCTTACTCTCTCGTGACGCAGCAGCCTCTGGGCGGCAAGGCTCAGAATGGCGGCCAGCGTTTCGGTGAAATGGAAGTCTGGGCACTTGAGGCATATGGTGCGGCGCATACACTGCAGGAAATCCTGACAGTGAAGTCGGATGATATCATGGGCCGTACGAAGACTTATGAAGCAATCGTCAAGGGCAAGGATATGCCGGAGCCTGGTGTTCCGGAATCATTCCGTGTCCTGATCCATGAGCTGCAGGCTCTGGCAGTGGATGTCCGTCTGCTCGGCGAGAATGGCGAAGAGATGGATCTGAAGCAGCTGGAACAGGAAGAGCTGAAGGAAGAGACCACGATTGATATGACTCACCAGAAGCTCGTGAATGATGCGGAAACGCAGAGCGATCTTTCGGTCAGGAGCGGCATTGAGGAAGTTCCGGAAGCTGCAGAAGTCGGCTTCGATGATCTCGATGACTCGGATGACAGCAAGGACTAAGGAGGATGCGGCAGGATGAATATTAATAACTTCACAGCAATTAAAGTCGGACTGGCATCACCTGAACGTATTCGTGAATGGTCTTATGGCGAAGTCAAGAAGCCGGAGACCATCAACTACCGTTCCCAGAAACCGGAACGTGATGGTCTGTTCTGCGAGCGTATCTTCGGTCCGACCAAGGACTGGGAGTGTGCCTGCGGAAAGTACAAGAAGGTTCGCTATCAGGGTGTGATCTGCGATCGCTGCGGCGTTGAAGTCACGAAGTCCAGTGTCCGCCGTGAGCGGATGGGCCATATTGAACTGGCTGCTCCGGTTGCGCATATCTGGTATCTGCGCGGGATTCCTTCCCGCATGAGCCTGCTTCTGAATGTACCTCCGAAGCAGCTGGAAGAAGTAGTCTACTTTGTTTCCTGGATCGTAACGGATCCGGGAGATACGAAGCTGTCCTATAAGCAGATTCTCTCAGAAAAGGAATTCCGTGAGAATACTGCCATTTACGGACCGGGAAGCTTCTCTGCCGCAACTGGTGCAGAGGCAGTCAAGACTCTTCTGGAACAGGTCGATATCGACAAGGAATACAACGAAATCCAGGCTGAGCTGGAAAAGGCGAATGGCGATAAGCGCAAGAAGCTGATCAAGCGCCTGGAGACGGTTGAAGCATTCCGGAACAGCGAGAATAAGCCGGAATGGATGATTCTGACTGTTCTTCCGGTGATTCCGCCTGATTTAAGACCGATGCTTCAGCTCGATGGCGGTCGTTTCGCAACGTCAGATCTGAATGATCTGTATCGTCGTGTCATCACCAGAAACAATCGTCTGAAGAAGCTGCTGGAACTTGGTACTCCGGCAATCATCGTGCAGAACGAAAAGAGAATGCTGCAGGAAGCCGCTGATGCTCTGATTGACAATGGCCGCCGCAGCAAGCCGATTACCGGTGCCGGCGGAAGAGCGCTGAAGTCTCTGTCGCATTCCCTCAAAGGCAAGCAGGGCCGTTTCCGTCAGAATCTTCTCGGCAAGCGTGTCGACTTTTCCGGCCGTTCCGTTATCGCAATCGGTCCGCATCTGAAGATGTGGCAGTGCGGTCTGCCGAAGGAAATGGCAATCAACCTGTATAAGCCGTTCGTCATCAATGAACTGGTCAATGAGCAGGTTGCGTCCAACCCGAAGACTGCTGAAAAGCTGATTGAGCGTCAGGATGCGCGTGTCTGGGATGCAGTGGAAAAGGTCATTGAGAACCACCCGGTATTCCTGAACCGTGCGCCGACTCTGCACCGTCTGGGTATCCAGGCATTCTTCCCGCGTCTGGTTGATGGTCATGCAATCCGTGTCCATCCGCTGGTCTGCCCGGCATTCAATGCAGACTTCGATGGTGACCAGATGGCAGTCCACCTTCCTCTGGGAGAGCTTGCCCGCGCTGAGACGGAAGTCCTGATGCTTGGTGCAAACTCCATTCTCGGTCCGAAGGATGGAAAACCGATCGTTACTCCTGGACAGGACCTTGTGCTCGGAAACTTCTATCTGAACATGGAAGAAACCGCAGAAGAGTTCTACAACAAGGCAGATGCGCTGGAGCGTCTTGGTCAGAGAACCGAAGCAGAGCGCTGGAGACGGTACGGGGACAATGAAGGCCATGTCTTCAAGGACGTGGACGAGGTCCTCATGGCTGAACAGGTCGGCATGGTCCACCTGCACAGCCGGATCGCAATTCCTGCAGACAAGGTCAACAAGACCTGCTTCACGGATTACCAGAACAGCTGCTACCTGCTGACTTCAGTAGGAAAGATCATCTTCAACAGCGTATTCCCGCCTGATTTCCCGTATATGAATGAATTTGACGGGGATAAGCTGAAGGTTACTCCGAACGACGATTTCGTTGAGCTTGGAACGGATATCCGCAAGGAAATCCAGAGCCGTCCGGTTACGAAGGAATTCAAGAAGAAGGACCTCGGAAACCTGATTGCTGCAGTATTCGCAAAGTACAAGAACGGCAATGGCGATGTTGATTCGCCGACGGTCCGTACTTCCACGATTCTGGACTCTCTGAAGGATATGGGCTATCTGTACTCCACGATTGCCGGCATGACGGTTGCACTGTCGGATATTTCCGTAGCGCCGCATAAGCAGGAAATGGTGGATGAGGGCCGCCGCAAGGCAGATATCCTCAACAATCTCCGTGACAGAGGTCTTTTGACCGGTCCAGAGTGGGAAGCACAGTTCTCTGATCTCTGGGCGAAGGTCAAGGATCAGGTCGGTGATACGCTGATGGCTTCGCTGCCTCGTATGAACCCGATCAACATGATGGCGGTTTCCGGTGCCCGCGGCAACAAGAACCACTTCACACAGCTTGCCGGAATGCGCGGCCTCATGGCTCGTCCGACGCAGTCCAAGTCCAAGAAAGAATATCAGCCTTCTATCATCGAAGTCCCGATCTATTCCTGCTTCCGTGAAGGAATGAGCGTGTCCGAGTTCTTCATTTCCACCCATGGTGTACGTAAAGGACTTACCGATACTGCTCTGAAGACGGCAGAATCCGGATATCTGACAAGACGCCTGGTTGATGTCGCTCAGGAAGTCATCATCAACGAAGAAGACTGCGGAACCGAACGCGGATTCCTGGTCCGTCAGCTGGTGGATGAGAAAGACGGAACGATCATCGAGAAGCTCGAGGAACGTATTGCCGGCCGCTACACGCAGCAGGCGGTAACGGATCCTTCGACTGGCGAAGTGATCTGCCCGGAAGATACTTACATCACGGACGAGATGGCAAAGAAGATCGTCGATGCTGGTGTCACAGAGGTATGGATCCGCAACGTATTCACCTGCGAATCTCCGAAGGGCATCTGCCGCAAGTGCTATGGCCGCAATATGGCAACGGGCAACCCGGTTGAAGCGGGTGAAGCAATCGGTGTCATGGCCGCACAGGCAATCGGCGAGCCTGGTACTCAGCTGACCATGCGTAACTTCCATACCGGAGGTGTTGCGAATAAGAATGGCGATATCACACAGGGTCTCCCGCGTGTCGAAGAGCTGTTCGAAGCACGTACGCCGAAGCGTGTGGCAGTCATCGCCAAGATCGATGGCGAAGTAACGGATATCCGTGAGCAGGACAACAAGCAGGGCATGATCATCACAGTGACCAATGAGAATGACACCATTGATCATAAGTGCGACCTGACTCAGACTGTTCTCTCCAATATCTCGGTAGGCACGAAAGTGACTGCCGGACAGCCGATGACAGAAGGAACGATTGCTCCGAAGGAACTGCTGCAGGTTGCCGGTGTCAGAGCTGCTGAAGAATACATCCTCAAGGAAGTCAAGAAGGTTTACTCTTCGCAGTCCATCGATATTTCCGATAAGCATCTGGAAGTCATGATCAAGCAGATGCTGAAGAAGGTCATGGTAACGGAAAGCGGCGATTCCGGTCTGAGTGCAGGCCAGACGCTGAGCCGTGCTCATATGACGGAAATCAATGACCAGCTGCTGGATGAAGGAAAGACACCTGCACAGTTCAGCCCGATCATGCTCGGTATTTCCAAGTCCGCAGTTGAGACGGATTCCTTCCTGTCTGCTGCATCCTTCCAGGAGACGACACGTGTCCTCACGGATGCTGCGGTCAAGGGCAAGGTTGACCATCTGGAAGGCCTCAAGGAAAATGTCATCATCGGCAAGCTGATTCCTGCTGGAACCGGCCGGCCTGAATACGAGCGTGAAACCACGAAGCGTATTATCGAAAAGGCTGACAAGATGATTGAGGAGCGCAGAGCAAAGGCGGCAGCTCTTGCCGAAGCGACTGCGACCAAGCTCCCGGATGATGTTCTCGGAAACGAAGAGGAAGACGATTTCTCTGCAGCAGATCAGAATGATTCTTCTGCAGAAAAGACAGATTCTTCAGAATCCGAAGAGAAAGACGCTGAATAGTTTTCCGAAAGATCTCTGCATTACGCAGAGGTCTTTTTCTGTGGTGAGAAAATGATTCAGACTGTAACGATGCATCAGGCATTCTCCTGCTCAATGATCTGGTTCCGGGAGACCTGCATGATTAACAGAAGATCGTGAAATTTCATTCTATTCAGACAATGGGTGGCTGATCACAAGTCTGTGAGGCTCTTTCCTGCATGCATGAATGTTTTACTGGGTTTTAACAGAGCTCTGATGTTTTCGAAACAGAGGAATGATAAAGTCTAAAACGGTTCCAGAGGAAAGATGAAAATCGAACTGAAGAACATCACGAAGCATTTTAAAAATACGTGTGCTGCAGATCATATCACCATGGTCATCCCGAGCGGCAGTTTCATGACTCTGCTAGGCCCTTCCGGATGCGGCAAGACAACATTGCTGAGAATGATTGCCGGATTGGAAATACCGGAAGAAGGGGAAATCCTGTTTGATGATAAGATTGTTTATTCTTCGAAACAGAAAATCTGCCTGCCGCCGCGAGAACGGAAGCTTGGATTTGTATTCCAGGATTTTGCATTATGGCCGCATATGACTGTGTTTGAAAATACCGCTTTTCCGCTTCGGGCAAGACATCAGAATGAAGTGACGGAGCGGGTGGAAAAAGCACTTGCATTCGTGCAGCTGAAAGGGTTTGAGCAGCGTTATCCGTCTCAGCTGTCCGGCGGACAGCAGCAGCGTGTGTCATTTGCACGGGCTATCGCTGGTTCTCCTTCCTGCATTCTGTTCGATGAGCCCCTGTCTGCACTGGATGCGAAACTTCGTCAGGAAATGCGGGCAGAAATCCGGAGAATGACGCGTGAGCTTCATGTGACGTCTGTATTTGTGACTCATGATCAGGTTGAGGCTATGAGCATGTCCGATCAGATCGCAGTCATGAAAGATGGAAGAGTGATGCAGATCGGCAGTCCGCAGGAAGTTTATTATCATCCCGCTGATGCGTTCACTGCAGAATTCGTAGGCAGGTCTAACTGGCTCAGCGATACGGTGATGTGCAGGCCTGAGAAGGTAAGCCTCGTACCAGGCAATGGCAGAAAGGAACTGCTTGGCATTGTGTCCGGCCAGCAGTTTGTCGGGGACCGCTATGAAATCCAGGCTGAAGTGAATGGACATCCCTGGCTGTTATACAGCAATAAACCTGCAGACATGAAGGAAATCAGACTCTATATCCGTCCGGAAGATGAGACGGTATTGAGATAAAGGGGGAGAAGAGAAAGAACTTATGAATGGAATCAGACGTACTGGCAGAATGATTTTTGCATCAGCACTTGCCCTGGTACTTGGGGCTTGCAGCAGCTCTTCCGCAGCAGCGGCATCTGAAACAGCATCTGCTTCTGCTGCCGCATCGACTGCTGCAGCTGCAGAAAAGACTTCAGCTCCGGCAGCGGGAGGAACAGAAGTCACAGTGTACATGCCGAGTCCTTCCGGGCTGAATGAGAAGTATGTTGCCGGCTTTGAAGCAGCAACTGGAATTACGGTCAATCTGTTTGAGGGAACAACTGGCGAAATTCTGGCACGACTCGAAGCAGAGAAGGATAATCCGGTTGCTGATGTTGTCGTTCTGGCCTCCTGGTCGGATGGTCTGAATCTCAAGGCACAGGGCGAGCTGCTGTCCTATCCGGAAGCTGCGAATGCAGATAAGCTGTATGATGGCTGGAAAGATGAAGACAGCATGATGTTCGGAACAAGTGCGTCTGCAGTCGGCGTGATCTACAATACCACGCTGATTGACAGTCTGGATGCGGACTGGAGTGAGCTTGCATCAGATCAGTACAAGGATATGATCGCAATCCCGGATCCGCAGAAGTCCGGTTCATGCAAGGATTTCCTGGCAGGCTACATGAATGCGACAGGCGAAGATTGGAGTGCATTTGAAGGCATGGCTGCCAATGGCATGACTATTCCTGGTGCGAACAAGGCGGCTCTGGAATCCGTTCTGACAGGCGAGAAGGCAATTCTGGTTGCGGGTGTTGACTATAATGCATATTCCAACATTGCAAAAGGAGAGCCGATTGATATCTACTACCCGGAATCTGGAACGATTATCAATCCGCGTCCGGCAATGATTCTTTCTTCCACCAAGAATATTGATCAGGCGAAGGCATTTGTGGACTATCTCCTGAGCGATGAAGCCCAGAAGATGGTTGCGGATGCATATCTTCTGCCGGGAAGAAGCGATATTCAGTGTGATAATCGTACGAATGTAAGCGATATTCCAGAGCTCAAGCATGACTGGTCATGGATGGTTGATCATGCGGATGATATTGCTGCAAAGCTCGTTTCTCTCTGCCAGCAGTAAGAATCAGCTGATGTGAGGATGCTGTGAAAAAGAAAACAGGAATGGTTCTGCTGGCAGTATTGCTCGGGTTCATGATTGTGCTGCCGATCATCAGTGTCTTTGCAAGGACGGTCATCTCAGAAGATGGCCGTTTTGATATCGCCAATGCAGCGACAGTGCTGAGCGATCCGGCAAATGCAAAGACAATTCTGAATTCTCTATGGCTGGCTCTGCTTGTATCGATCGTTTCAACGCTGATCTCTACGCCGCTTGCATTCATTCTGACAAGAACGAAACTGGCCAGAATGAAATGGCTGGATATCATACTGATGATTCCGTTCATGACACCACCGTATATTTCGGCGATGGGGTGGATTCTGTTCATGCAGAAGCGAGGATTATTCCAGCAGTTATTTCCATGGACCGAAAGCTGGTTGGAGGGATTCTTCTCTCTGGCTGGACTGGTCATGGTCATGAGCTTCCATTCATTTCCATTCATGACAGGCATGATCAAGAATGCAATTCTGAATCTCGGTTCCGCCATGGAAGAGAGTGCAGCGATCTGCGGGGAGAAACCCATTGGAATCTTCAGAAAAGTCACGATGCCGCTTCTGACTGGAAACTATGCGATTGCGCTGATGCTGGTATTCGTCAAGACATTATCAGAATACGGAACACCCGCTACGCTGGGAAGCCGGATCGGATTCTATGTATTCACGACGAATATTCATCGCTATGCAAGCGTTGCTCCGATTGATTTCGGAAAAGCATCAGCGCTGAGCAGCGTGCTGGTGATCATCTGCTTTGCAATCTGGAGACTGCAGGACTATATCACAAGAACTCATACGTACAGTCTGGTTCAGGCGAAGCGCACGCTTCCGATCTCTCAGAAGCGCATTGTAACTGTGCTCGGCACAGTTTATACATCAGTCCTGATTCTGATATCGATCGTGGTTCCCTATTTCTCGATCATTGCGACTTCGCTGATTGATAAGCGCGGATATGGCCTTGCGAAAGGAAATTTCACACTTGCGCATTATGGGGAATTGTTCGGCTCGGAGAGTGCAAAAGGACTCCGGGCAATCGGGACAAGTCTCTCGCTTGCGGCAGCTGCAGCTACGATTGCCAGTCTGATCGGAATGGCCGTGGCAATGCATATGCGGAAAAAGGGAAAGCTGAGTCAGATAATCGGAGCAGAAGCACTGCTGCCGGAGATGATCCCGAATATCGTCTTTGCGATCGGCATGATGATTCTCTGGAACAGGATTTACGCCGCTGTCCCGCTCTATAATACCAGGGGCTTCATGGTCCTGGTATATGTGGTCATGTTTCTGCCGTATGCAGTGCAGTATACGACCAGTGCACTCATTCAGATCGGTGATCATCTATCTGAAGCAGGAAGGATATCCGGCGGATCTGAAAGCTATGTATTCTGGCGTATTCAGTTTCCGCTGATGTTTCCTGGCGTTGTGACCGGATGGATGATGATCTTCATTATTTCATTCCGGGAACTGGTCGCTTCTTCTTTGACTTCTCCGCCGAATGTGCTGACCGTATCCACGTTTATCACTCATGAGTTTGAACAGGGCTCTGTATCAGTAGGAATGTGCATGGCGGCGATGTGCGTGCTGATCACCACTGTTTCTCTGATCGCCATCAATCAGCTCGCCGCAAGGAAATGGAAATGAAACGCATGGATGCAGAAGCATTATTCCAGAAACAGGCAGAGAAGAAACCCGGTCCATGGGTTGAGCACTGTCGTAAGACTGCAGAAGCAGCAGTGCTCATCGCATCAGGAATCAATCTGGACAGAGAAGCTTCGTTCAGCATGGGATTGCTGCATGATATCGGAAGAAGTCTTACGGATGGGCAGTTTCAGCATATTGCAAGAGGTTATCAGCTGATGAATGAACTGCGTCAGCCTCTGATCGCAAGAATCTGTCTGACTCATTCCTTCCCGGTTCAGAATATCCATTCCTATGCCGGAAAGATTGATGTATCCAAGCAGGAACAACAGTATTATTCAGATCTTCTTTCAGCAATTGACTATGATCCCTATGATCGGCTGATCCAGCTCTGTGATGCCATTTCCGTGCCATCCGGATGGATCGGGATCGAGGAACGGCAGGAAGCACTTGCCAGGAAGTACGGGTTCAATCCTTATGCAGAAGAGAAGCTGAAGGTACTGCAGAATCTGTATTCAGAAACCAGCAGCAGATTGTCGATGGATCTGCTCAGATATCTTAGCCTGCATGCATACTAGGCGGGTGAAAATGGAATCTTTCAGAAAACACTCCGGAAAATATCCGGGGCGTATCTGTGAGGATTAAAAGGCGGTAAGCAGCTGTTCTTTTGCGTGGATGAGATGAGTGAGCAGTTCATTGTACGGAGTCGGGATTCCGTATTGCTTTCCTTTTCTTGAGATTGCCCCATTCATGTATTCAATCTCGGTGATCCGGTGATTCTGGATCAGATCCTGGTACATGGAAGTGAAGGCAAATCCATTGACAGCAGGTCTGCAGTAATTCTGGATTGCTTCAATCATTTCTGCCTGATTCAGATGAATGCCTTCCTTTTCCGCAACGGCGATATATTCCCTCACGATTTCAAGAATGATGGGGTCAAATACTCGAAGACTCCGGAGTTCCATGTTGTTGCATTCCAGCAGGGCAGTTAATGCATTGAGACCACCGGTAATGCATGCTTTGCGCCAGATGGAGGCAAGTACATTATCGCTGTAGCGGGCATTGAGATTTGCCTGGTTAAGCACCTGAATGACCTTTTCGGCTGCTTCTTTTCCTTCCGGGCGGATATTCTGAATATCAATGGAACCATCGCCATTGAGCTCCAGAAGTCCCGGCCCTTTCATGGTGGCAGTCCACATGGTCGTTCCGGACAGGATATGGGCAGGATTGACATAATGGGAAAGCGTATCTTCGTGCCCGATTCCGTTCATCAGACAGAGGACATAAGTATCCTCCTGGATGATCGGAGAGATTGCCTGAAACATCTGATCAAGCTGGGGACTTTTCACCATCGCCAGAATCAGATCCACTTTTTCGTTTTTCTCATCGATTTCATCAGGGTAATAGATCGGAATCTGCTCCGTAATCACTTTCCCGTTCATGGAAGCGGTCAGCCCATCTTTCCGGATTGCTTTGATATTGGCCTGCCACTGGTCGATCAGAATGACATCATTCCCGGACTGATGAAGGCAGAGTGAGAATCTGCCGCCCATTCCGCCTGCGCCTGCAACTGCAATTTTCATAAAACCTCTTTCTGGATTCAGTATTCAAAGACCAGTTTACACCGAAAACTCAGAAGCGGGGACATACAGATGAGTAGTTCTGCCGTGTTGTATAATAGAACTGCGACCGGGAGAACAGTATGATTGACAGACGATATAAATGGAAGGTGATTACGATTGCTGTGCTGTGCGTGGCAATCCTGGCAGGGCTTCTGGTGCTGCATTTTTCTGATCATAGCAGTACGGCTGCAATCCAGACAGAACCGACCCCGGAAGCGACCATGACGCCATCACCGACACCAGTTCCTTCTGAAACACCAATGCCTTCTGAAACACCGACTCCGGAGCCGACGGTTCAGGCTGATCTTTCGACTGATACCAGCATTACCAGATATATCAGTCAGACCCATACCATCAGCTCAGATTATGTGCCGCCTGATCTTGTGGAAGCGGATGTGCATTCTGCAAGTCCTCAGGAGCTTCGAGAAGAAGCGGCGGGGAAGCTGGAAGAGATGTTCCAGGCAGCGATTGCTGATCAGGTGTATCTGAAACTGGTCAGCGGATATCGTTCTTATACGCTTCAGAATGATCTGTACCATTACTATATCTCGATCCGCGGTCATGAATTTGCAGACAACATTGATGATCATCCTGGCGCTTCTGAGCATCAGCTCGGATTAGCAGCGGATCTAGGCTGCTGGAATGGCGCCTGCGAGCTGCAGTACTGCTTCACCCAGTACGGTGACTATACATGGCTTCAGGAGAATTCATATCTCTATGGGTGGATTGAGCGCTATCCGGAAGGAAAGCAGGAGATTACCGGAATCATGTACAGTCCCTGGCATTTCCGCTATGTCGGAGTCGAGGAAGCAAAGAAAATTCATGACAGCGGTCTGACCATGGAAGAATACTACGGTATTTCAGACTGAAAGAAGGCTTGCCCTGAATAAGGACAGGCTTTTTTCATGATTTATTAGGGTAGTTCTGGTTCTCTGCTCGTTGTAGAATAAAGGCCATGACGGCAGGATTGATGATCCGGAAACTGCTGGAATTCTGCATTGCGGCAGCAGTGCTTGCTTTTCTTGCGGGCTGTCTGCAGGGGCAGCTGCTGAGGTTTTCTTCTGGAGAAACGGTCAGGGTTCCGGAATGTATTTCTGAACAGAATGGCATTGAGGAATCCTCTGAGATGGTTCAAAGCAGCACAGAAAAGCAAAAGACAATTCCTGGGAACATGTCTCTTCGGATGCCCCCGGTTTTAGCTGTTCTGGTTCTTCCAATGCAGGAAGAACAGAGTATATTTCCGGTGATTCTGCTGGCTGAAGCACTGTTTCTGATGTCCGGCTGCATCAGCCGGGAACTGGTTCCGAGAACTTCTTTCTGAAGGAAGCAGAAAGAGAAAGAAGGAGAAGAACTATTGATGAATCTGAGTGATTTATTCAGCAGTGAGAAACGGCATTATCATGAAGCAGAGAAACAGGTGAAGAAGATCCTGGATCTGGAAGCAGAATATGCAGCAAAGACCGATGAGCAGCTGCAGGCAAAGACACCGGAACTGAAAGCGAGGATCGCAGCGGGAGAAAGTCTCGAGAAGATTCTTCCGGAAGCATTTGCGACGGCTCGGGAGGCATCCCGGCGAGTGCTGGGGGAGTTTCCTTACCCGGTTCAGCTGCTGGGCGGTGTGTTATTGCATGGCGGCGACATTGCGGAGATGAAGACCGGCGAAGGCAAGACCCTGACCGCAGTCATGCCGATCTATCTCAATGCCCTGGAAGGAAAGGGTGCACATGTGATTACGGTCAATGAGTATCTTGCCAGCCGTGATGCGCACTGGATGGGAGAAGTCTACCGGATGCTCGGACTGACAGTCGGCTGCAATCTTCATGAACTGAGTCCTGCCCAGAAGCGGGAGCAGTATCTGTGTGATATCACCTATACGACGAATTCTGAACTGGGGTTTGATTATCTGCGTGACAATATGGTCTACCGGCCGCAGGATCGGGTTCTCAGAGGTCTTCACTATGCGGTGCTGGATGAAGTGGATTCGATTCTGATCGATGAAGCCCGCACGCCGCTGATCATCAGCGGACCTGGCCCGGTGCTGGATCAGAACTATATTCAGGCAGATCGATTCGCAAAGAGCCTGAAGCGGGATGCGGATTATATGGTTTCACGGGAAGATAACAGCGTGACTCTGACCGAAGCGGGAATCCGGAAGGCAGAGAAGGCGTTCGGGGTTGCCCACCTTTATACCGATCAGACGGCAGAGCTCGTGCATTATATTCAGAATGCACTGCGGGCAAACTATCTGATGAGCAGAGATGTGGAATATGTTGTCGGAGACAATGAGATTATCCTGGTTGATACATTCACAGGCAGAAAGATGGAGGGCAGAGAGTTCAGCGATGGTCTTCATCAGGCGATCCAGGCAAAAGAGAATGTGAATATCAAGCAGGAAACTGTGACGCTGGCGTCGATCACGTACCAGAATTTCTTCCGTCTGTATGACAAGCTTTCAGGCATGACCGGAACAGCAAAGACAGAAGAGGCGGAGTTCCTGGATACGTATAACATGAGAGTCTATGCCATTCCGACGAATAAGCCAGTCAGCAGAATCGATGAACCGGATCAGATCTTCCATAACAGGCATGAGAAATATGAAGCGGTGGTCAGAGAGATCAAAGCCCTGCATGAAAAAGGACAGCCGGTCTTAGTCGGTACGGTTTCGGTCGGAATCAATGAACAGCTCAGCGCAATGCTGAAGAAAGAAGGCATTCCGCATCAGGTGCTCAATGCCAAGAATGACGCAGATGAAGCAGGTATCATTGCAAAGGCTGGTCAGAAGTATGCGGTAACGGTGGCAACCAACATGGCTGGACGAGGAACCGATATCCGTCTTGGTGAAGGAGCTGCGGAGCTTGGCGGATTAGCGGTATTAGGAACCGAACGGCATGAGGCCGCGCGCATTGATCATCAGCTGCGCGGAAGATCCGGCAGACAGGGAGATCCTGGGTTCTCAAGGTTCTACGTCGCGATGGATGATGATCTGTTTGAAAAGTATGCAGGAGAAGAAGGACAGGCAGTGATTGCTCATTATCTTGCCGGGAAGGAATCGGATGTGCAGATGCGTGCATTTGCAGACCGGATTCAGAAGCGGGCAGAGGGACTTCACTTTGATGCCCGCAGGAGAACTCTGGAATTCGACAATGTGCTGAGCGAGCAGCGGGAAGTGGTATATGAACAGCGGAATCGGATTGTGGATATGGATGATCCGACGGAACATGTTCTGGAGCTGATCCGGCTGAATCGCGGACCGGAAGAGGAACAGAAATACCGCACGCTGATTGCAGATACCGATCCGGAGATTCTGAAGCATACGGAGAAGACCGTGATGCTGCAGAGCATCGATCGCTGCTGGATTCCGCATGTGGACTTCATGGAACATCTGAAGCAGGGAGTCAGTCTCAGAAGCTATGCCCAGGTAAAGCCGATTGACGCATATAAAGAAGAAGGCTACAAGCGATTCAACGGCATGATGAATGAGATCACGGAACTCATTGTCTCTGCATTGATGAAGTGGGCAGAATCGCAGAATCAGACCGAATAATCAGAAGAAACACAGCCTGCGGTAATCGGGAATAGCAAAGAGAATGCGCTGATGTCTGCATTTCGCAATTCTGATTTTATTTTAGAAATGCGGAATGAGTTAGTGTTAAGATTCTGGGCTGTAATAAATGAAAAGAAAAAAAGACCTGGCTAAAGTGGTCCCTGTAGAAAGGACAGCACTCTGACAGTGCTGAGGTCCTCCTGCAGGGGCCATTTTTATGGGCAGAAAATCCAGAAAACGCAATCCT
>OMXA01000002.1 GCA_900314905.1 uncultured Erysipelotrichaceae bacterium
AGGAGATATTCCTCCATAACTTCGGCGCCGCAGGTCACCAGCTTGGCCCCCTCTTTCAGGAGCGCCAGGGTTCCGGCGGCGTTTTCCGCATCAACATTGCCGGGGATGGCAAAAATGTCCTTCCCCTGGTCGATGGCGTCATTCACAAAGAGGCGGGTTCCGCTTTTTTCCGGAGCCTCCACCACCACGACGCCGTCCGAGAGTCCGGCCGCAATGCGGTTCCGTTCCCGGAAGAAGTGTCTGCTGCACTCCTTTCCCGGAGGATACTCGCTGACGAGAGCCCCCGAACGAAGAAGCTCTCGGGCAATCTCGAGGCGGCACTGCTCATGCGGGGTTCCCAGGACGCCGACGCAGGGCCGGCCGGAACGAAGCGCGCCCCTGGCTGCCGCCTCATCCACGCCGGAGGTCAGCAGGCTCACCACCGTGCCGCCGCAGCGCGAGATCTCATACGCCAGGCGCGCTCCCATCTTAACCCCGTAAGGGCTGGCTTTCCGCGTTCCGATCACCGAGATCACGGGGATCAGATCCAGCGGAGGAAGCACCCCCTTCACATACAGGGCGGCCGGCGGCACCGCGATCTGGCGAAGCCGCTCCGGAAATTCCGGCGCATCGTAGGGGAGAACCGCGATCTCCTGTTCCTCACATTGCGCCAGAACCTCGTCCGCTTCTGTCATGGAACGCGCTTCCAGAAGCTTCAGAAGCTGAATGAGAAATTCTCTCCTGAGAATTCCAACTCCCGCTATCAGATCTTCACTGCAGACGGAAAACTGTTTGGAAACAACTGCCGGCAGGACGAGACGTATGGAATCACGCAGAAGTTCCAGATCGCCTACAAGGATGGAAGTGCCTATATTACGGATGATCCTGATGAGGTGATCCTGACGGTAGCGATTGCCGTGATCGATCCGATCACGGTAAATGACCGCTATATGCCAAGCTATTCGGAATTCCGGAAACTATCGCAGCCTCTGTTTCAGGGCTGGGTATCCGTGCGGATGATGGAAGGGATCGCAGGCGTTCTGATCCTCGCACTGCTGTTCTATGAATGCTCTGCTGCAGGCCATCAGAGAGGAACAGAAGGGATCACGCTTCTGTGGCCGGATCGGATTCCGTATGAATTTGTCTTGCTGGCGCTGGTGCTTCTGCTTCGCTGGTGGGATGGAAGAGACATCACTCCGGTGAGGGCAGGGATATTCGGAATCTGCTTCTCGATCTTCGTGATCACGACTGCCTCACGGGTCAAGGCGAATTCCTTTTTCTCAGGCACTCTGCTTTCCCGCCTGATTCATCTGCTGCAGATCGGGAATACGGGTCTGAACATCCTGGCAATGATGTGCCTGCTGATGGAGTATGCACAGACCTTCTATATGAGAGATCTGTTCGGCACCGAAGGGGTGCTGCTGATGATTGCGGCAGATGCGATTCTGACTTATGTTCTGCTGATGATGCTCTATGGAAACAAGGTGATTGCAGATGCCGCAGGACATCTGGCTGCGGGCGATATGGAATACCGCATCCATGATGCTCAGAAAAAGAACCTGCTCGGTTCCTTGCATCAGCAGGCAGAAGCCCTGAATTCAATCGGAGATGGCATGAAGATTGCGGTCCGGGATCAGATGAAGGCAGAACGCATGCAGGCAGCGCTGATCACCAACGTGAGTCATGACCTGAAGACGCCGCTTACCTCGATCATCAGCTATACCGATCTTCTGCAGAAAGACCATACTCCGGAGCAGGAGAAAGATTATCTGGATGCACTCAGCCGCCAGTCTGCCCGCCTGAAGCGGCTCTGCGAAGATATCGTCGAAGCAAGCAAGGCTTCTTCGGGAATGATCGAAGCGGACCTTCGCGAGGTCTCTTTGAAAGAGCTGGCGGAGCAGGCGGCTGCCGAGTATCAGGAAAAGCTTCAGAAAGCAGAGATCGCTCTGATCATGGATCTGAAGCCGGAGAATCCGATCATCCGGGCAGATGGCAGGCTGCTCTGGCGGGTGCTCTCCAACTTATTGAGCAATGTGGTAAAGTATGCTCAGCCAGGCACCAGGGCCTACTTCTCATCGCGGGAAGAAGAGCCAGGAAAGATCACGATCTCGCTGAAGAATACAAGCAGGGAGCAGCTGAATATAGAACCCGAAGAACTGATGGAGCGCTTTGTGAGAGGGGATAATTCCCGCCATTCCGAAGGCTCCGGGCTGGGGCTGAGCATTGCCCGTTCCCTGACGGAGACGATGGGCGGAACCTTCCGCCTCGGGATCCAGGGAGATCTGTTTGAAGCGGTGATCACGCTGCCGGAAGCAGAAAGGAAACAGGATGAACCGCAAGCGTAAGTATTATTTCGGAAAACGGAGGCCGGTGCAGAAGCCGGCGGAATCGCTGAGCATTGAGGAGAAGAGAAAGATTCTGAAAGAGTCTTTGCTCTATCGCAGGCCGCTGCAGCCGAAGCTTCATAAAGAACCAGGAAAAAGATAGCAGCCCGAAGCACTGTACTTGTTTATGTACAGTGCTTTTTCTTCCTTCTTTCATAATAAGGGCATGGAGGTAAGAGATGAGTATGATCGGAAATCAGGGACTTGAAGCGCTGAGCCCGGAACAGTGTTTTGTGCTGCTGAAGGAATGGGAGAATCACCAGAGTGCGGCAGAGACAGCCGCCATGCTGGGGGTTACAAGAAGCCAGGCAATGAGATGTCTGCAGGAGATGAATCAGATTCTGGAAGGAGGAAGGAAACATGCTGACGCGTACCGGTCATGAACCGATCCGGCAGGATCAGGAAGAAGCCGCAAGAGCACTGAAGGCGGCGGATCAGGAACTGCGTGAGCATGGGAAGCTCAGTTTCACGGAAGCAGAGCTTCTCAAGGCCTGCTGGGCCCAGAAGAACAGCATCGATTCTGCAGCTATGAAGCTTGGCATGAGGAGAGAAACTGTACAGATGTGGTACTACCGGTTTGCAATGGCAGAAGTGCGTCAGGCAATCCGGGAATGCCATGCAAGCTGAAAACGGTAAGCGCTTGCAATGAAAATCCGGAAAGCCGATAATAGAAGAACACAGAGGGTTTCCGGATAATCATGGATCGGGTTCATGCATGGTTTTTCGGATCGCCCCGGAAGAATGACAGGAGTGAAGAAAGAACATGCGTTTTGTGGATTCGATTGAAAAGAAGGAAGATGGCGGAAAGCTCACGGGAGAAGAAATCCAGTCCATGGTGACAGGATATGTGGATGGCTCGATTCCGGATTATCAGATGTCTGCCATGATGATGGCAATTCTTCTGAAAGGGATGGATGCGGAAGAAGCCACCGAACTGACGATGGCGATGATGCATTCGGGCGATGTCGTGGATCTCAGTGATCTGCCCGGGGTGAAGCTGGACAAGCACAGCACCGGCGGAGTGGGCGATACGACGACGCTCGTCGTGGCACCGCTGGTGGCAGCCTGCGGCGGAACGGTTGCCAAGATGAGCGGCCGGGGACTTGGCCATACGGGCGGAACTCTGGATAAGCTGGAGTCGGTTCCGGGCACGTGCATTGAACAGCCGATGGATCGGTTCAAGGAAATCGTCCGGCAGAATGGAGTCTGCGTCATCGGCCAGTCCGGAAATCTCGTGCCTGCTGACAAGAAGATGTATGCCCTGCGGGATGTGACGGCAACGGTCCGTTCAATTCCGCTGATTGCGTCTTCGATCATGTCCAAGAAGCTGGCAGCTGGTGCGGATGCGATCGTGCTGGATGTGAAGACCGGCAGCGGTGCTTTCATGCGCACGAAGGAAGAAGCCTTTGAGCTTGCCAAGCTCATGACGAATATCGGCAAGCTGGCCGGAAGAGAAGTCAGAGCGGTGGTCACGGATATGAACCAGCCGCTGGGCATGGCCGTAGGCAATGCCCTTGAAGTTCAGGAAGCAGTGGAACTGCTCAGCGGAATGATTCCGGAAACGGATCCGCTCTATGAAGTATGCATGCTGCTGGGCAGCCAGATGCTGCAGATGGGAAAGCTTGCTGCGGATGACCAGGAAGCCAGAGCAATGCTGAAGGCTCATATCGCAGATGGAAGCGGTCTGGCTAAGCTGCAGAATATGTTCCGCCTGCTTGGCGGAGATGCTTCGTATGTCACTGCCGAAGGCATGAAGAAGCTTACTGCAGTGAAGCGGAAGATCGATGTCTGTGCAGAAAGCGATGGCTATGTGTCCTCGATGGCAGCGGAGCAGATCGGTACTGCCGCACAGCTGCTTGGGGCTGGCCGGGCTAAGAAAGAGGATCAGGTTGATCCGGCTGTGGGGCTGGTCATGAAGGTGCGCTGCGGCAGAAAGGTGCAGAAGGGCGATCCGCTCTGCACGCTGTATGTCAATGAGGAAAAGAACCTGGAGGATGCGATCAGTCTTCTGAAGCATGCCATTCACATCACTCCGGAGCTTGGCGAAGTAGAGCCGATGGTCTATGGTCTGGTGACTGCTGACTGATCGGACCGGCGTCTGTCCATAAGGGATGGACGCTTTTTCTTTTTTCCTTGGTCTTCTTCCCGGTTCATTAAATGGTATGATGAAACATACATCAAGGGAGGCAGACCATGCGAAGCGACATGTACGATCAGGAAACGATGAATCTGATTCACGAACTGAGAACTTCTGCATCTCCTTCTGAGAAAGATGCAGATCGGCTGCTGCAGATCGGCCGCAGCATGCAGGAGGAGCATCTGCTCGGAATCGCCTTCTATTACAAGGCGAGAATTCATTTCCAGAAATCCCTCAAAATGGATGAGACACTCTCGGAACTGATGGAATCCGTGGCGCATGCCGAGGCGGCACATGATTATGATACGCTGACTGCGGCCTACACGCTGCTTGGCATCGTCTCGGATATTCACTGCAATTATCCGCTTGCGGCGGCTTATTTCATCCAGGCCAGGGGGTATTGCGCAAAGACAGAGGTGAGTCAGCGCTATCTGGCAGTTTCGGCTGCCAATATCGCTCATATCTTCTATGAGGTTCATGAATATCAGAAAGCCGGCTTCTATAACGGAATTGCCTTAGAAAAGTTTTCCCGGATGCCGGATGATGCTCAGCGATCGCAGGACCTTGCGTCCTACCATGTGGTTGCAGCATCTCTGGCTCTGGAGATGGGACCGGATATCGGAAAAGCAGAAGCAGAATGCGCCGCTGCAGAAGCCTTCCGGGGCAGGGAAGGCTGGGATGAGATCAGTGAACTCGATGTGCTGATCACGAAGATCCGGATTGCCGGAGCGAAGAATGATCGTTCCGAAGTGCTTTCATTGTTTCAGGAATTTCTGCCGAAGCAGAAGCAGTTTCCGATCACGGGGGATTCCATTGACAATCTGCTGTTTCTGGCTTCGCTTCTGATCCGTCTGCAGGAAACAGATGCCTGCAGAGAGCTGTTTGACTATATTGATGCGAGTCTGAATACGGAAATACCAGGGGTTCTCATGAAGTTCTATGACCTGAAAATGCAGCTGGCGAAGGAGCTGGGGGATCAGACAGAGGAATCCCGGGTTGCCTTGAACTACTATGAGGCAAGCTGCCGCAAGCTTCAGGAAGAAGATCGGGCAGCGGTGATTGCCGTAGAAGGTTCGCTTTCCGGGGCAAAGCTTGCCGAGGAGAATGTACGTCTCCTGAAAGAAGCAGAAGCAGATGCTCTGACCGGACTGGCCAATCGCTATGCGCTGAACCGGCATGCAGAGGAAGTCTATGAGAGCTGCTACCGGAAACAGCAGAATCTCGGAATTGAGATTCTGGATGTGGACTACTTCAAGGAATACAACGACTCCTACGGTCATCCGAAAGGGGATGCCTGCCTGCAGGCGGCAGCGGAAGTGCTGAAGCAGCTTGCTGCCGAAGACCCGCGCATGTATCCGGCAAGATACGGCGGCGACGAGATGATTGTTGTGTACGAGAATATGACCCGGGAAGAAATGGAAGAAAAGCTGAAACGCATTTCAGATATGATCCGAAAACTGAAGATTCCGCATGAGCGATCGCAGGTTTCTGGGTATGTAACCGTGTCTCAGGGTCTGTACTTCCATGAGCCCCAGCCTGAGAATCGTCTCTGGGATTACACCTCCGGCGCAGATTATGCGCTTTATTACGTCAAGAATCACCATAAGGGAAGCTGGTTTCTCACGCAGCATACCATCCGGAAAGGAATCGCTCCGGATGGCGTGAAGGGCTGGGAAGACTAGCATGCTGAATATCATCGGCGTGATTCTGATCCTCGTGCAGTTTCTGATGGATGGCATCAGCCTTGCCCATGGCGGCAGAGTATTTGCAGAAGGAAGCGACCTTCTGAAGTGGTATGCGCCCGGACTTTCCGGGGTGGTTCTCCTGCTGATTTTCCAGGCAGTTCAGAATCACCGCGTCCGGGCGGCAGAACAGAAAGCAGAGCACAGATTATGACAGAAATCCGGATATTATGCGGAATTGAAGGGGCGAAACAGGCAGAAGGAACCGCGGTGATCATCGATGTGTTCCGGGCTTTCACGCTGGAAGCGTATCTGTATGCGGCTGATGCTGAAGCCATCTATGCGGTTGCCTCGGTAGAAGAAGCCCTGGCCTGGAAGCAGAAAGATCCTTCGGTGCTGCTGTGCGGAGAACGGGATGGAAAGATCTCCCCGGGCTTTGATTTCGGCAATTCTCCTGGAGCCATCGCTGGAAAATCGTTTGCAGGGAAGACGATCATCCATACGACGACCAATGGTGTCCAGGGTATTGCTTCTGCTCAGGCAGCCTCGGAAGTGCTGACCGGCTCACTGGTCAATGCCAGGGCGACCGCAGATTTCATCCGCCGGCAGAATCCCCGGCTGGTGAGCCTGGTATGCATGGGATGGAAGGGCAGACAGACCGAAGAAGATCAGCTATGTGCGGACTATCTGAAAGCTCTGATGGAAGGAACGTCTTTTCCGGAACTGGAAGAACGTGCCCTTGCCCTGAAAGAACAGGAAGGGAAGAAATTCTTCGACCCTGCTCAGCAGGAAGTATTCCCGGAAGCAGATTTCTGGATGTGCATCCGGCATGATCTTTTTCCATTTGCCATCCGGGCAGAGAAAGAAGGAACCTGCTATCATAATCGGAAGCTGGAGGTCTGAATGCACAGAAAATATTTCTTCTTTGATATTGACGGGACTCTGACAGACGATGCGACGCATAAGATCGTGCCGAGCGCGGAGCGCACGCTGCATGCCCTGGAAAGAAATGGACATTTTGTCTCCATTGCGACGGGAAGAGCGCATTATAAAGCCCAGGGGTTCGCGGATGCGATCGGGATCCGGAACCTGGTATGCAATGGCGGCGAATGTCTGGTTCTGAATGGAAAAGTCATTGAGAACCGGCCGCTGGATCATGAGATCGCGCTGTTTCTGATCCGTCATGCCGAAGCGGCAGGTCTTGGCTATCTGCTGATGTGCGATGACAGCGACCGGGTGTTCATGAAGGATACCCGTTTTCTCGAGCAGGCAGGAAGACGGACGGAACTGACGACGTATGTGCTGGATCCGGATCTTGATCCAGAACAGATTCCGTCCATCTTCAAAGTCTATATCGCGATGCGGGAAGATCAGGAAGCAGCGAATCCATGGATCATGAAGCAGGGACATCTGCGCATGGGCCCCGGGTATCTGAATTTCCAGCATGATGCCAAGAAAGACGGCATTCTGAGAATGCTGAAAGCAGTCGGCGGAAACGAAGCGGATGTCGTCGTCTTCGGCGATGCTGTGAATGACCTCGTGATGTTCGATCCGCGCTGGACGAGCATTGCCATGGGGAATGGCATGAGGGAACTGAAAGAGAAAGCCGACTATGTGACGGCAGCGAATACGGATGATGGCATTGAGAAAGCATGCAGGAGGTTCGGATGGATCTGAAAAAGACTGCGAGATGGGAAGCAGCGGTTTTCTTCGTGATGATGCTGGTTTCTTCCTGGTCTGAGGCGACGGTTTCTTCAGGAGCTTTTTATGTCTTCGCGCTGATTGCAGCAGGGATTTCATTTCTGGTTTACTTTGCCGGCATGCATTTTCTGAGGAGGCTTCACGAGAAGGGGACCGGATGGAAACTGGTCCTTTCCGGCGGTCTTGCCGGAGCGCTTGCGGGTCTTCTGATGGCGGCGGTGTCAGGAAGTCTTGCTGCAGCAGGGGCCTTGATGATGGTGATGTTTCTAAGCGGAATGCTGTTCGGCTTTCTGTACTGGATCGTGAATCTGCAGATTCTGAAGTATCTGGAGTCCTCGGGGACTTCCTGGAAGGAATGAGATATGTGGCTGGATCTTCTATGTTTTGGAATTGCCCTCCTGCTGCATCATGCCGGCGTATTCTGAAAAAGCGCTTGATGACCCGGTTTCTGCGTGATACTATATACAAGCGCAAAAGCGCAGCCACTGTTCCGCTGGCCGCAATGGGACTATGAGCAGATCGGCGAAAACGTAAGCAGAAGGAGAAACAGACATGAGACTCGATTTAGTAGACAAGATCACAAAAGATCAGATCCGCAACGACATTCCTGAATTCCGCCCGGGCGACACGGTCAAGGTATTTGTCCGTATCCGTGAAGGTGAGAAGTCCCGTATTCAGCTGTTTGAAGGGGTTGTCGTAGGCATGCAGAACGGCGGGATCGGCGAGACATTCACCGTCCGCAAGATTTCCAACGGCGTCGGTGTTCAGCGTACGTTCCCGAAGAACAGCCCGATCATCGATCATATCGAAGTAGCTCGTCACGGAAAAGTCCGCAGAGCAAAGCTCACTTACCTCAAGGGACGTTCCGCAAAGAATTCCCGTATCAAGGAAGATCGCTGAGATCAGAAAAGGTGCCGCCTGGCACCTTTTTCAATGCTTTTTCGGATCTGATGGGGCATGGGAAAGACATCCTGCTTTCCTTTCAGTTTTGGGATCGGATGCACAGGCTCCGTGTCTGCCAGACAGGCTCATACCAGAATCACCTGACTCTGTTTCAGAAGTCTTCGCCTGGAATCGGCCAATGATCCGGGCTTGCACAGCAGAACCCATACTTGCTTGCGGTAACATAAACTGCATCCTTTCCATCTGCCAGTTTCAGATACACATAGTCCTCATCTTTAAAATCGTCTGTGATCTCGAGTTCTCTGCAGCGCCAGTACAGGTAATACCTTCCATTGTTTTCATTCAGGGTGATGCGGTCTGCGATTTCATCAGCTATCTCCTCTGCAGTCATGGGATGCCTGTGAGTCCGCAGACCATGATATGCAATCTCACAGCCGCTTCCGGTTTTACTGCCTGTCGCATCATGCACCGCATAGGCTTCTTCGCCGCTGAAATCTGCGGTCTCTGCCGTCAGCTCCCTATCTGTCCGGATCTCGCTCCAGACTCCGTCCGCATTCTCTGCATATACGCTCGCACTGCCAAGAAGAATCGCAGAGACTGCATATGCGGCGATCCGTCCTCTGCTCCATCTGGTTTTTTCTATCTTCATGATGCTTTCCTCCGGTACTTGCAGAAGATCTGCATTCGTTCCAATTGCTGAGAATGCGCGCTGATCTCTGTTCCTGAGCTGTTTTCTGTCCATGAGCCAGCACTTCGCATTCTTCTGATTCGAAGGTCCTTCATTAATACTACGATTCAGAAGCGCAGACGGTTCCTCGTACCGCAGTCTTTTCTGCATCGGTGAAAATCCTCCGCCAATCGTCGGAAAACTGCCATGCCATTGAGAATGATTTCTTTATCTTGGCGCATGCTGATATAATCTTCCGGAAAGGTACCCGCATGCAGAAGAGGAAACAGAAGAAGAATACCGGCCTGAAGATTGTTCTGATCGTTCTGATTGCAGCGATCGTCCTGCTGGGAAGCTATTCGCGGCTGAAGAAAGCGGCGGTGAAGACAGCAGCCGAAGTCGTCATCCGGAATCAGCTGGCAGATTACGGAATCACGGATCAGCAGATCGATTCAGTTCTCGATCAGATCGAGGAAGAAGATCAGGAAACCGTCACGTCCATCATCAGCGAGCATGTGAGCGGATCTTCGGTCCAGGCCGTTTCGGATTACATTGCGTCAGGAGATCTGAAGGGACTTGCAGAATATGCAGAAAGCGAGCTTTCCGAGAACGAGAAGCAGGAATTGATCGGTCTGGCTGAAAAGTACCGGAAAAAGATCACGCTGCCATAAAGAAAAGCCTCATCGCTGAGGCATAGGAACAGGAAAGAAAGGCTGTGCAGAATGCATGGCCTTTTCTGATCAGGAATGGCATTCTTCCTGCAGGCGTTCCTTGAACCAGGCACTGCGGTTGTCCATCGATTCCAGGGCGTCGATCAGCTGCTGATCATGGCGGACATTCAGCTTGAATACATACCGCTTCACATACTGCTTCTGATACGACTCATTGTATTTCATCCGTTTCTGCCGGGTATCCGGCTTTTTCTTTCTGCCCATGGGTTCTTCCTTTCTTCTGATTGGTATCCCAATCATTATAGTACTGCCTGGATCCGATCGCAATCAGAAGGAGGGCCTTTGAGATCGGAAAATCTGCGGTATAATGGGCGGATGAAAGCAGGTGTCATCTATGGATAGCGAAGAGAACAGAAACGGTTCTTCAGAACCGGAAGAGAAGAAGAATTCATTCTGGGCAGAAACCTGGGATTTCATCCGGACACTTGTGATCTCGATGGTCTGCGTGTTTCTGGTTGCGCATTTCCTGGTGCGGCCGATCCGGGTGCAGGGGAATTCGATGTATCCGACTCTCGAATCGGAGTCCATCGGTCTTGCCAATGTGCTCGGTGTGGAGATGGGCGACCTGAAGCGCTTTGATATTGCGATCATCTATCTTCCTGAGAAGAAAGAATATCTGGTCAAGCGCATTATCGGCCTGCCAGGAGAAACCGTGTCTTACCAGGACGGACAGCTTTTCATCAATGGAGAAGCTCTCCAGGAACCATTCCTGAATCAGGATTACATCGCGCAATGGGGCGATCAGTTCATGAGTGATGTGGAACCGGTCACCCTGGGAAGCGACGAATACTACTGCCTGGGCGACAATCGTCCTAACAGCCGTGACAGCCGTTATTACGGTCCCTTTGCAAAGAGCCATATCATTGCCAAAGGGGCCCTGATTATCTGGCCGTTTTCAGAGTTCGGAGTGAAGTCATGGTAGCGGTGCAGTGGTATCCGGGCCATATGGAAAAAGCCCGCCGGGAGATGAGCGATCATCTCAAGGCGGTGGATATGGTCATTGAGCTGAGGGACGCAAGAATTCCGAAGAGCTCCAGAAATCCGATGCTCGATCAGATGGCCCAGGGCAAGCCGAAGCTGATTCTTCTGAGCAAGGCAGATCTTGCCGACCCGCAGGAGACCGAGAAATGGCTGAACTGCCTTGGCACACAGCCCGATCAGAAAGCGATGGCCATCGATCTTCAGCATGATCAGTCGTATCGTCAGAAGATCGTTTCTGCGTGCCTGCAGCTGACTGAGGCAAGACGGGCAAGAATGATCCGGAAGGGCATCCATCCCCGGCCGATGCGGGCGATGGTATGCGGTGTGCCGAATGCGGGCAAGTCCACGCTGATCAATCGCATCGCCGGAAAGAATCAGGTGCGTACCGCAGATAAGCCGGGAGTGACCAGGAAGCTGGTCTGGATCAAGGCAGACAGGAACCTGGAAATCCTTGATACGCCTGGCGTGCTCTGGCCGAAGTTCAGCGACCCGAAGACCGGATCGCTGCTTGCCGCGACCGGGGCAGTCAATGAAGATATTCTGAACCTGGAGGAGATTGCGATGGATACGATTCATACGATCCGTTCCAGGTATCCTGGCGTGCTGGAAGCAGAATACGGTGCGGATGAATCGACCCGCACCGATGTGATGCTCGATCAGATTGCTGCAGCCCGCCGCTTAGTCATCGAAGGAGAACAGCCGGACCGCAAGCGCGCTGCCGGCGTGTTCCTGCATGAAATGCGCCGGGGAAGACTCGGCCGCTTTACCCTGGAGTCGCCTGATGAAAACGAAATCAATCCATCTGTGTCCGAATGAGTATGAACATGCTTTCTGGGCAGAGGGCAGTCTGGTCATCGGACTGGACGAAGCCGGAAGAGGACCTCTGGCAGGTCCTCTGAGCGTGGCTGGCGTCATCTTTCCGATCGGCTATGAGAACCCGGAAATCTATGACTCCAAGGCACTCAGCGAGAAAAAGCGTGAAAGGCTCTATGACACGATTCTGGAAGATGCGCTCTGGGCAGAAGTCGTGGAAGTCTCTCCGGCAGACATCGACCGCTATGATATCTATCACGCAGATATGCGGGCAATGGAGCAGATTGCTTCAGAAAGCGGAGTGTCGTGCATTCTGACGGATGCCATGCCTTTTCATAACGGAACAAAGGTGATTTCCCTGGTCAAAGGAGATCAGAAGAGCATCTCCATCGCGGCGGCAAGCATCCTTGCCAAAGTGACCAGAGATCGTCTGATGATCCAGTATGATCAGGAATACCCGCAGTATGGATTTGCAAAGCATAAAGGCTATCCGACGAAACAGCATCTGGAGGCTCTGAGAACTTATGGCATCACGCCGATCCATCGGAAAAGCTTCCGTCCGGTGATGGTGCAGCAGGAACAGCTGGATCTGTTTCCGGAAGAAAAATAGAGAAGGAACCCAGGAACTCTTCTGCTAGATAGAGGCAGGAGGGTTTTCTGACTGATGAGGAGTGAACGAGAACTGCTGGCGGCGTATGCCGTGCGCTATCAGGGCGACTGGAAGAAGATTTCAAGGGCAATTGCCAGCAAGGAACCGGTTCCGGTTTATGAAGGGAAGGACCCTTATCTGACGATTGCGGATGAAGAATATCCTTCCTGCCTGCGCAGGCTGCGGTTTCCGCCCTGGGTCCTGTTCTATGCCGGCAATCCGGAACTGCTGAACGATCCGGCCGTGACCATCATCGGTTCCCGTGACATGCATGCCTACGGAAAGCAGATGACAGTGCTTTCTGCTTCGATTCTTGCAGAGCGCTATGTGCTGGTCTCGGGCTTAGCAAAAGGGGTGGATGGAATAGTTCATCGAACTGCCCTGGCCAGAGGCGGACATACGATCGGGGTCATCGGCTGCGGCATCAATATCTCCTATCCCCGCTGCAATCTGGATCTGTACCGCCGGATGTCAGAAGATCAGCTGATCCTGAGCGAATATCCCCGTGATACGATGCCGGAAGCCTGGCATTTTCCATGGCGCAACCGGATTCTGGCAGCACTTGGAGAAGCAGTGGTCGTCACGGAAGCTAAGCGGACCAGCGGCACGATGCATACCGTCAATGAAGCAATTTCCCTCAGCAGAGAAGTCTGGTGCGTGCCTTATCCCTTTGGAGCAGTGGAAGGAGAAGGGTGCAACCTGCTGATCTCAGAGGGAGCAAATCTTCTGGTCAATGAAGATTCCTTAAGGGATCTCGCCCATGGCGGCAAGGACATGAGGCTTGCAGAGAACTGCGGAAGTGTTGTATAAACAGGAGGTATTCTGAGGTAGCAGAACATATGAAAGATCTTGTAATCGTAGAGTCTCCGTCCAAATCGAAGACCATACAGAAATATCTCGGGCCGGGATACGAAGTCGTCTCCAGCAAGGGGCACATCCGCGACCTGGCAATCAGAGGGAAAGACGGGCTCGGGGTAGACATCGAAAACGAGTTCAGGCCGACCTATGAGATTTCCAAGGACAAGGAAGATACCGTGAAGGAGCTGCAGAAGCTAGCTTCGAAGAGCGGCAAAGTCTATCTGGCAACCGACCCGGATCGCGAAGGAGAAGCGATTTCCTGGCACCTGGCTCAGGTGCTGGATCTGCCGGAGGATGAAGTTGACCGGGTCACGTTCCATGAAATCACGCATGATGCAGTTCAGGAAGCGTTCGGGAAACCTCGCACCATTGATATGGACCTCGTCCATTCCCAGGAAACCCGCAGAATTCTCGACCGCATCATCGGGTTCAAGCTTTCCAAGCTTCTGCATAACAAGATCCGCTCGAAGTCGGCCGGCCGCGTGCAGTCGGTAGCCCTGAAGCTGATCGTCGAACGCGAAAAGGAAATCCGGGCATTTGTTCCGGAAGAATACTGGACCATCGATGCGAAGTTTGCCAAGGATGGAAAGGAATTCCCGGCCAGCCTGTCGAAAATCAACGGACAGAAGGCAGAGCTTCATAATCAGGAAGAAGCAGACAAGGCGTTTGAGCAGTGCCAGGGGGAGTTTACCGTCACTGCCATCAAGCCGACCTCCAAGAGCACGGCAGCCTTCAAGCCATTCATCACTTCCACCCTGCAGCAGGAAGCTTCCACGAAGCTGGGCTTTTCGGCAAAGCGTACCATGGCGATTGCCCAGCGCTTATATGAAGGCATCGACCTTGGCAATGGCCAGGAAGGCCTGATCACCTATATGCGTACCGATTCCACCCGTCTGTCTGATGTGTATATGAAGGCGGCGCATGAACGGATCGGCGCTCTGTATGGCAAAGACTACCAGGGCTTCTATCATGCCAAGAATGATGCCAATGCCCAGGATGCCCATGAAGCAATCCGGCCGACGAATCTCGACAACGATCCGGAGAAGATCAGAGAACATCTGACCAATGAGCAGTATCGTTTGTATAAGATGATCTATGCAAGAGCGCTGGCTTCCCAGATGGCAAATGCCAGGTTCTCGGGCGAATCGCTCGTGCTTTCAAGAAATGGCTATGACTTCACGGCCAGCGGGAGCCGCATGGTGTTCGACGGCTGGCTGAAGGTATACGGGGATTACTACTCCAGCAAGGATACGGTTCTGCCGGATCTTAGCGAGAATGAAAAGCTGACACCGTCGGAAATCAAGCCGAATCAGCATTTCACGGAACCGCCTGCCAGATATACCGAAGCAAAGCTGATCAAGGAGATGGAAGAAGAAGGCATCGGCCGTCCTTCTACGTATGCCATGATCATCGATACGATTCAGGCAAGAGGCTATGTCGAGCTGAAACGGGCAACCGAGAAGTCCAAGACGAAGGTCTTCTTCCCGACGGAACAGGGAGAGCTGACGGTTGAGAAGCTGGATGAATTCTTCTCCAGCATCATCAATGTCCGCTATACTGCCGATATGGAGACTGATCTCGATGAGATCGCCGAAGGCAAGGCAGATGAAGTGGAAACGCTGACAGCCTTCTGGAAGAAGTTCTCTCCATTGCTGGATGAAGCCTATGAGAAGATGGAAAAAGTCCAGCCGGAGAAAGTCGGAGAGAAATGCCCGGAATGCGGCGGTGACCTGGTCTACCGCAATGGCCGGTTCGGCAAGTTCATCTCCTGCTCCAATTTCCCGAAGTGCCGCTACACGAGGCAGCTTGACGGAAAAGAGAAAGAGAAGCCGGAGCCGACCGGGAAGATCTGCCCGGAGTGCGGCGGGGAGCTATTGAAGCGAAAGAGCCGCTTCGGAACCTATTTCCTTGGCTGCTCGAACTTCCCGAAGTGCCGTTATATGGAAAATCTGGATGGCGAGCGGATTCTTTCCAGGAAAGAACGCTATGCGAAAAAGCAGGAAGATCAGGCGGAAGAAAAACCGGCAGGAAAGAAAACCGTAAAGAAGACCGCCGTCAGGAAAGCTTCTGCAAAGAAAACCTCTGCAAAGAAGACCGCGGCAGGGAAGAAGACTTCATCCGGAACAGCAGCCGCGAAGAAGCCAGCTGCCCGGAAGAAAGCAGCCAGAAAGACGGAAACCGCAGAGTAGAATGGAAACCGGGCAGCTCCCGGTTTTTATTCAGAACGGATATTGATCCCTGGGAGTGAAGGATGGAAAAACATGCAGCAGTGATCGGAGCCGGCCTGGCTGGCTCAGAAGCAGCTTATCAGCTGACAAAGCGGGGAATTGCCGTGGATCTCTATGAGATGAAACCTGCAAAGAAAACCCCGGCCCATAGTGAAGATACGTTTGCAGAGCTGGTCTGCTCGAATTCTCTGAAGAATGAAGCGCTGACCAATGCCTGCGGCTTATTGAAGCAGGAGATGAGAACAGTCGGATCTCTGATCCTCAATAGTGCAGAACACCATAAAGTTCCAGCCGGCGCAGCTCTGGCAGTAGACCGGGAAGGATTCTCCAGGGAAATTGATGCCTGGATCCGCAATTGTCCATTGATCACGGTCCATGAAGAAGAAGTCTCCGTGATTCCCGATGGACCATGCATCATCGCGACCGGACCGCTGACCAGCGACAGCCTGATGGCAGCGCTGAAACAGCTGTTTCCGGAAGAAGACTGCTATTTCTATGATGCGGAAGCACCGATTGTCACCGCAGAGTCGATTGATTTCTCAATTGCCTACCGCAAGTCCAGATATGACCGGGGAGAGGCGGATTATATCAACTGTCCGATGAATGAAGCAGAGTTCGATGCGTTCTATGATGCATTGATGAAGGCAGATACCGTGCCTCTGCATTCGTTTGAGAAAGAAGTCTACTTTGAAGGCTGCATGCCCTTTGAAGTCATGGCGAGAAGGGGAAAAAAGACGCTGCTCTTCGGACCGATGAAGCCGGTCGGCTTGAGAAAGCCGGATGGCACGAGGCCTTATGCCGTCGTGCAGCTTCGTCAGGATGATGCGGCAGGCACGATGTACAACATCGTCGGCTTCCAGACGCACCTCACCTGGGGCGCCCAGAAGCAGGTTCTGCGCATGATTCCTGGTCTTCAGAATGCAGAATTTGTCAGATACGGTGTCATGCACCGGAATACCTATCTCAATGCACCGAAGCATCTGCTTCCAACCTTTCAGACCAGAGTGCGGCCGGATCTGTTCTTTGCCGGTCAGATCACGGGCGTTGAGGGATATGTGGAATCTGCAGCCAGCGGCATGCTGGCGGGAATCAATCTGGCGCATCTCCTTCATGGAGAACCCCTGGAGACTCTTGGCAATGATACGATGCTCGGCGCTCTGACCACTTATATCACGCAGGCGGACCCGGAGCATTTTCAGCCGATGAATGCCAGCTTCGGCATCATGCACCTGAAGACTCCGGTGAAGAAAGCAGAACGCAAGGAAGCCTATGCGAAGCAGTCTCTCCCCATCATCGAAGAAGAGGTCCGCAATGGCAGACTTTGAGGCTTCCCTGCAGGGATTTCTGAACCATATCGCCATCAGCCGCACGGGCTCGAAGGATACCCGTGATGCCTATGGCAGAGATGTGCGCCGCTTTCTCGACTATCTCAGCTCCCGCAGCATCACGGACTTTGAAGACGTCGACCGCCTGGTGGTCAGCGACTATGTGACGAAATTGCGTTCCGGAGAGATCGGCGGCAAGCCTCTTTCCAATGCCAGCTATTCCCGCAGCCTCTCGAGCCTGCGCTCCTTTTTCCGGTACCTGAATCAATACGAAGGCGTGCAGCAGAATCCGGTCAGCTTATTCAAAGGGGCAAGCAGCCATCGGAAGCTGCCGGAATATCTGACTTTCGATCAGATGGAGCAGCTGCTGAATTCCTTTGATCTCTCTGATCCGGTTCAGGTCCGCAATCGCTGCATGATCGAAGTCATGTTTGCATGCGGGCTCCGGGTGAGCGAATGCGCTGGCCTCAAGATCGAGGATATCGATCTTACCGAGCGGACTCTGAAGGTATTCGGAAAGGAATCCAAGGAACGCATGGTCCCGTTCTATCCACGCTGCGGCCAGCTGATCGAGCTTTATCTTGCAGAAGCCAGGCCTCAGTTCATCCGGGAAGATCATCCGTATCTCTTCGTGAATGCAAGAGGAAAACCAGTCAGCTCCCGCTCCATCGAGCAGATGGTGGATCAGGCAGCCATCCATGCGGGTCTTACCATGCATGTGCATCCGCATATGATCCGTCATTCGTTTGCGACGCATCTGCTCGATAACGGAGCAGATCTGAGGATGGTGCAGGAACTGCTTGGGCATGAGAACCTCGGCACGACTCAGATCTATACCCACGTGACCCAGGATCGCATGCGCAAAGTAGTGGACAGAGCGCATCCGTTCGCAAAGCACGCCGAATGAGAAAAAAAGGGCATGATCAGCGGAATAATGCTTTGCAGAGCGGTCGTCTTATGATACTATAGTTCCCGGCATCCCTTTTCATGCGGTTTTCATGCCGCAGGGATGTACTACTCACACAGTGGATTCATCATCCCGTGCATGTATCTTTCCGTTTTCAAGGGAGATGGGTGTTGATGGTGACCGAAGCTGTGGCGGAAAACAACGGAAAGCGAGGTAAATAAAAATTATGACTGTTGTCTCCATGAGGAAAATGCTTGAGAATGGTGTTCATTTCGGACATCAGACTCGGAAATGGAACCCGAAGTTCCGCCCTTACATCTACACTGCAAAGAATGGTATTTACATCATCGATCTTGAAAAGACTCAGGAACAGCTGAACAAAGCTTATGATGCCCTGAAGAAGATCACGGAAGATGGCGGCAAGGTTCTGTTCGTCGGCACGAAGAAACAGGCTCAGGCTCCGGTTCTTGCAGAAGCTCTGCGTTCCGGCAGCTTCTATGTCAACCAGAGATGGCTCGGCGGAACTCTGACGAACTTCCGCACGATTCAGAAGTCCATCAAGAAGCTGGTTGATATCGAAGAGATGGAAACCAGCGGAACCATCAGCGTCTATACGAAGAAGGAACAGGCTGTTCTTCTGAAGAAGAAGGATCGTCTCGAGAACTTCCTCGGCGGCATCAAGGAAATGAAGAAGCTCCCGGATGCGCTGTTCGTCGTAGACCCGATTGAAGAGCACAATGCAGTTGCAGAAGCACGCAAGCTCAATATCCCGGTATTCGCTCTGATCGATACGAATGCGGATCCGAACATGGTCGATTATCCGATCCCGGCAAATGATGATGCGGTCCGTTCCATCACGCTGATGGTCGGTGTCATCGCTGATGCAATCTGCGAAGCGAAGGGCGGCGTTCTGGAATTCGCTCACCAGGAAGATGAGACAGTTGCGGATATCTCCATGAAGGATGTCATGGTTGAGGTTGACCGTCAGGCAGCAGAATATGAGAAGCGCAAGCGTCAGAGATATGAAGAGAATCGTGCTAGGATGCAGGCAGCAGGCGGACGCCGTTTCGACCGCGGCAATGGCCAGAATGGCGAGCGCCGTGTATTCCGCAGAGACAGCCGTTCCAATGGTGCTCCGCGTCCGGCAGCTTCTTCTGCTCCGGCAGCAGCTAAGGAGGAAACGAAGTAATGGCAATTACAGCTAGTCAGGTCAAGGAGCTCCGTGAAATCACCGGAGCTGGAATGATGGACTGCAAGAAGGCACTCGTTGCGACGGACGGTGACGTCAAGAAGGCAATCGACTGGCTTCGTGAAAAGGGCATCTCCAAGGCCGCAAAGAAAGAAGGACGCACTGCTGCAGACGGACTTTCCAGAGTTGCAGTCAGCGGCAACCGCGCTGTGATCGTTGAACTCAACTCCGAGACAGACTTCGTTGCGAAGAACGAGAAGTTCCTCGGACTGCTGGATGACTGCGTCAATGCAATCATGAACAGCGATGCAAAGACACTTGATGACGCACTGGCTCTGAAGTCCGGCGAGGGAACCCTCAAGGACGAGATCATCAGCGCTACTGCAATCATCGGCGAGCACATCGCACTGAGACGTTTTGCGATCGTTGAGAAGCAGGATGATGAGATCTTCGGAACCTATATGCACAACAACGGCGTCATTTCCGCTGTCTGCGTCGTGAAGGGCACTTCCGATGCTCAGATTGCCAAGAACATGGCAATGCAGATCGCTTCCATGTCTCCGAGCTATGTATCCCGCAAGGATATGCCGCAGGATATCGTGAACCATGAGCGCGAGATTCAGCAGCAGCTCGTCGCAAATGATGAGTCTCTGGCAAACAAGCCGGAGAAGGTCAAGGCTGGCATCGTCGAAGGACGTCTGTCCAAGTCTCTCCAGGATATGTGCCTGGTCGACCAGATCTTCTTCCTCGATCCGGAGAAGAAGTGCGGGGAATACCTCAAGGAAAACAACGCTGAAGTCGTTACCTTCGTGAAGTACAAGGTCGGCGAAGGCATTGAGAAGAAGGCAGAAAACTTCGCAGAAGAAGTTGCTGCCATGACAAAGTAATCAGTCATCTTCTGAAACATGGTCTGCAATGGACCATGTTTTTCTTTTGCCCGCAGGATAGGCTTCTGCAGTGCCTTTCCTGCGAGCTGACATTACGTTGCGATCATTTGGAAGAGATTCCGGGTTCCTGGCAGTATGATTTTGCATTGGTAAAAAGGAATTTCAGTGTCAAAGGCCTGGATATCAATAATCCTGTGATTGAATCTTCTGAGTGTTCTGGAACCTTGATTGGGAAAATTCAGCAGAATGCTGCTGTGACAATTTCTAATGTAATTGTTCATGGGAATGATTCGGAGGAGGCAGCAATCACGGATTCAGTTTCTGGTACATATGCTGGTGGGCTTATCGGCTATGTAGAAGATGCATCTCGTGTTGATTTAGAGAATTCTTTTGCTGGTGGCAGAAATTTTCAAATTACCGGAGAACAGTATGCTGGTGGCCTGATCGGATATGCATATTCTTCATATCAGACTTCTTCCTATGGTAAAAATCTGACCATTAGTAACTGTGCTGCATCCGCTTATGTAGTTCAGAAGGAAAGTGATAATGATGCTGAAAGGAGTAATTATGCTGCTGGCGGATTGATAGGTTATATATACTATGGAACTGCTTCTGCAACGATTAACAATTCCTACTCAAGTGGACATTTAGCTGAGGAACAATCAGCTTCTCTGAATGAAGGTAATATTTGCTCATATCAGGGAAATGCTGGCGGATTAATCGGAATGCAAGCTGGTTCTATCTCCATTATAGACAGTTTCTCTACTGCTTCTGTATACGGAGCGGATAAGAACATGAGCGGAGGGTTAATCGGATATAGTAGCTATTCGTATTATTCCGACTCAAATTCGTATCTGCAGTCGGTTTCGATTAATCATTCTTACTTCGGCGGGAAAATAATTATTCCTTTAAATGAATCCCATCACATTGTGTCTCCAATTCTGAATGGATTTGGTGAACCCTCTAAATCGAAAAATTGGAAGTATCATATTTTCTTGACTGATGTCGGTTATTTGGATCAGGGGGATTCTACCAGCGGGTTTAACCTAATAGATCGTGACCAAAAGATAATCCACTATGATGATTCCGCTCTCAAGATCAATAAACTGTCGGCCGATTCTCTTAAGAATAAGGTTGTTTCTGATACTTCAGATGTCGAGAACACGGTGCCTTTTGATTCTTCTCTGACCGGTAAAAAATATCCTTATCCAATCTATACTATACTGAAGAACTCTGCTTCCGATTCGACACCGAAGCGTACCTATATCGGTGACTGGACGGAAACAGAGAATGCTTCTGCGAAAGTCAATTTCTTCATCGAAGAAGTTCCGGAAGATGAATCAGAGTTCTTCAGCAGTGAAGAGGTGTCTCCTTCTCCGGAAGCCAGTGCAGGTGCATCGGCAGAAAGCACGGAAACTCCGGAAGCCAGTGCATCCGCGGATGCTGATGCAGATGCTTCTCCGAGTGCTTCTGCAGAGACTGAGCCAATCGAGAGCCCGGCTCCTGCTTCTTCTGCAGGTGCAATGAACACGGATGAGGAGGCTTCTTCATCTTCTTCTGCAGGCGGAGGAACTGCTGTTCCGTATGTGCATGCACTGAAGCTTTCCTATCCGCTTCTGAAAGAAGAAGAGACGGAAGAACCTTCCGGTACTTCAGAGCCTTCAGCTGCTTCTGAACCATCAGAAGGAGTGGAAACCGAAGCGGACGATCTTGTCACAGAAGAAGACAATATGATGACGATTGCACGTACGGTAGAGGTCGGAAAGACAGTTTCTTTATCTCCGATTCATCCGGTTCAGGATGGCTATACCTTGGTCGGATGGCGGTTAGTGGATTCGGCGGAAGACGAAGCGAATACAGGAAGTGTGTCTCTGGAAGTCATGGATGGGTCAGGCAATCAAGGGGCAGTTCATTATGACTATGATCCTGATGCAGTCGTGACGGTACAAGGAGATATGAATCTGAAGGCGGTGTTTGTGAGGAATGATCTGCTTTCCTTCGGCAATACCTGGACTTCTTCTGCAAGTGCTGCCTATAATCCATATCCTGGCAATACGGATAACTGCACGTGGACTGCTTGGCAGCTTGTTTATGAGACCATGGGGCTTCGTCTTCCTGCCTGGGGAGATGCCGGTTACTGGCTGATCCGGGCAAAGGCAGCTGGTTTTACAGTGTCTTCAGAGCCTTCGGTCCATTCGCTGGTGGTGTTCTCGAACCATGTCGGCTTTGTGACAGATGTCAGTGAAGATGGACAGATGGTCTATATCAGGGAAGGCAATTACAGCGGCATGTATCATGAGGGCTGGTGGCCTGCGTATGGAGATCGCCATGGTCAGAAGAGATATGGCTATATCTGGCTGAGCGGGTCTGGAGAATCGAATATCTCTGAGGAAGAAATCGCAGAGATGGAAAGCGACCAGGCGGCTCGGGAAGAGGCAGAAACAGAACAGAAAGAAACCGAAGAGACGATTGTCATCTCGGATGGATATTATGTAGGAAACAATGAAACAGCGTTACTTCAGGATCTTGCTGAGAAGGGTCTTTCTGTCGGAACCAGAAGCGAAGCATACAGCAATACTGCCGAGGCAGGAACGATTATTGCGCATGACAGCGGAACCTTTGCAAAGGGTGCTGCCGTGAATTATACCGTTTCGCTCGGAAAAGAACAGGTGACGGAAGAAACTGCAGAGCCGTCTCTGACTCCAGAAGCTTCTGCATCGGCAAGTGCTTCTTCAGTTCCATCCGCTTCTGCAAGTGCAAGTGCTTCTGCACCGGCTCCGTCGGTATCTGAGATCACTGAAACTGTGGTTCCTTCTGCAAGTGCATCTGCTCCAGCACCATCTGTTTCTGAAATCACTGTAACTGCAGCACCCTCAGAGACCTCAGAACCTGCCAATACTCCGGTTCCTTCTGTAACTGAGATCGAAGCTTCTCCTTCTGCTGCAGCAAGTACCGCTCCGGCAGAATCTGCACCGGTTCCTTCCGTGAAGGAGATTGTGCCGGCAGCTTCTGAGACGCCGTCAGCTTCTGCGTCTGGTGAGGAATGATATGAAGAAGCTAGGGGGAAACAGAGGAGAGATCAGTGTTCTGGAGCTGATCCTGATTCCGCTGATTGTCTTCTTTGCGGTGTTCTTCCTGATTCAGGGAGGAGACTGGATGAAGATCCGGGTGAATCATGGAAATGATGGCCTGACTGCCAATACGGCAGAATCGGTTGCCAGGATCAATTCGAATAATGGTCTGAACTGTCCGGTAGATGGCAGCAGCGGCAGATGCCCGCACTGGACGAGCAGCGGGTATATTGCGTATTACGACAATGTAGGAAATACGATCGTCGGAGAGAAGCCATATGGATATAACGAGGATTCGACGATGGTCATTGACGGGAAGAAGTATTATGGCGATCCGGGAACCATGGTTATCAAAGTCGTCTGCTCAGAGGGCAGGATCACGCTGAGCTGGGAAGAGGGCAGGCAATGAGACTCAGTTCTTTTTCGATTGGTTTTCATATCTGGGTTCTGGTGCTGTGCTTCGCTCTCGGTGCTGCTATGGGCAGCTTCATGAACTGCATTGCGGGAAGAATGGTCCGGCAGGAAGACTGGATTCATGGCCGCTCGAAGTGTGATGCCTGCGGGCATGTGCTTGGCTGGAAGGACCTCATTCCGGTATTCGGCTATATTTCTGCAAAGGGCAGATGCAGATACTGCAAAGCAGAGATTCCTCGTGACTGCTTATGGACCGAGGCTGGTCTTGGGGCTTTATTTGCAGTTTGCGCAGAATGGTTCGGCCTCAGCATGGAAGCAGTTAGGGCAATGGGGCTTGCCAGCATTCTGCTTGGGTTATCGCTCGTGGATCTTGCAAGTTATGAGATTCCGGATGGGTTTATCATTTCCGGGATTGTGTGGTGGGCGATCTTTCTTCCGTTTATGGGAGGATCCATCGGTTCTCTTGCAATAAACGGGCTGATCGGCGGCTTTGCGATCGCAGGGGGCATGCTTGCATTCTCGCTGCTTTTCGATCGGATCAGTGGAAAAGACAGCATGGGCGGCGGAGATATCAAGCTGTATTTCATGGTTTCGCTGTATCTTGGCCTTGCCAGAGGTTTTCTGAATGTGATTCTGTCCTGCATCGTAGGGCTTTTATTCGTGGTATTATTACACCGGCATAAGATACCGTTCGGGCCGTCGATCTCAATCAGTTCCCTGATCTGCCTGATGGTCGGTATGCCGATCGTAAGCTGGTATTTCAGCTTGTTCTGAAAGGGTTTTTACTTATGGCAAATGGATTGCTTGGGATGGAGTTCGGCTCCAGCCGTCTGAAAATTGCTGAAGTGAGGGATCATAAGGTAGTCCGGTTTGCGACTGCTGATATGCCTGACAATATCATCCGCAATGGAGAGATTGTGTCCCTGGATGGGCTTGCGGATGTTCTTCAGGAAGTGCTGAAGGAACAGAAGTTCAGTGCGAAGAAGGTGTGTTTTGCGGTTCCGGATGCAGAGACAATCATCCGCCGTCTGCAGTTTCCGCTGATGACCGAAGCTCAGCTGAAGGTGAATCTTCCGTTTGAGTTTCATGATTTTATTACGGGAGAGAAAGACGATTATCTGTTTGACTATGCGATGATCGGCATTGAGAGCGATGAGTCCGGGAAGGATACCGGCATGGATCTGCTCGGGGTGGCGGTTTCAAAGCAGAAGATGCTGGATTATCAGACAATGTTCCGGAGAATCGGTCTGAAGCTTGTGGAGGCTGCTCCGGCTTCGCTGGCGATCGGCTGTCTTCTGAACCAGCTGGTTCCGGAAAGCAGAAACCGGGATTTTGCAGTTCTGGATCTTGGTTATCATTCTTCGGATATTCTGATGTTCTCCGATGGCATCTATGATACCAAGCGGACATATGAGCTTGGGTGTGAGGCAATGGCGCAGCGGATTGCAGAACAGAGAAATTGCGATGTTCATATTGCTTCGCTGCATCTGAAGCAGAATACCGATGGGATTCAGGACAGCGAGGCGGTTTCAGATAGCTCCGGAGAGATTGCCGTCAATGTGATGCGGGCGGTCAACTACTATACGTATGAGAAGCGGGATAATTCTCTGGAAACGCTGTATGTGACCGGGGGCGGTGCCTGGATGGAACCGCTGGTGAAGCAGATCAGCGATACGGTTCCGCTGAAGGTAGTTCTGCTCAGTTCCCTGAAGAATGCAGCAGTTTCTGATGAGGAAGCACTGATCAGCGGACCTGCAGCCTGCGGGATCTGCTTCTATGGGGAGTGAGGTGCTGATCGATGAGTGAAAAGAAGAGCATCTTCTCAAAGGAAATCAGTCTGAAGCCTGTTAAGGTTCGCTATCCGGAAAAGACGTATATCAATCTGGTCATCAATGAGCAGAAAGCAAAGGATCAGAAAGCAGTCATCTGGTTTGCGGTGTTTCTGGCGGTTCTGGCAGTATTCGTGAAAGTGGGGGTCTATGACCGCATGGATGAGCTCAATGCGGCGGAAGCGCAGTATAACCAGATGGCCGCGCAGCTGACGAAGCTGCAGGAAGCTAACGCCAGCTATGATTCCATCAAGGAACAGTATGATGAAGTGACAGACTGGTACATGACGGATGAAGAGAAGATGGAAGCAGACAAGGGCAGTGTCTTCGATATGCTGGATGAGGATATGATGCCGTATGTGAAGCTGGAGAATGTCTCGATCAGCGGCAGCACCATCACGGTGCAGACCGGCGTGACGGATCTTTCCACGGTATCAACATTTCTGAAGGCATTGCAGAATGATTCCCGCAATGGGTATGTTACGGTAACGACCGCAGCGGCTTCCGGAGATGAGACCGGAAACCTCGTGACGGCAAGTGTCGTGATTACCTGGGCTACTTCTTCAGAAGGGGGGAATCAGTGATGCTGTCGCATGAATTCACGAAACGGGAGAAGGTTCTTCTTCTCATCTGCGCCATTCTGTTCCTCGGATTCTTCTATTATGAGGTGGTCTACCGGAATGTGCAGGCCAGGCTTGCGGATTACAATACGGACTCGCTGGTGACCGAAATTCAGGTCGAGACGGCAAAGGCATCGAAGATCAGCCAGATGCAGCGGGTCATTGAAGATTCTGAAGGAAAAGTTACCGGTGATCTCAGCATCTACAACAATCAGAGCGCAGAGATCACGGCCATGGGCGAAATCTTCGATGAAGATGCAGATAATGTCAGCATCTCCTGGAGCGATCCGGTTCTGAGCCAGACGATCGTGCGCAGAGATGTGACGATCTCATTCCACTGCACTTCGTATCAGAATTTCCGGAATGTTCTGCAGAAGATGTCTGAGATGAAGTACCGGTGTCTGATCAGGGATGTGACGGTTTCCGGTTATGACCGGAATGCCGGAACGGGAATCCAGGATGGCAATGATCTGAATGCATCGATTCAGGTAACCTTCTTCGAGACGACGGAGGGAGCTTCCAATCTTTCCGGCCTCACGGTCAGCCAGGATGACAGCAGTTCGGATGATTCGCTTCCAGAAGAGCTGGAGAATCGGGCACAAGCATACAGCAATTAGCAGGGACACGGAGTTCCTGCTTTTCTGATGGGAATTGCAGATCAACTTCGTGACAGGTACAATGTCTCAAGAGGTATCCTGTATGACGAATAAACCTGTGCTCTGGATCGTGATTCCCTGTTACAACGAACAGGAGGTGCTGCCGATTACGGCGCCCTTGTTTCTGAAGAAGATTCAGGATCTTGCCAGTCAGGGGCTGATTGCAGAAGATTCGAAGATTCTGTTTGTCAATGATGGCAGCAAAGATTCTACCTGGCAGATCATCAAGGATCTGTCTGAACAGGATAAGCACTATCTCGGCATTGCCCAGTCCCGCAACCGGGGGCATCAGAATGCCGTTCTTGCCGGCCTCATGGAAGCCAAGGATCATTGCGATATCACGATTTCGATTGACTGCGACGGGCAGGATGATATCAATGCGATGGATCAGATGGTAAAGGAATACCGGAGCGGTGCGGAGATTGTCTACGGGGTCAGATCAAAGCGGGACACAGATACATGGTTCAAGCGGACAAGTGCTGAATCATTCTATAAGTTCATGAACCGGATGGGGGTTGAGACGGTTTACAACCATGCGGATTATCGCCTGGTCAGTTCCAGGGTTCTGCAGCATTTTGCAGATTTCCGGGAAGTGAATATCTTTCTGCGCGGCATGTTTCCGCTGGTCGGGTTCAGGAGTACCTGCGTATATTATGAGCGTCATGAACGCATGGCGGGCAAGAGCCACTATCCGCTGAAGAAGATGATCAATCTAGCAGTGGATGGCATCACGAGTCTTTCGATTGAACCGATCCATCTGATTGCCAAGCTCGGCATCCTGGTATCGCTGATCGGCATCATCGGCATCATCTGGGCGATTGTGCGGGCAGTGACCGGACATACGGTAGCTGGCTGGGCTTCGCTGGTCTGCATCATCTGCTTCTTAGGAGGCATCATCCTCTTAAGTCTGGGCATCATCGGCGAATATGTCGGCAAGACCTATCTGGAGACCAAGCATCGTCCTCGCTACATCATCAGCGAACGGACTTCGGATCGAAAACAAGATCCTGACTGACTATTTTTCAGTACAGTGCTACAATAGGCTTCAAAGAGGGGTAGATTGTTTCAATCATGCAGAAAGAGAACTCTCGTACATGGTTCCGGAGTCATTTTGATATGAGAACGTTTCCGGCTTCTCTTCTGGAGATGGCTTTCCGGACGAATCTGAGGTTTTCGAAAAGCCTGGCAGTGTTTTCAATGGCTGCGGTGTTTGTCATGTATCGGAAGACCGTCTGGAAGATCGGGCTTTGTCCGAAGGCAGTCTACTTTCTGTTATGTGCGGAGGTGCTGATCAGCAGCCTGGTTCTGCTGATTGCGTCCGGAAACAGGGAGATCCGCAATTCTTCATCAAGATATCATAGGTATCTCTGGTTTTATATTCTTTCTGCCTGCCTGGTCAGTCCTGTCATCGCTGCCCTGGATTACCTGGCTAAGGGACAGGAGATCTTTTTTGTCCCGCTGACTGCTGCCGTATTCTGCGGATTATGTCTTCCGCCGATTGCAAGTCTGCTTCTTCCGCTGGTTTCCTATCTTCTGATTCCTTTCCTGGTCACAGGCTTCATGGGAATCGAGCCGGTCTTTCATCCGGTCATGTGGTTCCTGACGATCCTGATGAGTTCGGTTTCGCTTCTGAGATGGGATTTCATGTGCGATCTTGCAAACATGGAAACAAAGCTGACTGCAACGAATCAGCGGCTGAAGAATGTCAGCGAGAAAGATGAGCTGACCGGACTCAGAAACCGCATGGGACTGCGGAATGATTATGATCGCTATGCCAATATGCGGCTGATCGTGGCGATGGCGGATATCGATAATTTCAAATTCTACAATGATACCTACGGGCATGATGTCGGCGACCTGATTCTGAAAGATCTTGCCGGCAGCCTGAAGAAGCAGTTCGGGGAAAACGGGGTCTACCGGTTCGGCGGGGATGAGTTTCTGATCATTCAGACCGGTCTGGACAAGCAGGACTTCGAGCGGACGGCGGTGAACTGGAAGAAGGGGATGAAGCCGCGCATGTTCGGCGATCTGGAGCTATGTCCGGAATTCACGCTTGGCTTTGTCTATGGCAATACCCATGAGCGGGATGATCTGAGAAAGATGATCTCGCAGGCGGATGAGCAGCTGTATCAGGGAAAAGTGTCAGGCAAGGGAAGAATCAGCGGCGCAAGATTCTCAGAGGAACCGGTGAAGGCGGAAGCAGATCATGAGAATGCCCCGAGAGTGCTGGACGCAGATCCGCTGACCGGGCTTCCGAATGCCATGTATTTCCGCGTGAAGTCGGATCTTCAGGTGGAGGCGCTGCGCAAGGCTGGCAAAGATCCGGTGCTTGTTTTCACGAGCATTGATGAGTTTCCTGAGTTCAGACGGAATCTGGGGATTGCGGAAGGAGACCTGCTGCTGAAAGAATTGTCAGAAGATCTCAGAACCGTATTTCCTTCGGATCTGATCTGCCGGTTCTCGGAAGATCATTTCCTGGTTCTGAGCGATCGGGATCGGGTCAAGCATATGCAGACGGTGTTTCCGGAGATGGTTTCGAAGTCTCCGGCACTGTCTTCGATGCGGGTTCATATGGGGCTCTATGCCTGCAGCAGAACTTCATCCGGAGCTTCTGAAAACGTCGATTGTGCCCGCATGGCCTGCGAGGAAATCGCAGGTACGGATGTCATGTTCTTCTGGTATGACTGGAACCTGCAGCAGAAGCGGAGCAGGAATAGCTATCTTCTGACGCATCTGACCGAAGCGATTGAAAAACGGCGGATTGAAGTGCAGCTGGTGCCGGCAGTGCGCACGGTCAGCCAGAAGACCGCAGAGCTGGAACTGCGCTCGGTCTGGAATGATCCAAGATGGGGCATGATGCAGGAAGAAGAATATCTTCCTGCTCTGGAAGAAGCAGGAAAATCGATGGAACTGAATCGCTATCTGATCGCAGAATGCGTACGGTTCATGGCGAAGCGCAGGCAGGCGGGCAGGCAATGCGTGCCGATCGTCCGCAAGCTTTCTGGAAAGGGATTCCTGAATCTCAAGCTTCGGAATGAGTTCCTGGATCAGATTGATGAAGCGGGACTGGAACATGAGCTTTTTTCGTTCGGTATTTCCGAGTGCGCATTCCGCACCGAGAACCGAGCCCTGAGCCGTGAGGTCAGGGCGATGCGCGAACTGGGGTTCCGGGTCTGGCTGGATGATTTCGGAGCCGGAAAAATGGTCATCGGCGGATTGATGAATCCGGAGTTTGATGCGGTCCGGATCAATCTTGGAACGATGAAACAGACTGGCGGGGATGAGAGAAAACAGGAAGTTCTGATGGCGATGCTGTCGCTGAGCAGAGCCATGAAGCTGACTTCCGTGGTTTCCGGAGCCGGCGGTGCCGAAGAAGAAACTCAGCTTGCTTTGATGGGATGCCAGAAGCTGCAGAAGAATGCGGCTGAAGCAGCCTTTCCGCTGGAACACCTGGACGAATGTCTGCAGAAAGGCTTCCTGCCGCCGCTGGAAGAGAAGTCCTTGCGTCATTATTACGATAAGATCGGATCGATCCCGCTCATGGGTTTTCCTGACCAGATCGCTCCTTCCCCTGCAGCCATCTTTGAAGAAAATGATGGACACTGCCGCTGCCTGCGCTGGAATCAGGAGTTTCTGGATCTTCTGGAAGTATTCGATATCAGTTCCATCCGCGAGCTGGATCAGAAGCTGGATCTTGAACCATATCATTCTCTGGCAGAAGCTCAGATGAAGGCCGCGAAGATTGATCAGAGATGGCAGGCAATCCGCTTCGAAGAGCAGGTTTCCATGAATGGGGCATGCCGGTTTGCGGCGTGCAGCGATACTGATCATCGCATAGCAGTGCTGGCCGTATTCTTCGGGTCATTGCAGAACAAGATTGAGATCCCAGAACTCTGATGTTTGAAAAACAACATTCCCGCCTGGAAGAATCCGCAGACTGATGGCTTCTGACCGCATGGGACAGCGATGAAAGGACCTCGGAAATCAGACGGTGTGAGCCCGAACATGCAGTGAAATTGCTGTAGCAGGACAATTGCAGGATGCTATAATGAAGTTCAGGAAATGAGGGCACAAATGTATAAGCGAGTATTACTGAAACTGAGCGGGGAAGCACTTTCCGGTCAGGAGAAGAATTTTGATCCGGCTGTTCTCAGACATCTTGCTGAGGAAATCAAAGAGGCGAGCACACTCGGCGTGCAGATCGCAATTGTGGTCGGGGGCGGCAATTTCATCCGCGGCAAGACTGTTGCAGAAATCGGCATCGACCGGGTACAGGGCGATTATATGGGCATGCTTGCAACCATCATCAATGCGCTGGCTCTGCAGTCGAGCCTGGAAGGCATCGGCGTCGATACCCGCGTGCAGACAAGCATCGATATTCCGAAGGTGGCGGAACCCTTCATTCAGAGAAGAGCGGTCCGGCATCTGGAGAAGGGCAGAGTCGTGATCTTCGGCGGTGGCACCGGAAGCCCGTATTTCTCAACCGATACGACGGCAGCGTTGCGGGCGTCCGAGATCAAGGCAGATGTGATCCTGATGGCGAAGAATGGCGTCGATGGCGTCTATTCAGCGGATCCGAAGAAGGATCCGGCTGCGGTCCGCTACAGCCATCTGACCTATATGGATCTATTGAGCAAAGGCCTGCAGGTCATGGACAGCACGGCGACCAGCATGTGCATGGATAACCATATGAAGCTGATGGTATTCAATATGAATCAGTCTGGCAATATCGTGAAGGCAGTACGCGGTGAGGAAATCGGCACCGTCATTGAATAGGACATAAGGAGAGAAGAATATGGCTTACCCGATCGTTGAATCATCCGAAGCAAAGATGCAGAAACAGATTGAGCACCTCAGAGATGAACTCAATACTGTCCGTACCGGCATGGCGAATCCGAACATGCTCGCAGATGTGAATGTGGATTATTACGGCAGCCCGACCCCGCTGAATCAGATCGCTTCCATCAAGGTGGAAGAAGGCAGAACGCTGGTGGTGAAGCCGTTTGATCCGTCTTCCCTCAAGAATATCGAAAAGGCGATCAACATGGCTGATCTCGGGATCGCTCCGCAGAATGACGGCAAGGTTGTCCGTCTTTCCGTTCCGCAGCTGACGGGTGAAACCCGCAAGGAGATGACCAAGAAGGTCGGCAAGATTGCAGAAGAAGCCAAGGTTGCGATCCGCAATATCCGCAGAGATGCGAATACGGCAATCAAGAAGGACAAGACCATGGATGAAGACATCCAGAAGGATGCCGAGAACGAGATTCAGAAGCTGACGGATAAATACAATAAGCAGGCGGATGAACTCGCTGACAAGAAGAGCAAGGAAGTACTGAAAGTCTGATCACAGCACAGCCAGGGCATAGGTCCTGGCTGTTTTCAGCGGATGAATGCATGTTCATTCCGGAATTGCATTACAGCATGTAAGCGTTTAAAATGTAAGTAAAGTTCGTCCATCAGAACCTTAAAAGGAGGAAAGTAGAACGGATGAAAAAAGTCTTATCATTGACTCTGGTCGCGCTGATGTCACTCAGCCTGGCCGGCTGCGGCGGAGGATCTTCTTCTGCAGCAGCAACCTCAGCAGCAGCTGCTTCTGAAGCAGCTTCCGAAGCTCCGGCAGAAACTGCCGCTGCAGCCGCATCGTCTTCTGACATGAAGGTCGCGATGGTCACCGACTATGGGGATATCACCGACAAGTCCTTCAACCAGACCACGTATGAAGCTTCCAAGGCTTTCTGCGAAGAGAACGGAATCGAATTCGAGTACAAGAAGCCGGCCAGCGACGCAGACGCAGACCGTGAAGCTTCGATCGAGGATGCGATTGCGGAAGGCTACAATGTCATCGTCATGCCGGGCTTTGCATTTGCCCAGGCAATTGCGGATGAAGCGCCGCTCTATCCGGATGTGAAATTCGTCGCTCTTGATGTTGCAAAGGCTGATCTGGATAAGGCAGCTGGCGGAACCTTCTCGGCTGACAATGTCTATTCCGCAGTCTACCAGGAAGAACTGGCTGGATACATGGCTGGCTATGCAGCAGTGAAGCTCGGCTACACGAAGCTCGGCTTCCTTGGCGGCATGGCAGTTCCGTCAGTTGTCCGCTATGGTTCCGGATATATTCAGGGTGCTAATGAAGCAGCGAAGGAACTCGGCAATACCGCTGATGTCGAAGTGAAGTACATCTACGGCGGCCAGTTCTATGGCGACGCAGATATCACCTCCGTCATGGATACCTGGTATCAGGGCGGCACGGAAATTGTCTTCGCCTGCGGCGGCGGCATCTACAGCTCCGCAGCAGAAGCAGCTGTTAAGACCGGCGGAAAGGTCATCGGCGTTGACGTTGATCAGGCTGCTACGATCGACGGCGATTACGGCGATGGCATCACGGTTACTTCCGCAATGAAAGGTCTTGCTGCAACCGTCAATACACTGCTCACCGCGATCCGCGACGGCAAGTGGGATGAGTACAAGGGCAAGGTTGAAACCCTCGGCATCGTTTCTGATACTCCGAGCGAGAACTATGTGCAGCTGCCTGACACCACGCAGTGGGGCGATGGCTTCACCGAAGATGATTACAAGCAGCTGGTTGCTGACATGCACAGCGGCAAGATCACGGTTGACAATTCCATTGATGCATTGCCATCCGTTGAGATCACGGTTGACGATCAGGGTTCCATCAAGGGCTGATCTTTCATCCATCATCATGATATGCAGAGGGTTCGTCCCTCTGCTTTTTTCGTTCCTGACGGTAAAAATGCAGGATTTCGGTATCATGAAGATCATCAGAGAGTCAAAAGAGAGAATCAGAATGAAAGATCGTTCTTCAGAGGATCAGCCTGAGCCAGCGATCCAGCCGATTTCCATGTGAGGATCTCTCGTGTCCATGCGGATGTTCGCATTTTTATTTTCGGACTGATTCCTGCGCTCATATGGGGCTGGTCTTCTCGAAAGGTCATCTGCAGGAATATATCACATCCTTCTGGGCGTACTCTTTCAGATCCTCTGCGCATCTTCCGGGCGTTTCTGCAGAATGATGGTGAAGCTGTTCTTTCTGAAAAGGTTACATTCAGGAATGATTCAGATGGCTCCCTTTTCCAGGAACTTCCTGCATGCATGCCGCAGAATGAAATTTAATCCCGTCATCAGTCTCTGAATCCGGTATAATTTAACTTAAAGCAACCGTTTTTGAGAAAATTGGAAGGGAGGACAATTATGGCAGAGGAACAATGCCCATATGCAGTCGAAATGCTGCATATCACAAAGCGTTTCCCCGGAATTGTCGCAAATGATGATATTACCCTTCAGCTGAAGAAGGGGGAGATTCATGCGCTGCTTGGGGAAAATGGCGCAGGCAAGTCTACCCTGATGTCCGTATTGTTCGGAATGATTCAGCCGGAAGAAGGGGTCATCAGACTGAATGGAAAAGAAGTGAAGATCAATGATCCGAATGATGCCAATGCCTATGGCATCGGCATGGTTCATCAGCATTTCAAGCTGGTCCAGGTTTTTACCGTACTCGAGAATATCATGCTCGGAGTGGAAACCACGAAGCATGGAATCCTGCAGAAGGATGAGGCAAGGAAGAAAGTCATTGAGCTCAGCGAGCGCTATGGCCTTTCGGTAGATCCGGATGCGAAGATCCAGGACATCACGGTAGGCATGCAGCAGAGGACTGAGATCCTCAAGATGCTGTACCGGGAGAATGATATTCTGATCTTCGATGAGCCGACCGCAGTTCTGACACCGCAGGAAATCGAAGAGCTCATGCAGATCATGAAGAATCTTGCCAAAGAAGGAAAGTCGATTCTGTTCATTTCGCATAAGCTCAATGAAATCATGGAAGTGGCAGATCGGGTCACGGTTCTTCGCAAGGGCAGGTGCATCGGCACGGTCAATGTCAGCGACACGACTCCGGAGGAGCTGAGCCGCATGATGGTCGGAAGACCGGTACAGCTGGTCGTCGACAAGAAGCCCGCAAAGCCGGGAGAGACCGTTCTGGAAGTCAGGGATCTCACGATTGCCAGCAAGATCCATAAGAACAACGCAGTAAAGCATGTCAGCTTTGATGTTCATGCCGGAGAGATCGTGTGCATTGCCGGCATTGATGGCAATGGCCAGACCGAACTGGTCTATGGAATCACCGGACTTGAGAATGCGGTCAGCGGAACCGTGAGGCTTTGCGGAAAAGATATCACGAATGCTTCGATCCGCGAGCGCTCAGAAGAGATGTCGCATATCCCGGAAGACCGCCAGAAACATGGTCTCGTGCTGGATTATCCGCTGGAATACAATCTGGTGCTGGAACGTTATTTCCAGCCTGAATTCACCAGCAAGGCAGGCTTTCTGAAAAAGCAGGCGATCCGGAATTATGCAGATCAGCTGATTGAAGAATATGACATCCGGTCTGCGCTCGGACCGGCTACGATTGTGCGCAACATGTCCGGCGGCAATCAGCAGAAAGCAATTGTCGCAAGAGAACTGGACAAGCACCATAAGCTGCTGGTCGCCGTGCAGCCGACGCGCGGACTCGACGTCGGTGCGATTGAGAATATTCATCGCCAGCTTGTGGCACAGCGTGATGCCGGGGATGCCGTTCTGCTGGTTTCTCTGGAACTGGAAGAAGTGATGAATGTCAGCGATCGCATTCTGGTCATGTATGAAGGCGAGATTGTCGGCGACCTCGATCCGAAGAAGATCACCACCGATGAGCTTGGTCTCTACATGGCAGGGGCGAAACGCATGAAGGAAGGAGCAGCCGCATGAACAACAGAAAAGGCAGCCTGCTGGAGAGCGAAGGATTCCGTACGTTTCTTTCCTCGATGATCTGCATTCTGGTCGGTCTTCTGATCGGCTGGGCAGTTCTTGCAATCATCAATCCTTCCGGATCAGGCCAGGCGATCCGTACAATTCTTCTCAACTTCCTGACTAAGGCTACCGGTCCTGCCCGGCTGAAAGCCCTCGGCAATACGCTTGCCAAAACTGCACCGCTTCTGATGTGTGCACTGAGCATCTGCTTCTGCTACAAGACCGGTCTCTTCAACATCGGTGCTGCCGGTCAGTATGAACTCGGAGCAGGGGCAGCCCTGTATGCTGCTCTGGCCTGGAACTGGCCATGGTACCTGTGCCTGCTTTTCGCAGCTGCTGCCGGAGCATTGCTCGGCGCGATTTCCGGAGCGCTCAAGGCTTACCGCAATGTCAATGAAGTCATCTCGGGCATCATGCTGAACTGGATCACGCTCTATTTCGTGAATATGATTCTCGGCTCCGGTGCTCCGAAAGACAATGCCAGCCCGTATACGAAGAAACTTGCAGGTGCCAATCCTTCGGCAGTTCTGCCAGGTCTTGGCCTTGATCAGCTGTTTGCAAATAACCGCACCGTAACGATTGCCATTCCGCTGTCCATCCTGGCTGCGATTCTGATCAGCATTGTTCTGAATCGCACCCGCTTCGGCTATGAGCTCAAGGCAACCGGATATAACCGTGAAGCTGCCCGCTATGCTGGCATGAAAGAAAAGAAGAATGTCATCCTGACGCTGGCCATCGGCGGAGGCCTTGCCGGAATCGGGGCTGCCTTCCTGTTTCTCTCCACCTATCAGGAGTGGTCTACGACTCAGACCTCCGTTCCTGCCATGGGATTCAATGGAATCGCGGCAACCTTCCTGGGCGGATTGTCACCGATCGGGTCCATCTTCGCTTCCTTCTTCATTCAGCAGATTACCGACGGCGGTTCGCTGATTGATAAGGCAATCTATCCATCCCAGATCTCAGATCTGATTTCCTCGATCATCATCTATCTCTGCGGATTTGTCGGCTTCTTCAGGTTCGTGATGAAGCAGCATGCAGGTGCCCGCAGGCAGAAGAATGACACTGAGAAGAAAGAGGAGGAGAAATAACGATGCTGCTGTTAGTGCAATATACTCTGATCTTCGCATCCGTGCTGATGCTGGTAGCACTCGGCGGATGCTTCTCGGAACATTCCGGTGTCATCAACCTCGGCCTGGAAGGAATCATGGTCATGGGTGCGCTTGGCGGAGCTCTTGCCATGAAATACATGGGAGCAGATGCTTCCGCTCCCGCTCTCATTTTCGTCACGACGCTTGCAGCAATAGCCTGCGGTGTGATCTTCTCCATGCTGCTGGCGTTTGCCTGCGTGAACTTCAATGCAGATCAGACCCTCGTCGGAACTGCGATGAATCTTCTTGCAACTGCGCTTGCAACGATCATTGCCAGAGCCATCAATACGGCTGAGGATCCGAACAATGTATCCAATACCATTCAGTACATTCAGCAGAAGAAAGCGCTGATTGTGAATCTCAATGGCTTCGAGTTCAGCTGGTTCATGCTGTTTGCGCTCATCGCACTGATTCTTGCCTATATCATTCTTTACAAGACCCGCTTCGGACTCCGTCTGATTGCCTGCGGCGAAAATCCTCAGGCAGCGGATTCCGTGGGCATCAATGTTTACAGGATGCGCTGGGCAGGTGTCCTGATCTCCGGGCTTCTCGGCGGACTGGGCGGAATCGTCTACATCACTGCCGGTGTCTCTGAATGGAAGTTTGAAGTAGGGGTTGCCGGCTTCGGCTTCCTGTCTCTGGCAGTCATGATCTTCGGCCAGTGGAAACCGCAGCGCATTGCTCTGGCTGCTCTGATGTTCGGGTTCTTCCGCGCATTATCCAATGTCTATTCCGGCATTGCCTTCCTGAATGCACTGAACATCGATTCCAAGATCTATAACATGATGCCTTACATCATCTCGCTGATTGTCCTTGCATTTACTTCCAGGAACTCCGCGGCACCGAAAGCGGAAGGCATCCCATACGAGAAAGGATCCAGGTAGCAGGCAATGTACAAGCCGGAAATTGTATTCACAGGAAAAGACATTGCCCGTACCATCTCCGATGCCAGAGGCATTACCAGGAAACAGGCAGGGGAATATGTTGATTCCGTCTTCGAAGCCATGAAAAAAGAACTTGCAGAAGGGAAGAATATCTCCATATACGGGTTCGGAAGCTTCGAACAGAAAGTCCGTCCGGAACGGGATGGCATCAATCCGCGCACGAAGGAAATAGTCCGCATCCCGAAGTCGCATACCGTCGTCTTCCATCCAGCCAAAGCACTGAAAGACAAAGTTTCTGATTAATCCATTAGCCAGTATCTGAAAACAAGGTACTGGTTTTTCTTTCCGAAGGATCGGAATCGAACAGATGAAACGTTTCCAATATTCATGCATTATCCCCGGAAATCGCTCAGACCCGTGCTATGATAGGGATACGGAAATTGACCGGCTGTTTTCTTGCTGAAACTCGCGATTTCCGTGAAGACTGAGCCTTCTCTTGCAGGAGCTTTCCTGCCGTATTCTCCATCCGACTCTACTGGGGTAGATCTTATGAAAACAAGAAAAAAGAAACGCAATCACATGGCATCAGAAAGCGGAAACAGACGCTTTTAGGGCGTGCTGCCGCCACTGGTACGATTCTCGGCGCCGCCCTCGCTGCTCAGGGCAATACGGTATATGCACAGGAAATGGAATCAGAGAGCGCTGCTGACAGCGAGAATGATTACCAGGTAAACGCTCAGGCATCTGAGTCTGAGGCGGAATCCTTAAATCCGGAATCTGAGAATCAGGAACCGACACAATCTGAAGCAGAAACAAAAGAGACCGAGATGGAATCGGTGTATCAGGCAAGTGAATCTGCTCAGCAGTCTGATTCCATCTCTGCAGCTTCCGCTGCTTCACAATCAGAGTCTGCAGCAATCATGCGTTCTGAACAGACAGAAAGAATTCACTCTGCCTCAGAATCCGCATCTGAATCAGATGCAGCGCAGAATCAGTCTCTCAAGGAAGCTTCCACCTCAGTTCTGGAGAAATCTTCAGAAGAAACAGAAACTCTGAATTCAGAGAGTGCTTCTGCCTCACTGAGCAGATCTCTCAGCCTTGCTGAAGGCTCCATAGCAGCCAGCACTTCTCATAGTCTGAGCACTGATGCATCCGCCTATGGAAAGAGTGAGCAGGCCGTCAGCCTGTCTCTGAGCCAGAGCAATTCCATCAGCACCAGTGCTTTGCTCTCTGCAGAAGCCAGCCAGGCATCCGGACGGAACTCTGAAATCGGTTCTCAGAGCAATGCTGCTTCAGAATCAGCCTCATTCTCTGCATCCGCAGCAGTTTCTGCTTCTGAGTCTGCAGCTGCTTCTCTGAATCAGGAAAATACCTCACTGAACCAGCTTTCCGGATCCGTTTCTGCATCCGGAAGCACTTCAGCTTCAGAATCACAGTCTTCTTCTCTGAGCGTGAAGCATTCTGAGAGTGCTCATGCTTCTTCTGCTTCCCTCAGCAGCTTTGAAAGTGCTGCATTTGCTTCTCAAAGCAGAAGTACTTCTGCCTCTGTCCGTGCTGCCTCAGAATCTGAAAGCAGCTCATTATCCGAGAGCAGCTCTGCAGAGAATGCAAGCCAGTCCTCTAGCAGAAGCACTTCTCTTTCTGAACAATCCAGCGAATCCCTGAGCCAGAGTCAGTCTCTGAACGATGCAAGTGAAGCAGCGAAAGCTTCCCTCAGCACTTCTGCTTCTATGGCAGGATCTGTTTCTGACTCTGCCTCGGCAATTCTTTCGGAACGCACTTCCAGCAGTGCCAGCGAATCTGCGTCCGCTTCCGGATCATCTTCCGGATCCGCCAGTGCATCTGATGCAGCAGTTTCTGCGTTCGAATCTGAAAGCAGAAGCACTTCAGCGAGTGTCCGTTCGTCTGAAGATCAGCTGAGCACTTCTCTGAGTCTCAGCGCAGCTTCTGAAAGTGAATCTGCTTCCCTAAGCGGCAGCAAAGCAGCCAGCCTCAGTGCATCCGAGAGCACTTCGCTTTTCAAGAGCGGTTCTGAAAGCGCAAGTGCTGCAAGTGCAAGCACTGCAGCTTCTGATTCGATCAGCACCTCCATCTCTGAACACGAATCTTCTCTCAGTGCTTCCGCAAGTGATTCTGTGTCCGTTTCAGAGTCCTCAAGGAACGCAGCTTCTCTCTCTGCTTCCGTTTCAGATAGCAATGCAGAGGTTTCTGATTCCGCTTCTGCTTCCCTTTCTGAATCTGATTCCGTTTCAGCTTCGGAGCGCAATTCCATCAGTGTCATTGAAGCATCAGAGTCTGCTTCTGCTTATCAGAGCGAGATGGCCAGCCTGTCTGAAGCAATCAGCACAGCAGATTCTGCATTTGCCTCGGCTTCGATTCAGTTTTCACAGTCAAATCTGCAGGACCAGTATCTGGAAGATCTGATTGCCAGAATTGAGAGGGCCCGGGCTGAACTGAAATCCATTCAGCAGGGATTCATCACAAGAGGAGAGAGCTACGTTTATGGAGATTACTGGACAAAAGGCAATGAACTTGCCAATCTCCTCGTCGAATACCGGTTCTATCAGGAAAGTCAGGTTACCACAATCTTCGAAGGAAAATGGGAACAGAATTCCGGTGCGGGTAACTATGTCAAAGTAACCTACATGGGCAATGATCAGAGAGAACATACTGCATACTTTGACTACATCACGGTGGATAAGAATGGAAATCCGCTTTTCGATACATTGAATCAGGAAGGCTCTAAGGGCTCAAACGATCCGAACGTGATCGGAGGAATTCTGGTTCTTCAGAAAACACTCGGAAAAGGAGGACAGTTCATTCCTTCTTCCCGCAGCGACGTAGCGAATTTCGGACAAAAAGGATATGCCTATTTCTCGGAACAGGACTTTGACAAGGGAGTAGATGAATATCACAGCAATCGCAGTACGGTCACCTCAGCCTCCCAGAGCCTGAGCCAGCTGGTTTCTGAATCCGTGAAGAATTCCGGATCCGTTTCCTCCAGCCTCAGCAGCAGTCAGTCTCTCAGCAATCATCTTTCCTCATCCAGCGAATCTGAATCGAAGAAACAGTCTGAATCTGCTTCCTCTCGTTCCCTGTCTGAACAGGAATCAGGAAGCAACAGCAGATCAGCCTCTGAATCTGCCTCTGTTTCCTTTAAGGAATCCCAGTCAGCAAGTGCTTCGATCAGCGAGAGCAGGTCTGAGGAAGCGTCGGTTTCTGTATCGGAAAGCACGATGGAGTCTCAGAAGTCTGCATCAGCGTATGATTCAGAATCAGCTTCTGCATCAGCGTCTTCCAGCCAGAGCGCCTCCGCAAGCCAGTCTTCCGCTTCCGTCTCTGGTTCTGTCTCCGCCTCAGCTAGTGCTTCCGGATCCGTCAGCAAGTCAGCAAGTACCGACTCTGTTCAGAACAGCGAGTTCCTCAGCACCAGTGACAGAGAATCTGAAAGCAGCAGTGCGTCTGCGAGTACCTCTGCCTCTGAGGCGGCAAGCAGGTCTTCCAGCCAATCCTTCTCTGAAAGCATCCGTGATTCAGAGAGTGCCAGCAGCAAGCAGAGTGAATCTGTCCTTCATAGTGAAAGCACATCGGCATCTGTTTCTGAAGTGCAGAGTGTGTCTTTCTCTGAAGAGGGAATCAGCAGTCAGAGCCAGTCAGAGGCAGATCGCAAATCCGCCAGCACAAGCACGTCAGGAAGCATTTCTGAATCGGAAAGCCTGAATGCGTCTGAATCCGGTTCTGCTTCTGAAAGCAAGCATGCCTCTGAAAGTGAATTCACTTCTCAGAAGGAATCAGAATCCTCCAGCATTGCAGCATCAGAGTCAGAAAACATCTCAGAGGCAAATATCAGTTCTGAAAGCAGGTCACTTTCCGAATCAAAGAGCATCTCAGACGAGAAATCTGCTTCTGCAAGCAATGCGTCTGAAGCAAGCCGTTCAGAGAGCCTTTCGCTTTCTGAATTGGAAAGTGCTTCGCTGGAAATCAGCGCTTCGGATAGTACTGAGAAATCTGCATCCATCAGCGATTCCGGAAGCACCAGTATTTCCGCAAGCGAAAGTGATTCTCTTTCGAAAAGCATTTCTGTCAGCAGATCCGCTTCACAAAGCGCTGACACCTCTACCTCAAAGAGTGAATCCCTGAGCATCAGTGCCAGCACTTCCGCAAGTGCTTCCGCTTCCATCAGCACCAGCACTTCACTCAGTGCAGACCAATCCGAGAGCCTCAGCACTTCTGCCAGCAATAGCAATTCTGTCAGCAGAAAAGAATCCGAGAGTACAAGCCGGCAGGCAAGTGAATCGGAATCAGATTCCAGAAGAGAATCTGCAAGCATATCTGCATCTTTCAGTGATAGCATCAGCAGCAGTTTAAGCTCTGAAATTGAACATTCCGCTTCTATCAGTACTTCTGAAAGCATCAGTGCTTCCCTCAGCAAGAGTGCTTCTCTTAGCCTGAGTACTTCTGAGAGTGTGAGCAGATCGCTCAGTATCAGCGGAAGTATTTCCTCAAGCACATCAGCAAGCCAGAGCACCAGTGATTCTAAGAGTACCAGCACCTCTGATAGTCTCAGTGTTTCTTCAAGCACAAGCACATCTGCCTTGAAGAGCGTCAGTGCGTCAGAATCCGAGAGTGCCAGCACTTCTGATTCCACGAGCGAGTCTGTAAGCACATCAGAATCTGAAAGCGAAAGTGAGTCTGAAAGCGAAAGCACCTCCGAATCAGAGAGTGAGTCTGAAAGCACATCAGAATCTGAAAGCGAAAGTGAGTCTGAGAGCGAAAGCACCTCCGAATCAGAGAGCGAGTCTGAAAGCACATCAGAATCTGAAAGCGAAAGTGAGTCTGAGAGCGTGAGCACCTCCGAATCAGAGAGTGAGTCTGTAAGCACATCAGAATCTGAAAGCGAAAGTACGTCAGAATTTGAAAGTGAAAGTGAGTCTGAGAGCGAAAGCACCTCCGAATCAGTAAGTGAGTCTGCAAGCACATCAGGATCTGAGAGTGTGAGCAGATCGCTCAGTATCAGCGGAAGTATTTCCTCAAGCACATCAGCAAGTCAGAGCACCAGTGATTCTAAGAGTGCCAGCACCTCTGATAGTCTCAGTGTTTCTTCAAGCAGCAGCACATCAGAATTCGAAAGCGAAAGTAGTTCGGAATCAGAAAGTGAAAGTGAATCTGAGAGTGTTATTGAATCTGAAAGCGTAAGCACTTCGGAATCCGAGAGTATCAGCGAATTTGTTAGCACCTCAGAGAGTGAGTCTGATAGCGAAAGTAGTTCGGAATCAGAAAGTGAGAGTGAGTCTGAGAGCGTTATTGAATCTGAAAGCGTAAGCAGTTCGGAATCCGAGAGCATCAGCGAATCTGTTAGCACCTCAGAGAGTGAGGCTGATAGCGAAAGCACATCAGAATTCGAAAGCGAAAGTGAGTCTGAAAGCACTTCAGAATCAGAGAGTGAGTCTTCAAGCACGTCAGGATCTGAGAGCGTGAGTAGTTCGGAATCAGAAAGTGAAAGTGAATCAGAGAGTGTCATTGAATCTGAGAGCGTGTCGGGATCTGAAAGCGTAAGCAGTTCGGAATCTCGTAGTGCATCCTCAAGGTCTGAGAGCAATAGTGTTTCTGCTTCGGAATCTATGAAGTCTGCAAGTGAGAGTACTTCCTCCTCTATGGCGGAGAGCGTTAGCACATCAGAGTCTGAAAGGGAGCTCGAGAGCACTTCGAAATCAGCAAGCGAAATTGAATCTGCAAGTATTTCAGAAAGTGATAGTGTTAGTACTTCTGAATCTGATCGGACATCAGCAGGTTCAGCGAGTGATAGTGTCTCTGCATCTGAATCTGCAAGCATCAGCAATTCAGCTTCAGAGTCTGCTGCAAATGAGAACTTCATTGGTTCTGAAGTCAGCCAGACTGGTTCAGCAGGAAGCGAAATTGCTGGTTCTATGACCGCTGAGGTTCAGCCGGTGTCATTGAGTCTGACTGCTCCGGATGCTGGCGGTTCAGAGGTGAACACGGTATCTGCGCATCCGGCGGAAGTTCGTGCGTCAGAGACAGGCAGGATTGAGAGGGAAGGATCTGTCTCGACTTCAGAAAGCAGAAGTCAGAGAGGAAGCTCGAGTGACAGTGCAAGTGCAGCAGCAAGCGAAAGCAAGTCTGCTTCTGCTTCGACGGCTGCTTCAGAGTCGGAATCCGAGAACAGCAACAGTATTTCGAACAGTATCCGGATGTCCGCGGAAGATTCGTTCAGCGAGATGTCGAGCAATCATATGACGGAGCGCAGTTTCAGCGGTAATGAACTCAGCGCTTCGCGGACGGCTTCTGCCGCTGGAACGGTGTCATCGGAACTGGAAGAGCTGAATGGCGAAGTTCTGCTTCAGGTGAGAAAGCATTAAGAAGTCAGAAACACATAACTGGTCATTCGTCAGCTGGCGGATGACCATTATGCGTATCTGAAGTTTTCAGATTGAATGGAAGGGTTATTATTCTGGATGAAGATACAGAAAACACATGAGCTGCCTAGCCGGATCCTGTTTACGATTCTGGTGGCTGCGGTCTATCTGTTCTGCCGAAGTATTGTTCTGTATGGCATCGATGCGGAATCAGTCAATGGCGGTGCAGCGGATGTGCAGGCGTTGCTTTCGATGATGGTGAGCGGGGATCGCTATCGGGTGACGGTGATGGCGCTTGGCATCATGCCTTATATCAATGCGTCGCTTCTGGTGCAGATTCTCTTTGCGTTCCGCAGTGCTGCTTCAAGAGCAAAGATCTCGAAGATGGAGAGCGATCGCTGGATGCGGACGGCAGCGATCCTGTTCAGCATCGTGATGGCCATCATGAGGTCTTATGAACTGACTTATCGGAGTGATATCGGACCGTTATGGTCTCTCAGACTGATCGTGATTCTGGAGATGATTGCCGGCGCGGTAGGAATCAGCTTTCTCTGCTTTGAGAATGAGAAACATGGAGTCGGTGCTTCCATGCCGATCATCCTGATCAATATTCTGACGTCGCTTGCGCAGAATATGAATGCAAATCATTTCTTTGCGTTTCGGCCGATGGTCTGGCTCTGCGTCATCGTGATTGCCGGGACCATTCTGATGGAGAACTCCATCATCCGGATTCCGCTGCAGCGGGTGTCGATTCACAATGTGCACGCGGATCAGAACTATCTTGCGTACAAGCGGGCCCCGATGGGAATCATGCCGGTGATGTTTGCGGCTTCTGCGTTTTTCGTTCCGTATTATCTCGTGAAAATGCTTGCGTATTTCTTCCCGGACAATGCATCGCTGAGTGTGGCAAGTGAGAATCTGGTGCTGACAAAGCCTCTTGGTGTGATTGTCTATCTGATTCTGATTGTGGTTCTTTCCGTGGTTTTCTCGATGCTGATGCTGAATCCGAAGGAAACAGCACGTCAGCTGCAGCGCAATGGCGACAGTATCATCGGAATGGCAGCAGGAAAGAAGACGAAGAATTATCTGACTGGCCTTGTGCTGAGGTGGAGCCTGATCAGCGGGCTTCTGCAGGCGTTATGCATGGCAGTTTCGATGGTGCTTTCGTTGAGAGGACAGATTCCTGCTGCATTGGCGATGGTTCCGTCTTCCGTGATGATTCTTGTCAGCATCGTGTGCAGCCTTGTTCATGAAATCGGGACGTATTACCGGTATGACGCATATCGGTTCTTCCTGTAAGCAGGAAAGGAGAGAATCATGCAGTATTTCATTCCGGCGTGGTATCAGGAAAATGACTGGAGAGAAAACGAGCAGGTCTGGTACCGGGCAAGGACGGTGACGGAGTTTGATGATACCGTCAAGCAGGTTCAGCTGTTTTTCCGCCGCAAGGTTGCTCCGCTTAAGATCCTGCTTCTGAGCTTTTCTCCGAATTTCCGTCATTTCCTGCATCGGCAGGGTGTCTATCATGTGCCGTACTGGTCATGCTTTGATGCGATGCAGGCGATTTCAGGAAGAGCCATGCATACGTTTTCGTTCCATGATCTTTCGTGGCCGGAAGATGTGGAGTTTGTCTATTCTCCCTTTGCGGTGCTGGTCATGCGGAATCATCAGAAATATGCCGAGATCAGCTTTGCGGAAGATGGCAACATGTTCCGGGTGGATCTGTTTCAGAATGGACTTCTGACCGCCAGCAATCATTATGATGACCGCGGTTTTGTCTCGCTGCAGACTGCTTATGAAAACGGGGCTCCTGTCTTTGAACGCTATTTTGATGAGCAGGGGGTATGGAAGTTTGCAAGATATCTGAAGGATGGCCATGTCGTCATCAATCCGGAGAGGGCGTTCTTCCTGAATGGAGCAGAAAGAGTCCCTTATGCAAAAGGACGGTATCAGAATCTTGGTGAAGTCATCGCAGAAGTGCTGAGCTGCTTTCTGAAGGACACCGATCCTTCCGATGTGTTTGCCATTGCGATGCATCCGCTGCACTCACAGGTGCTGAATGCGGTTCTGAAGGATCGGCATAAGATTCTTTCGTTTTTCGAGCGGCGGATGGAGGAACACGCACTCACAGAAGCAGAACAGGAACTTCTGGATTCGGCTGGCTGCATTGTGGCCGATAAGGAAAGCACTGCTGAAGCGGTGAAGAAGCATCTGCATGCAAGTACGCCGATCCGGGTCATCACGCCATATGAAGCCAGAGTGGAGTTCGGCATCAGCCAGCATCTGCATGTGCAGAATATTCTCGCGGCCTGCGATCATCTGTCAGAAGAGCAGTTCAATCAGATGATCGTGCTGCTTGCTGGATATATCCTGAACCGGAATCATCGGGCAAGAGTCTGCCTGTTTACGAGATCTTCGAAATATGAGGAAAAGATCAGCTTGCTGAAACGGGCTCAGAATGCACTTAGCCTAGCGGGCCTGGATCCGGAAATGGCAGGCAGCGAAGAAGGGGTTTCGGAGAATTCCGTATCTGATGATCCATTTGCCAGAGTCTTCTCGGTTGCTCAGTGCGTGGATGAGATGCATGTGAGCAGAACGCTCAGGGAACAGCGGGCAGTATGCGATCTTTCGCCGCTGCCGGATCAGTTCCTGGAGATTTCTGCCATGAGCATGGGCATTCCGCAGATCACGAGGCAGAAGACGGAATACATCGAGGATGGAAAGAACGGAAAGATCCTGAAGGATGTCTTGGAACTGCCAGAGGCAGCGGATTATTATCTTGGCAGTGTGGAACATTTCAATGAAGCTCAGATTGCGTCTTATGAGCTTGGCAGCAGGTTCACGGCACCGGAGCTTGAGAAGGCATGGAAGGAGGTGATCGAGATTGATCAGCATTCAGGCACTGCAGCTGGGCGGAAATGATCTTTCCGAAGAGATGGTGCTCAGCGAGGATGTGAAATGGAATTATGAGCCCGGACTGAACGCTTCTGATCCGGAGTATGAGATCGCCTTCATTCTGAGAGAACTCAGCGAAGAGGAAGCGGAGTATCTGAACCGGCATGTGCGGGCCAATTGTCTGTTTTTCCTGGAGGGACTGAGCTTGAATGCCGCAATGGAGCGGCTGAAGCAGTCCAGGATCGCAAGGACCATCAGCCAGGCAGAACTGCGGCCGTTTCTTTCCGATCAGCTGAAGAACTATGAGTCCAGGTCTTATGGCGAGAAGTTTGATCCGCACATGATGTCGGTTTCTCCGTATTTCCATGGCTTCGTTTCCTGGAACGGATATTCGGAAGCGGTCCTTGAGGGGACGTTCGGAGATACGATGCACCAGGCGGTATTCTGGCGAGGTAATATTCCAGTGGAACATGGCCAGGCGATTGATTTCTGGCTGGAGTATGAAAAGGATGACAGTGTCTCGATCGAACTGCAGATCACCCAGTTCCCCAGCGGCAGCGTCTCAGCAATTCAGAATACCTGGACGTTTTCTGAACAGGAACTCAGACAGCCTGTGACCATTGATAATGAGAAGCGATCCGGTCCGGTCTTTGTTTCTCTGAATGCATGCGGGCATGGCAAGCTGAAGATCAGAGCGCTTCATGACCGCTATTCCAGAAGAGGAAATGGTGCCTTTCTTCCAGGAGGAAAGCGCCTGGTCACTTCTGCTGGAGAAGAAGTATTCACGTACTTTGATCCGGGGGATCTGAAACCGCCGCTTTGTGTGTATTTCTCCGGATACAAGACCATGGAAGGCTTTGAGGGATACCGGATGATGAGAAGGATGGGATGCCCGTTTCTGTTGGTCAGCGAATCGCGGCTGGAAGGCGGAGCGTTTTATCTTGGGGATGAAGAATATGAATCGCTGATTCTCGAAGCGATCCGCAAGGCCTGCAGCACCCTTGGATTCCAGGAGAATCAGGTCGTGCTTTCCGGTCTTTCGATGGGCACGTTCGGTGCTCTGTATTATGCCACCCGCATTGCGGCTGGCAATGTGATTGTCGGCAAGCCGCTCGTAAGTCTTGGCAATGTGGCTGAAAATGAGCGCCTGCTCAGGCCGGGATTGTTTGCGACTTCTCTCGATGTGCTCTGGAAGTCAGAGGGAAGTCTCAGCCATGATGCAGCAGAAGCGCTCAATGCGCGTTTCTGGGATCGGTTTGACCATACTGACTGGTCGGGCCGGACGATCTATGCGGCTTACATGATTGAGGATGACTATGATCAGGATGCGTATCAGAAGCTGCTGGCTCATGTGAAGGGCGCTTCGGCAAGGATGATCTGCAAAGGCCTGCATGGCCGTCATAACGATGATACGCATGGCATTGTCAGCTGGTTTGTCTGGCAGTATCAGCGCGTGCTGCGGAAAGAATTCGGAAGAGAGCAGAAACAGGATGAATGAACTTGGAAACAGCTGGAAAGTAACCTGGAATGAATATGCGGGGGATACGTACCTGTATGGATCAGAAATCAGATTTCATGCTCCGGAGGATGTGGAATTCCGCAATGCGCTGATGCCGGCCGGGACGGTGATCAAAGTCTGGTATTCGATGGTCAATTATCAGGCGGGAAGAATCGAGCCTTCGCTGCCGATCATCGATGGAGAAGGAAGCTATCATGTTTCCCTGAAGATTGACACGGATGTGCCGCAGGGAATCTTTCTGCGCTTTGTATTTCATGGCAAAAATGGGGAGGAAGCAGGGAGTATGGTCATGGACCAGCCGGAAATGGATCTGAAGTGTCCGCTGAAGGCATACAGCTATGAGGCTCAGCTGATCTGTGCCGGGGCGCATGCCTTTCACTTCCATTCCTTCACGATTACGGAGATCTCTAGACCATGAGCGATCGAAAGCTGAAACAGATCACTGAAGCGGTCAGAGCGAAGGCAGAGATGATTTCTCGTCTTAGCGACCAGGAGCTTCGGATGGAGACGAAGAAACTGAAGCAGGAGCTTGCGGAAGGAAAGAGCCTGGATGAGATTCTTCCGGAGGCCTATGCGGCAATTGCGGAAGCAGATCGCAGAATCCTTGGAATCTAACCGTTTGAGGAGCAGATCTATGGAGCGGCCGCATTGCATCTGGGATGCCTGGCCGAGATGAATACCGGCGAGGGGAAGACGCTGACGGCGACGATGCCGTTATATCTTCATGCCCTGACGGGAAAAAGCACGATTCTGGTCACGGCGAATGAATACCTGGCTTATCGGGATGCCTAGCAGCTGAGAGGAGTATTCTCATTTATGGGACTGACTGAACGGGCAGGGGTCACCAGGACTCCGGATCGTTCTTTCACCAATGCTGAGAAACGGGTGAACTATGCGGCAGATATTCTGTATACGACGCACTGCGTGCTGGCGTTTGATTATCTGCTGAACAATCTCGTGATGCGCTCGGAAGACCGGTTTCTGCGTCCGTTTGAATTCATCCTGATTGATGAAGCGGATTCCGTTCTGCTGGATGGAGCGCAGATGCCGCTGGTAATCTCCGGCTCGCCGCGGGTGCAGTCAGATCTTTATGAAAGTGCGGATTTCTTTGTCTCGACGCTGAAAGAAGGAAGAGACTATGAGACCGAAGAGAAGTCGGTCTGGCTCACAGAGGCAGGCACTGCATATGCAGAACGGTTCTTCGGGATCTCCGATCTCTTTGCGCATGAAAATTTCGAGCTGAACCGGCATATTCAGCTGGCATTGAGGGCAAGAGTGCTGTTCCAGATTCAGAAGGACTACATGATTTCGGATTCCGGAGAGATTGTCCTGCTCGATAACAGCACCGGCAGAAGCCTGCCGGGAATGAAGCTGAGAGGGGGTGTTCATCAGGCCATTGAGCAGAAAGAACATCTTCGTCTGTCAAAGGAGCAGCGTTCTATCGCTTCAATCACCTATCAGAATCTGTTCCTGATGTTTCCGCAGATGTGCGGCATGAGCGGCACGTTCCGGGATGCGAGAAAAGAGCTGCGGGAAGTGTATCACAAGCGGGTGGTCATCGTTCCGCCTCATAAGAAACTGCAGCGCATCGACTATGCGGACAGGTATTATGCGACTGCCGAAGAACAATATGAAGCAGCGCTGAAGGAAACGCTGCATCATCATGCCACAGGTCAGCCGGTGCTGATTGTCACGGCAACGATCCAGGATACGCAGATCTTCTCGCGGATGCTGGTAGACAAGCATGTGGCGCACAGCGTTCTGAATGCGAGCAATGCGTACTGGGAAGCCGAGATCATCGCTGCGGCCGGCAGAAAGAATGCAGTGACGGTATCGACCGGCATGGCTGGAAGAGGAACCGATATCAAGCTTGAAGATGGCGTGCAGGAGCTTGGCGGTCTGGCGGTGATCGGCATCGGCCGCATGGAGAATACCCGTCTGGAACGGCAGGCCAGAGGAAGAGCAGGCCGTCAGGGCGATCCTGGCAGCAGCCAGTTCTTCGTATCGCTGGAAGATGAGATTGTGACCGAGATGTTTCCGGATCAGACCGAGGCAGTCCTCTCCGGAAAGAAATCCATTTCTCATGCCCGATTGAAGCGATTGATTCAGAAGGCACAGCGGACCATGGAAGAACAGAGTGTCGCGACTCGTGAGCAGGCAGTCCGGTATGATCGGGTTCTGAGAAGACAGCGGGAAATCCTGTATGATGCCAGAAACCGGCTGCTGGATGGCGAAGCGGTGCCCGAAGATCTTCTGAAGAACCTCGTGCATGAGAATCTGAAGCGGTTTGCAAGCAGCCATCGCTCCATCAGTGAGAGCGAGCTAAGCCGCTATGTGCTGGATCATCTTTCGTATGAAGTGGATCCGGACGTTCTTTCATTCTCGGAAAAAGGGAATTCTGCTGCGCTTCTGAACCGGCTGGAAATCTATGCAGAGGAGCTTCTGAAGCAGAAAGAGGCATCATTTGCGCATGCTGAGGAGCTGCAGGAGTTCGTGCGGGAATGCATGCTGAAGGCACTGGACGAAGGATGGGTCGAGGAAGTTGACTATCTGCAGCAGCTGCAGTATGCGATCGCTTCGCGCGGGACTGCTCAGAGAAATCCGATCTTCGAGTACAGCCGGGAAGCGTATCGTTCCTTTGCAGACATGGAACAGACGATGATGGAGAATATTATCCGGAATTTCTTCCTGGCAGAGCTCTTTCAGGGAGCGGATGGGAAGCAGAGAATTCTGTTTCCGTAAGGAGAAGCGGCATGATCTACAATTTCAATCTCGGCATCGGCTGGGCTTCCAGCGGCGTCGAATATGCGCAGCTCTATAGGGCAAGGATGTTCCGGGTGCTGAAAGAACCGGCAAAGTTCGTCTTCACCGATATGTTTCCGCAGGAGAACCTGGAGCATTTCACGAAGCATATCGGCTTTGCGGATGAGGAAGTGATCTGGCTTTATACGTATTTCACCGATTTCAGAATTTCCCCGGTGACGTATACGCTGTCACAGTTTGAAGCTTCCCTTGCGGATCAGAAGTACTCTTTCCAGAGAACCGGAAAGACCGGGAGGCTGAAGTTTCAGGATCCCGGTCACTGGTGCACGGTTTATTTCACTGATGAGAAACAGGATCTCGTTCATCGGGCGGAGTATGTTTCCCGCGGGGCTCTGATCCGCAAGGACTACTTCACGTATGGAAGAATCTATTCGGAATATTATGCGCCGCTGAATGGAAGTGCCCATCTGTATCTGAGAAGATTTTTCAATGAAGATGGGTCCATTGCCTATGAGGAACTGATCGGCGGGAAGAATTCCATGTATCGCTTTGCAGATCATATCTTCGATTCGAAAGAAGACTTTGTCGGCTATTTCGTGAAATGCCTCCATCTTTCCAGGCACGATCTCGTGATCGTGGACCGCACGACCGGCATCGGCCAGGCAATCTTCGAGAATGCCGGCGATGCAAGAGTCTGCGTCGTCGTGCATGCGGACCATTACAGCCTGTCCGGCACGGATCAGGAGCATATTCTCTGGAACAACTATTATGAGTATCCGTTTGATCTGTGGCGGCATATCAGTTTCTTCATCGCCTCCACACAAGCCCAGAAGCAGAAGATGGCAGAGCAGTTTGAACACTATATCGGAACGATACCGGAGATTGAGGTGATCCCGGTCGGTTCCCTCGACCGGCTGAGAGGTGCCGGAAAAGCCGAGAAAGCCGTATTCGATCGTGACTGCTTCGCGGCTTGCCAGCGAGAAACATCTGGACTGGGTCATTGAAGCATGCATTCTTGCCAGAGCAGAGGTTCCGGAACTGACGCTGGATATCTGCGGGGAAGGCGGAGAGCATCAGCGCCTGGCGGAACTGATCGAGACCAGGAATGCGTCCGGATATATTCATCTGCTCGGACAGCAGGAGATGAACGATCTTTATCAGAACTATGAGCTGTATCTGTCCGGCTCCACAAGCGAAGGATTCGGACTCAGTCTTATGGAAGCGGTCGGGAGCGGTCTCGCGATGATTGGGTTTGAGGTTCCTTATGGAAATCCGTCCTTCATCCGCAATGGGAAGAACGGAACGCTGATTCCGGTTTCGGAATCGATGAGTGAGAAAGAGCGGGTAAATGCCCTGGCAAAGGTGGTCGTGCAGTATTTCAGGACGGCAGATCGCAAGGCGTACTCAGAGTGCTCTTATGAGATTGCTTCGGCGTATCTGACAGAAAACGTGGTGCAGAAATGGAAAAACGTGATACAGGCAGAATAGGTCAGGAAGGAATTCTGCTTCTTGATCATTATGATGAAGCCGCAAAGATGCTGAAGGAATCGTTCAGGATGGCAGGCTTTTCCGGGCCGGTGCTTGTGCTTTCTGAAGAAGCGTACTTGCCGGATGATGTCGGTTCGCTGTATGGCATGTATTGCCAGGAGGAGGAACCATGTGCATTTCCTGGAGCGGTTCATTCGCCCAGAGAGAAGAGCGAGGCAGAGATCCGGGAATACCAGCTGCGTCATGCTGGCTGGCGGCCTGGCATGAGCCGGTATTTCAATCAGATCGAGCTTCCGGATTACTGGGAGATCAGTGCGGATGGCATGTCGGCAAGGGTCTATGACCGCAATCACCTGCGGGCAAGGATCTTCTATGCAAAGAACGGAAAAAGCCGGATTGTCAGCGATGCTGACTGGCTGGATGAGAATGGAACCGTGCGGTTCACGGATCACTATGATCTCCACGGGCTGCTCTATGCAAGAACTTCCTTCAATGAGAAAGGCGAACGTTTCTGCTGCTCCTGGATGGATCAGGAGGGAAGAGAACGGGTTGTCGAGAACTACGTGACTGGCGATATTCTGGTCACCAGGAATGGCACTGTCAGCCTGTTTCATAACCGGACTGAACTTGCCGTGCAGCTGATCAGGGAACTTGGCTATGAAGGACAGCGGATCTTCTACAATTCGCTGTCGACGCCGCTGTTTGTCAGCGAGCGCCTGTCTTCTTCAGACGCGGACAACGTCCTCTTCTGGCAAGAAGGCAAGCGGCCTGATATTCCCGGAAACATGCAGATGATCTTAGCAGGGGCTTCCCATACGAACCGCATCCTCGTGCAGAATCAGGAGAGCTTCAGAAAGCTCTGCTCGCTCGGGGCTTCTCTTGACTATGTGCGTCCATTCGGCTTCGTTTATCCCTTTGATCACGCTCACAGGAACCGGTCTGAGGTGCTGATCTGCACGAACTCGGATCAGATTGCTGAGCTGGAGGCGCTGGTGAAGGGATTGCCCCAGATGAACTTCATGATTGCGGCAGTTACGGAGATGTCTTCGAAGCTGCTTTCCTTCGGTTCCTGTCCGAATGTGCGTCTGTATCCGGCTGCTTCCAGCCAGATTCTGAGTCAGCTCTTTGCAGAGTGCGGCTGGTACTTCGATATCAATTATGGCAATGAGATCGTTTCGGCTGTGAAGCATGCGTTTCTCAATGAGATGCTGATCACGGGATTCCGATCCACGCTCCATCGGCCGCAATACGTTGCCGAGAACCTGGTGGCAGAGGATGCAGAGGAGTTGATCAGGACTGTAAAGAAGCTGATGCAGTCAGAAGCCTTGCAGGAAGAATCCCTGCAGCTGCAGAAACAATCGGCGATGTCAGAACCGATCTCTGCTTATCAGCAATTATTCCGGAATGAATGATCTGCCTGCAGAGGCAGATTTTTTCTTCTGCAGCATCCCACGAGAATCAGCAGATGGCGTGCAGATCGTTTATAATAAGGAACATGACAGGAAAAGATGAACTGAAAACTTCCCGGATTCTGATTGCAGCAGTACTCATTCTGACAGCAGTGATTGCGGTATTTCTGTTTCTGCTGCAGAATGGCGATCACAGGCCTGCTGCTTCTTCGGATCCGGATACGATCGGACAGAAGGCAGCCCTGGCTTCCCAGGGGGCGATGAGTGTTCCTTCTGAGACTTCAGAGATGGCTTCTCTTGGGGTTTCAGTCAATGATTACAGGGTGTTTGCATTAGATGGTCTGGGGTTCCGGTTCGTGATTGCCAATGTGCATGTCAGCGGAACGAGCCCTCTCAATGTGCCGCTTTCTCATTTCACGACCAGCGAAGGAATCCGGCTGGATCAGGTTCAGGACTATGTGAATGCCCTGGAAGAGAAGAACCTGTTTCTCGGCAGGCAGAATGTGATGTTCTCATTGATTTCTGAAACTTCTCCGCTTGATGCCAATCTCTTCATCCCGGTGAAGGATGCTTCGCTTGATTCCGTCACGGTCTCCGCAGACTTCCAGAAACAGGTTCTTTCCTTTTCTTTAAAGGAACCCAAGGGAACAGAGGGGATGCTGACGTATACCGACGGAGATGTGATCACGGATGGCCGGACGTATCAGATGACGGTATCGAAGGCAAGAGAAATCACCGGCGAGCCGCTGTATCAGACCGTGAATGGCGAAGACCAGGAATACCTGCTTCCGTCGACCACCAAGGTCTATGCCTTCCAGGTCGATGCGGTTTCGCTGTATGGCGATACGATCTCCCTGGACAGTGCGCAGTATGTGCCGGAGAATTCTTCGGAAGTATTCGAAGCACTGCCAGCAGAGATTCATACCCTGAAGTTCAGGAATATGCTCGGACAGACCATTTCAGATACGTCTTCCGGCTATCTGTTCTTCTATGCCTATGATCCGGAGGATCATCCGATCACGTATACCGGCGTTCTCAAGCTGAAAGTCAGCGGCCAGAATACCTGGATCACGGTCAATGTGGACCTGAACGAATAAAAGGAGCGGCAGAATGAGAAAGATTCCGATTCTGACAGCAGCGATCAGTCTTGCGGCTTCTCTGGTCACTGCTTTGCCAGCGATGACCATCGAAGTCTCAGCCAGAGAAGAATATGACTACTACCCGATGGCCTGCAGTCTCTATGAAGTGGATCAGGTGGTTTCCTCGGGCAGCGGCGTGAGGTTTCAGATGACTGCCTGCACAGGCAATTATTCTGAGGCAAAGCGGCAGATGTATGCGCTCGGCAATGCCGGGGTCATCCGCAGCAGTGTGTCGTATTCGCCAAGCCGGATCATCGATATGAGTGCCGGCGTCGTCTATACGTATCCGCAGCGCTCCGGATCCAATATCGTCACGATCAGCCAGTACTATGACCTTTCCAGCGGAATGCCTGCCTATAACAAGAGCACTGCCGTCACGTGGCACCGGGAGCTTCAGTATCTCGGTCTTTATTCCGCTGCGGACAGTGATGGCAATGCGCAGGTACTTGTCAATGCGTCCGGCTTCGAAGGATATGTGAACCTGAAGAATGTCGATCTGATTCCGATGGCAGTCATTGAGAATGGCTGGGGCATGTACCTCGGCGGCAATTCGACTTATGATGGCGAACAGCCGTTTCTGACTTATGCCCATCAGCAGTATTACAAAGCTGAGACCAACGGGAATTATGTCGATCTGGTTCTGCACTATTACAGCGGCTGGGGAAATCCTGACAAAGGCGGCCAGGTGCAGGAATGGACGAGTGCCGTCGGTCCTGCGGCAGACTGGATGAAAGCCGGAGACGTCTATTACAGCTATGACAATACGACGTTCTATACCGATCGCACGTGCCGGAATCAGGCCGGGGTCTATTATCCGTATTATGAATTCGTTTTTCTGCGCTCGAAGACCGGAATTTCCGAGGCCACGTTCAATCAGTTCCTGAGCAGCGTCGGAAAGGACTCTTCCAGCAAGCTCTGGGATACCGGTTCCATCTGGCTGTCTGCTCAGCAGAAGTACGGAGTGAATGCCCTGGAGATCTTTGCGATGGCATGTCTGGAATCGGGGTATGGGATGAGCGAATTTGCCCAGAAGCGAAATAACCTGTTCGGCTGGAATGCGGTGGATTCCGATCCGGGTCAGGCTTCGTATTTCACCAGTGTCGCCCAGGCGATCAACGAGCAGATGAGCATCAACCTCAGAGGGTTTCTGGATATCAATGACGGCAGGTATTTCGGGTCGCATCTTGGCAATAAGGGATCCGGCTTCAATGTGAAGTATGCAACGGATAATTACTGGGGCGTCAAGATCGCTTCGATTGCCTATGCAATGGACAAGTGCGATAACGGCTGGAACGGGAAGCTGACGGATTATAATACCGTGAGCCTTGGCATCGTGAAGGATGATGCGCATGTCGATATCCTGAAATCGGTCAATGGTCCCGTGCTCTACAATACCGAATATGGCTCGCGCTATCAGAAGAATCATACGCTGTCCATCCTGGCCGAACGGGATGGCTGGTATGAAGTGCAGTCCACGAATGTGCTTGATACTTCGGGCAACGTTGTCACCAATCTCAGGAACATGGGGGCACTGGATTATAACTTTGATACGATGGTCGGCTGGATCCGGAAGGATCAGGTGACTCTGATCAATACGGCGCCGATCCAGATTACCGGAAGGACGGCTTCCGGCGATCCGGTAGAGACCGTGGATGCCATCCGCTGGAATGAGGACGGCACGCTGCATCTGGAGGGCAGAAGCTATGTGCCAGGCATTCTGACCGACAGCGGGAATACGGTTTCGGAAACGCTGAGCATTCTGAGTGATTCGTTTGCGTCTGCCTCTGAGATCGCGCTTTCGCCTGCAAGTGAAGGCGATGTCGTGAAGTGGAGCACGGATGCGGATGTCTCATCGCTTGCGGAAGGAACGTATTTCTTCCGTTTCACCAGGTCTTATTCCGCTGTTTCACAATACAGCAGCACGTACTGGCTGTCAGCGGTGCAGAGTCTTCCGGAGATGCATTCTGCTGGCGGCAGAACGTATACGTTCTCTGCCACCACACTGTCTGGCTCAGAAGGGCTTGCGCTCAGGGTTCAGAACATCAGCTGCGGGGTCAATGCGGCTTATGATGAGGCATCCGGAAGCTGTATCTGCAATGAAGGGTATGAGAATTACGCGGAGGGCACAGGCTGCTCGCTGAAGCCGATCGAAGAGAATTCGCTGAGTGTGATGAGAGGCGTGGAGAGTGCTTCTCTGAAAGATCAGGTGCTGACGATCAGCGGCATGGCCTTCTTCCGTGGCATGGATGCCGGTGATGAAAATCAGGTTTCTCTGGTATTGAAGAATATGGAAACGGAAGAAGAGACTGCCTATGAGGCTAAGATGAGCGATCTTCCCTCGCCTGTGAGCCTTGGCGATTCGTACACGTATACGCATGTGCTTTATGAAGGCGCTCTGGATCTTTCCGCAGCAGCGGATGGTACGTATGAGATTCAGGTGAAGGTCACTAACGGCAGTCAGACCGATACGGTGCCGCTGTACTGCACGAAGGATGGCATCGATCAGAGCGAGGAAAGAACCGATGGCTCTGCAGTGAGCCTGCATGCAGAACCGATGTACAACTATCGTCTGGAGGTATCGATCGGAACCTCGGGCATTGACCGCAGCGTCATCCGCAAGCCGATCCGCAGCGCTTCCATCTTCGGAACGAATGCGCTCACGCTGAAAGACGGGAAACTCAGCCTGGATGCGTATGGTCTTCTGCGAGGAACCTCAATCACGGCAGAAGATCATCCGTCGTATACGATTCTGCTGGAAGATCCCAGCGGGACCGTCACCTCTTATTCGATGAATACGAAGGCATGCCCGGTGGATCTCGGCAAGATGCTGCAGTCGGGTTACACGGCAGATGAAGCATGCTTTGATGGCGTGATTGATCTTTCTGCGCTTCCGGAAGGAACCTATACGCTGTATCTTGATCTGAAGACGGATTCTGCAAGAGATATCTATGAGCTGTACAGCCTCCGGGATCTGGATCCTCTTTCAGAAAGCTATGAGGGCAGGACGTATACCCTTTCCAAGGGAAAGATCCATGATCGCTTTGAACTGACGATTGCGGCAGATGAGGAAAATGCAAATGGTTAGACTTGCAAAGACAACAAAGATCCTGCTCGGTGTGGCAGTTGGCCTCGGAACGGTGACGGTCGGCACGGCAGCGTACTATTTCTCATCTGTTCCGGAATCCCAGAAGGTCACGGTTCCTTCGTTTCCCGGAAAGACGAAGAGCGATGTCGAAAGCTGGATGTCACAGAATTCTCTGAGCAGCGACCGGTGCTTGTTTGACTATGCTTATGACGAAGAAAAAGATCGTGATGTCGTCCTTTCCCAGAGCATCGAGGCGGATTCGGTATTAGGGCCCCAGGAGGTTCTTACGATCACGCTTTCCGACGGGCCGGATCCGGACAAGGAATTTCAGATGCCTGATTTCAGCGGGAAAAAGCAGGAAGAAGTTGAACAGTGGTTTGAAGACCATCGGTTTTCTTCGGTGAGCTACGCGTTTGAGAGCGATGAGAAGATTGAGAAGGGATTGTTTCTGAAGGCTTCCGCAGAGGCGGGAAAGAAGGTAAAGCGCTCGCAGGAACTGAAGATCACGTTCTCAAGCGGATCCAAAGAAGACCAGCAGGCAGAGGTGACGGTTCCGGACTTCTCTTCGTATTCCAGAAAGAATATGCAGGCATGGGCTTCTGAGAATGGCATCACGCTGACGTTTGCTTCAAAGGCCTCCGATACGGTGGCCAGCGGAGGCTTCCTGTCGCAGAGCGTGAAGGCAGGCACGAAGGTGAAATCGGGAACTGCGATCACGGTGACCTTGTCTTCCGGCAAGGCGATTGCGATTGTGAGCTACGTCGGAAAGACGAGAAAAGAAGCAGAAGCCTGGGCTGGTTCGAAAGGACTGAAGAGCAGCGTCACGATTCTCTACAGCACCAGCGATGCCGGCATCGTTCTTTCGCAGTCTCCGGATTCCGGTACCGTCGCAGAAGGAACGGCGGTGAAATTCACGGTTTCTGCGGGAAGAGTGAACCTGGCGGATTATACCGGAAAGACGAAATCTCAGTTTGATTCCTATCTTTCCTCGCTGAATGCAGAAAACAGCGGCAGTGCGAAGATCACGGTATCCTATCAGGATACAGAAAGCACGTCAGCGTCGGGAACGATTCTTGCTCAGAGCGTGAGCGGTCTTCTGGATCCTGGTACGAGTGTCACGGTCAAAGTCGCAGTCGGAAAGAAATACAGCGTAGCCAGCCAGGCCGGCAAGTCGCTGGACAGCTTCCGCAGCTACCTCAGCTCGATGGGGCTGAATCTCGGCAATGTGTCTTATGTCTTCAGCGACAGCTACGGGTCAGGGGTCCTGGTATCCAATGATACGGGCAGCTTTGAATCCGGAGCTTCGATCAACTGTGTCGTCTCAAAGGGTTCCTATTCCTGGGATCCGGGTGATCTCACTGCAGCCGGTGCGAGCTGGAGCGCGCTGTACAGCGCTTCTGCAGATGCGAGAAAGAATGGCTACAGCGTGAGCAAGACGGATGAGGAAAGCCAGTATCCGGAAGGGCAGATCATTGCCTGCTCGATCAGCGGGAAGTCGATTTCCTGCCGGGTATCGATCGGCTCGTATGTGACCGTTGCGGATGTGACGGGAAAGGATCATTCCGAAGCATCTTCGATCCTGAGCGGATCCGGACTTTCGGTAACGGAAGTGGAACAGAGCAATTACAGCGATGTTCCATCTGGTCAGGTCATCGGTCAGTCGCTTTCTGCCGGAACGAAAGTGAAAGCAGGAACAGCGATCACGATTACCTATTCCAGGGGACCGGAGCCGGTGGTGACGGCGGCGATTCCGACGATCTATTCCGCGCTTTATGATGGCATGAAAGGATCAGAGATTGTCTCGAGTCTGACGGCTACGCTGAATGCGGCAGGCTTCTACAACCTGAACTTCGTGAAGATCCCCACGGGCAATACGACGAGTAAAAATGCCCTGAAGTCGGTATCGCCTGCCCCTGGTTCCCTCATCAATGTGAAAGATCAGATCACGATCGAGTATTATTCGGCAGACTGAAAGAATCACCAGGTTTCCGCTGAATCCATGGAATCAGCGGAGGACCTGGTGATTATGCTATAATCCTTTTGGCGAAAAAGAGAGCAGACCTATGAAAGAATGCAGACACGTTGCGATTATCATGGACGGAAACGGGAGATGGGCGAAGGCACAGGGAAAACCGCGGACCTATGGTCATCTGGTCGGCTCCGATAATGTCCGCACCATTGCGATTGCGGCGGATGAGCTGGGCGTGAAATATCTGACGCTTTATGCGTTTTCCACAGAGAACTGGAAGCGGTCGCAGGAAGAGGTAGGCTATATCATGAAGCTGCCTGCGTATTTCTTCCGGAAGTATATGCAGGAGTTTCTGGACCGGGGATATCAGATGCATATGATCGGCGAGCTGGATGCCTTGCCCAGCAGCACAAGAAAAGTGCTTCTTGATGCCGTGGAAGAATCCAGGAACAATACCGGTCTGAATCTGAATATCGCCATCAATTACGGCTCTCACCGCGAGATCGTGCTGGCTGCCAATGCATATGCGAAAGATGTAAAAGAAGGAAAAGCAGAGCTTGGCATTGATGAAAAGGGCTTTGAGAAGTATCTGATGACGAAGGATTTCCCGCCCGTGGATCTTCTGATCCGCACCAGCGGAGAAGAGCGGATCTCGAATTACCTGCTCTGGCAGATTGCCTATGCGGAACTGGAATTCGTTCCGGAGAGCTGGCCGGAGTTCACACCGGAGGTTTTCAGACGCTGCCTGCAGGAATACCAGGAGCGGGATCGCAGATTCGGAGGCGTGAAAGCATGAGTGACACGAAGAAGCGGATTCTCACCGCCGCAGTGCTGGTTGCGATCATCATTCCGCCGTTTCTTGCCGGCGGAATCTGGATTGATCTGCTCATGGCGGTCATCTCGTTTTTCGGGGCATATGAGCTTGCCAGCATGAGCGATCAGAAGCCGCACTGGGGCATGACGATCCTGACGGCTGCTGCAATCATTCTTCTGTATCATCTGAAGGGCGAGCGGATCCTGGCGGGATTTGCGTTATGGATCATCGTCCTGTTTGCGATCCATATCATCTATGAACCATTCTCGACCGATCAGGTCGTTTATATCTATGCGATTTCCGGCATTGTGGCGATGGCCTGGAATTGCGTGGAACGAATCTATGACACTGCCCTTGGCCCGAATGCGATGATCTATGTTGCGCTGGCTTGCTTTCTATGTGATACCGGAGCCTGGTTCTTCGGCAGGAAATTCGGCAGGCATAAGATGATTCCGCGCATTTCTCCGAAGAAGACCTGGGAGGGGAGCATCGGCGGCTATCTGACCGGCTTTCTGATTTCTCTGATCTATGGCCTGCTCTTTATCCCGGCAATGCCGAAAGGACTTCTGGTGTGCGGGTCTCTGGTGCTTCCTGCTGCTGCAGAGATCGGCGATCTTTCGTTTTCGAGCACGAAGCGGCATTTCGGCATCAAGGATTTCGGCAAGCTGCTGCCTGGTCATGGCGGCATTCTGGACCGGATTGACAGCCTGGTATTCTGCTTCATGGCTTTCAATGCGCTGATGCTGGCATGGGGGATCTGAATATGACGAAGAGATTTGTTCTGCTCGGAGCGAGCGGTTCGATCGGCACGCAGACGATCGATGTGATTCTTCAGCATCCGGATCGTTTTTCTTTAACTGCATTCGGGGTCGGCCGCCGGATTGAAGCGGCAAGGAAGCTCCTTGGTCTGTTTCCGGTAAGCAAGGTTTCCGTAATGCGGAAAGAAGATGCAGAAAGCCTGGCGGCAGAATTTCCGCATACGAAGTTCGTATGGGGAGAAGAAGGCATGGAAGAGCTGGCCTCTGGAGCGGATTATGATGTGCTGATCAATGCCCTGGTCGGGTTTGCCGGGTTTGCGCCGACCATGGCTGCGATGAAGGCGCACCATGATGTGGCGCTGGCCAATAAGGAGACCCTTGTCTGCGGGGGATCGCTGATCCGAAAAGCCATGCAGGAATACGGCGTGCGGCTGTATCCGATTGACAGCGAGCATTCTGCGATCTGGCAATGCCTGCAGGGAAATCAGATGAAACAGGTGAAGCGGCTGATCATCACCTGCAGCGGCGGCGCCTTCCGGGATAAGAACCGGGAAGAGCTTGCCCATGTGACGCTATCCGATGCACTGGCGCATCCCAACTGGTCCATGGGGCCGAAGATCACGGTAGACTGTGCCAATCTCATGAATAAGGGATTTGAAGTCACAGAGGCGCACTGGCTGTTTGATCTGCCGTATGAAGAAATCGACGTGCTGATGCATCGGGAGTCCGTGATTCATTCGATGGTCGAGTATTGCGATCATAGCGTGATTGCCCAGCTCGGGGCGCCGGACATGAGACTGCCGATTCAGTATGCGATGAGCTGGCCGGATCGGCTGCCATTGCATCAGGAGCACCCGCTGGATCTTTCAGAGATCGGAACGCTTCATTTTGAGAAACCGGATCCTGAGCGCTATCCGCTGCTTGGGCTGGCCTATGAAGCGGGAAAGAAGGGCGGCAATCTCGGAGCGATCATGAATGCGGCAAATGAAGCTGCCAATGCGGCGTTTCGAAGAGATGAGATTCCGTTTCTTTCGATCGAGCAGATTGTGATTGACACGGTGCATCATGCGCCGTTTGCAGAGCTTTCCAGCGTACAGGATCTGATTCAGGCAGATGCCTGGGGCAGAGCCTATGCGGAAGAACAGATCAGAGGAGCAAAGATCAGTAAATGACGATTATCTACTTTATCCTTCTATTGACGGTGATCATCTGCATCCATGAGGCGGGTCACCTCTTTGCGGCAAAGAAATTCGGTGTCTACTGCTATGAGTATTCGTTCGGCATGGGATCGGTTATCTGGAAGCATAAGAAGGGCGAAACCCAGTACAGCATCCGGGCAATTCCGATCGGCGGGTTTGTTGCGATGGCGGGAGAGCAGGATGGCGATGCGGCTTATCCGGATGTCGAGGTTCCATCAGGAAGACGTCTGACTGAGAAGCCATGGTGGCAGAAAGTCATCATCATGCTGGCAGGTGTCTTCATGAACTTCCTGCTCTGCTGGGCGATCTTCTCGCTGATCATCCTGCATGCAGGTTCGTTTGCGGTTTCCCCGAAAGCGGTGATCGAAGAAGTCATTGCCGGCAGTCCTGCGGAAGCAGCGGGACTTGAGGCAGGGGATGAGGTCACTAGAATCGTGCTTTCCGATGGAACTGTCTATCATCCTTCGACGTATGAAGATCTGCAGCTGGAGCTGTCGTCTCTGACGGATCAGGAAATCCAGGTGACCGTATTGCGGGATGGCAGTGAGCTTTCCGTATCATTGACTCCGGAATATAACGAAGAATACCAGTATTACATGATCGGCATCCGCGGACCTGCTCCGGAAGTGAAAGAAGTGAATCTATGGAACTGCTGGGCATATGGCGCCAAGGAGATGCATACGGTGACGAAGCTCATGATCAGCGCGATCCGCAATCTCTTTGCGGGCCGGAATCTGGATCAGCTCAGCGGGCCGGTCGGGATCTATCAGGCGACGGAACAGACGGTTTCCTATGGCTTCTCGAGCTTCCTGTTCCTGATGGCGGAGCTTTCGCTGAATGTCGGCATCTTCAACCTGATTCCGCTGCCGGTCCTGGATGGCGGTCAGGTCGTGATCACGATTGCGGAAGCAATTGCCCATCGCCGCCTGAATGAGAAGGTCAGACTCGGACTCATGGGAGCCTGCTGGGTTCTGCTGATCGCACTGATGCTGTTTGTGACCTGGAATGATGTATCCAGAATCATCAGATAGAAAGAAGGTATACACACATGACAACTATTCTTGTAACCGGCGGAACCGGATATATCGGTTCCCACACATGCGTTTCTCTGATCCAGGCAGGATATGAGGTCATCGCGCTCGATAATCTCTACAATTCCAATGAAGCAGTTCTGGATCGCATTCAGACCATCACCGGCGTGAAGCCGAAGTTCTACCGGACGGACGTGCTTGACAAGGAAGGCCTGAAGAAGGTATTCGATGAGAACAAGATTGATGCCGTCATCCATTTTGCCGGATACAAGGCAGTCGGAGAGTCCGTGCAGAAGCCGCTGACCTATTATGAAAACAACATCTCCGGTGCGATCAACCTGTACTGGGCAATGCGCAATGCCGGCTGCAAGACGATTGTCTTCAGCTCCAGCGCGACCGTCTACGGAGCTCCGGAGAAATGCCCGATCACGGAGGATTCCAAGGTCGGCGGAACCACGAATCCGTACGGCACCAGCAAGCTCATGAATGAGCGCATCCTCGAGGATGTCTCGAAGTCTGATCCGGAATGGTCCGTGATGCTGTTAAGATATTTCAACCCGATCGGAGCTCATCCGTCCGGACTGCTCGGAGAAGTTCCGAACGGAATCCCGAACAACCTCGTTCCCTATATCGCAAGAGTTGCCAATGGCCAGCTGGAATATCTGAGAGTCTGGGGGGATGATTATCCGACTCCGGATGGAACCGGGGTCCGTGACTATATCCATGTCGTCGACCTGGCAGATGGGCATATCGGAGCCGTGAAGTATGCCCTGGAACATAAGGGAGTCGAGCATGTCAATCTCGGTACGGGCAGGGGATATTCCGTTCTCGATGTTCTGCATGCATATGAGAAGGCATGCGGGAAGAAGCTCCCGTACAGGATCATGCCGAGAAGAGCCGGGGATATTGCTGAGTGCTATGCCGATCCGTCCAAGGCAAAGCGGCTGTTCGGCTGGGAAGCAAAGTATGATATCGATGACATGTGCCGCGATTCCTGGAACTTCACGCTGAAGAATCCGGACGGCATTCATTGATTCGCAAGAAGCTCATCCATCCGGATGGGCTTTTCTGACGCAGAAGGGAGAAACAGACATGACTCTGAAAAGCCGCAGAAAAAAGAAAACATGGGGAATCCTTGCGCTGATCCTTGCGCTGATTCTTGCGGGAGGTTTCTATTTCGGCACTTATTATCATGCCGATGAAACTGCCATCGCTGCCATGCAGAGCGATGAAGAAGTGAAGATCACGGGAATTCCGGAAGGAGGCTATCTGTTTGACGGGCCGGGGGAAGGAACTGCAGTGATCTTCTATCCCGGGGCGAAGGTAGAGACGATTGCCTATGCACCTCTGATGCATGAGATTGCCGAAGGAGGAAGTGATGTGTTCCTGCTGGATATGCCGCTGCATATGGCTTTTCTCGGCATAGAGAAGGCAGAGAAGATCCGGCAGAACTATGAAGAGACAAGCTGGTATATGGCCGGACATTCCCTTGGCGCTGCGATGGCAGCCCGGTATTGTGCCTCGCATCTTTCGGAGTATGATGGGCTGATTCTTCTGGCGGGCTACCCGACGAAGGACCTGCACGCTGACCATTTCCGGCTGCTCAGCATCTATGGATCCGAAGACGGCCATCGGGAAATGCTGCAGAAGAATCCGCAGTATGATCCGGAGGATACGACGATCGTGGTCATCGAAGGCGGCAATCATGCCCAGTTCGGAAACTACGGAATCCAGAGCGGGGACGGCATCGCCTCGATCTCCTCAGAAGAGCAGCAGAAGCAGACCTCTGAAGCCATTCTGGCTTTCTGCAGGAATGATTAAGAGAAAGAAGATTGCAGACGCGTTTTCCATTGCCGCAGGCGGGATGCTGTTCTTTGCGGTTTTCCTGTCACTGGGATATGCGCTCTGCCCTGAGACCCTTTTAGGCGGGGCTTCCCATTCCCCGGCTGCTTTCCTCGGCCGCGGATTCGTCTGGGTCGGAAGCCTCGGGTGGGATCATCCCGGCATCGTGCTTTCGATCTGCCTCGGGCTTGGCCTGAGCGAGGAGTTCCATGTCAGCCAGGCCCTGCTTTCGTTTCTGTCCTATGAAGTTCTGGCACATGGAATGTCGCAGTTTCTGCCTTACAGCCTTGCCAGAGCGGATGTCCCGTATGCATTCCTCGGCATGCTGGGGGCGTTTTCTTCCAGTCTGATTTTCAGGCACGTTCTGAAAGAACCTTGTGATTACTGGAAGCGGCTTGGGAAAGCAGCACTTTTCAGCATTGCTGTCTCATGGGTCTCTGCAGGTCTGTTCTCGATTGTCTGGCCGTTTCTGTATGACAGAATCAGTACTCTTGGAAGCTTCTGCGCGGATGGCAGTGTGAGCGGTGCCTTCTGGTTCCATGTGTCTGAGCAGCTGCTTGCCCCATTCGGGATGGAGCGCGGACTGAACCGGATGGTCTGGAATTCGGAAAGCGGACTCGGGGATCTTTCGTACTTCTGGGCAAGGAAGACTTCTGAGGAAGTGTCCTGGCCCCTGGGTCTTTATATGTCGGGATTCTTTCCGATCATGATGGGCGGGATTCCATCTGCCTGTGCCGTGCATCAGAAACACGACGGAAACCGAAGATGGGGCCTGATCGGGCTGGTGTCGTTTCTTGGCGGAATGGTGCTTCCGTATGAATACCTGCTGCTGGTGCATCCGCTTCTGTATGCTGGCTTCTGCTTTTCGTATGGGATTTCGGCAGTGCTTGCAGACCTCTGTTCCTTCCGGGCGGGGTTTGCTTCAGGCGGAGGGTTTGCGGATTTCTTCTTCAGCGGGGTGATGCCTGCCTCGAAGAACCCGCAGATGCTGGTGGTGCTCGGGACTCTCGCTGCTGCGTGCTATGGGCTGATCGCATCGTTCAGGACCAGGAAGAAGTGATCGGGGATCCTTCTTTTTCTTCTGCTAAGGATAGAGCAGAAGGAAGGTATTCTGAAATGAGCAGACTGAATTGCATCACTGAACTGATTCCGGGCATCCTGTTTTCCGGGATCGGCATTGCCGGCCTGATTCTGCTTCATGCGGATGGACCGGGGATCCTCCTGTTCGGGATCCTGTTCACGGCCGCCGGCAGTCTGATTCTCCTGCGGGCGATCGCAGGAATCCGCCGGATTTCAACGGCTGAGAAACATGGAACGAAGGTCATGGCCGAAGTCGTTTCCTGCAGGATTGACTTCTCGATCTCCCTGAATGGAATCTCTCCTTATGTGCTGGAATGCTCCTGGCAGAATCCGGCAACCGGAGAAGTGTGTCATTTCTGTTCTGACCCGATCTTCAGGAATCTCTCATCAGTACTGCCAGGAACAGAGGTAGAAGTCATGGTGGATCCGGAAAACCCGGAAATCTATGCGGTGCACTGGCAGACGGTGCTGGAAAGAAGAAGGGGAACAGGTCAGGCAGAGACATGGCAGAACGGCTGAAGAATCTGCCGGAGTCCGAGCGGCCGAGGGAAAAGGCGATGGTCCATGGGATCCGCAGTCTTTCCAGCCGTGAGCTTCTGGCGATTCTGATCCGCAGCGGCATCCGGGGTACCTCCGCTCTGGATGCGGCAGATCAGCTGCTGCAGAAAAGCGGCGGCATGAACGGACTGCTGAAGCTGAGCCGGTATGACATGAAGCAGATTCCGGGAATCTCCGAAGTCAAAGCGCTGGAACTGGAAGCCTGCCTGGAACTCTCGAGAAGAATCTCCTATGAGCAGGCGGCGGAAGCAGATGTCGTGAGAAGCCCGGAAGGACTCTATGACTGGCTGAAGAAAGAAATCGGCGGCGGGGATCAGGAGAAATTCATGGCAATCTTCCTGGATCAGGCAAACCATATTCTCTCTGCCCGGACGCTTTTCATCGGCACCGTGAATTCGAGCATGGTCAGCCCGAGAGAGGTGTTCCGGGAAGCTCTCTTGCAGGGGGCGGTGAATGTGATGGTCGTGCATAATCATCCTGGCGGAACGCTTGCCCCGAGCAAAGCTGACCTGGATGCGACCGCAAGGATCATCGAAGCAGGCAGAATGATGGGCATCCCGGTTCTGGATCATCTCATCGTCACAAACCAGGGCGTCTACAGTTTCCGCAGGGAAGGACTTCTGCCGGATTAAGGTTCTGCGCTTCTTCAGCAGGCCGGGTTCGTTTCCTGGTTTCAGTGGAAGAAAGCAGCTTCGGATGATAGAATAACAGTCTGAAAGAACCCTTATGAACTTCTGGAACCGGATCGCTGAAAAACTGGATAAGGACGTCTCGTTCCGCACTCTGATCAAGATCATCATGATCCTGCTGGTGATTCTTCTGATCCGTTCGACGGATGTCGTCTGGAAAGGAATCTGGGCAAAATCCCGGGTGATCCTCAGACCGTTCTTTCTCGGCTTTGCCGGTGCCTATGTGATTCATCCGCTGATCCTGTGGCTGGAAAAGAAGAAGATCTCCCGCCGCATCAGCATTCCTGTGGTCTATATTCTGCTCCTTGTGCTGCTGCTATGGCTGACGTTCACGATCATTCCGATGGTGGTTTCGCGGCTGAGCTCGTTCATCACTTCCATGATCACCGGGGTCAATTCCATCTATGATGCGTATGCCGGGATTTCCGAGGATGTGCCGAACTGGCTGCAGGAAGCAGTGCGGCAGCTCATCGCTTCCCTGAACAGCTTCCAGAGCCTGATTCCGAATCTTACCAGCCAGCTGCCGGATCTGTTGAACAGTGCCTTCACGGAAGTCACGAACTTCATTCTGACGTTCATCATCTCGATCTATATGTGCTTCGGCTATGATCAGACGAAGACTTCGATCCGGCAGCTGATGACCCGGTTTGGCGATCCTGCGATCCGGACCTGTCATGCCATCGATCTTGAACTGGGTTCGTATATCCGCTCTCTGATCGTGCTGATGTTCGTCCGGTTTGCGGAATACTGTCTGGTCTATTCCATTGCCGGCCATCCGGACTGGCTGCTCATGGGATTGCTGACGGCAATCAGCCTGGTCATTCCGTATATCGGTCCTACGATCGTGAATGTGATCGGGATTGTGACGGCACTGGAACTGTCTTCGCGCCAGGTAATTCTGCTGGTGGCGCTGATCATGATTCTGTCGCAGGTGGATGCGTATCTGATCGAACCGATGGTGCATTCGCACAATGTGCGGATTTCTCCGCTCTGGGCATTGTTCAGTATTTTTGCCGGGGGCGTTCTGCTCGGGCCGGAAGGCGTTATCTTCGGGATTCCGATCTATCTGGCAATCCGGGCTGCCCTGGAAACCAATCTGTCTGCAAAACGGAAGGAGGAAGCTGAATGAAGAAAATTCTGACCATGATGATTGCCTCCTTTCTGCTTCTCACAGAGGCCGCAGGCTGTGCGGTGCAGAAGACCGTCATCGCATATACTGTCTATCCGATCGGGTATCTCGTCAGCCGGCTGATCAGCGATGTCAGCGGGATTTCCTCAGAGAGCGTACAGGAAGATACGATTGTTCAGAGGTCTGTTCTGAAGGAGGACTATCAGTCCATTCTGGAAGACAGTTCGGTATTCCTGCATATCGGGAGACTGGAACCTTACTTATCTCTGTACAGCAAGGAGATCTCTGCTTCCCAGCCGAACCAGATCGATCTTTCGGCGATGAATGCGGTGTATGATTTCAGCCGCTATACTCCTGTCGTCACGGAGGAAGGGATGACCTTCGTGGAAGGGCCGTATTACAAGAGCACTGCATTTGATCTCGTGGATACGGACACGAAGGACCTTTATCTCTGGACCGATCCCATCGCGATGCTGTCGATGGCAAAAGATATCCGGGATTTTCTCAAAGAGACGTATCCCGATGATGCTTCGCTGTTTGAATCGAATTACGAAAGCCTCGAGAATGATCTGATCAATCTGGATGCGCAGTATCAGGCTCTTTCCACCAGCAACGCCCAGAATCAGAAGGTCATCCGCTTCGTGTCGATGACCGCAAGCTTCGGCAACTGGCAGAAGACGTATGGCTTTGAAGTTTATCCGGTCATTTTATCCAAATACGGCGTGCTTCCCAATGAGGAACAGCTGGCTGTGATTGAGCAGCGGATCAGGGATGACGGCGTGCACTACATCGTCTATGAACCGAATATGACGGAAGACATGATCGAGCTGTTCAACCGGATAGAAGAGGATCTCGGTCTCACCAGAGTCGAGCTCAGCAACCTGTCGAGTCTGACCGCCGACGATGAGGGGGCAGGCAAAGACTACCTGTCGATCATGTATGAAAATCTGAGCACGCTGCAGACCATGGTGGAAGACATGCCGGCTGCGGAACCGTTATCCGGCGGGGAAGAAACCAGCACGGATCCTGCCATGGAGAGCGATCCGGCCTCGGCTGAGATGACGGATCCGCTGGATTCTCCATCCCCGACCTTTACGCCTGATGCCAATGCGGTTACTTCTTCGAGCAGCACGGACTGGATCACAAGGGTAGAGAATGAAGGAACGGCAACGGCCGATCCAGCAAACTGAAGAATCATCAGGACAGCTGCCTGCGGGCGGCTGTTCTTTAGCTATGGTAGAATGAAGGACGGAGGCATTATATGAAGAAATTACTGCTTGCGGATGGAAACTCCATGCTGTTCCGGGCATATTATGCGACTGCTTACGGGCAGAGGATGACAAGTGCCAAAGGAATCCCGACCAATGCGGTCTTCGGGTTTGCCAGCATGATTCAGAAAGCGATTGATCTCGTTCAGCCGGATTCCATGCTGGTCGCATTTGATGCGGGCAAGCATACGTTCCGGCATGATCTGTACCCGGACTACAAAGGGGGCAGAAAGCCTGCTCCGGATGATCTCGTGCCGCAGTTCCAGATGACCAGAGACTACCTGGATGGCTTTCATATCCGCTGGGTGGAGATGCCGGATATCGAGGCGGATGATCTGATCGGCACGATGAGCAGGCTCTCGCCGGACTATGAGACGGTGATCCTGACCTCCGATCATGATCTGCTGCAGCTGGTCGATGATACGACCACGGTCATGCTGATGAAGAAGGGACTGACCGACATGGCTATGATGACGCCTGCCGCCATGAAGGAAGAAATGGGCATCACGCCTGCGCAGATCATTGATCTCAAAGGTCTGATGGGCGATCATTCCGACAATATTCCTGGGATTCCTGGCATCGGCGAGAAGACAGCGGTCAAGCTGCTGCAGCAGTATGGAACCGTAGAAGAAGTCCTTGCCCATGATCATGAGATCAAGGGCAAGCTCGGGGAGAAGGTGCAGAACAATCATGCTTCTGCTGAACTTTCCAAGACGCTTGCGACGATCCGGCGCGATGTTCCCCTGGATTTTACGGCGGATGACTGCAGGTTCGATCCGGATTATGCCTCGCTGATCCGGTTTCTCGAAAGCGTCGATATGCATAGTCTCGTGAAGAAGTATCAGACCATGCTGGAGGAACAGAAGTCTTCCGGGATCCCATCTGAGCCGAAGAAGACTTTCGACGCGGTGAAAGAGATTCCGGAATCATTCCTGGAACATCCGCTTGCGATCTATCTGGATGCCGACCAGGAGCCATTCTATGCCTCCATGGTCAGCGGCCTGGCGCTCTCGGATGGAAAGAAGTCGTATTATATTCTGCTTGAAGATGCAGAGCGGGATCAGAAGCTTCTGGCGGATCTTTCTGAAGGAAAGCCAGGCAGGATCGGCTTTGATATCAAGCGTGCCATGCATCAGCTGAAGCGCACGAAGCTGAAGATTTCCTTCTCTGATGATGCGATGATTGCTGCTTCGCTTGCCGACAGCTCTCTGACTTCTGCTGAGAAGATCTATGATGCCTGCTCAATTGCGACGACGAAGAAGCGGGAAGAGATCTTCGGAACCAAGGCCAGACCGAAGCTTGCTGATTTTTCTGATCGGGTGCAGTTTGCCTGCGAGAATGCGGCAGGCATCTATTCCATCTTTGAACAGATGATGCCGAAGATCCATGAGGCATCGATGGATTCCCTGTATCGGGATATGGAGATGCCGCTGAGTGAAGTTCTGTTTGAGATGGAAGAGACTGGCATCACGTGTTCCGGGGAAACGCTTGGCAGGCTTTCTCAGGAGATGAAGGGAAAGATGGACCGCCTGCAGGATTCGATCTATGCAGAAGCGGGCGGACCATTCAATATCAACAGTCCGAAGCAGCTTGCGGAAGTGCTGTTTGACCGGCTCAGTCTTCCCTCCGGAAAGAAGCGCAGCACGAGTGCGGATGTTCTCGAAAAGCTCAACGGCTTTCATCCGATCATCGGCGAACTTCTGGAATACCGCAAGCTTTCCAAGATCTACGGAACCTATGCCGAAGGCCTGCAGCGCTTCATCTGCAGCGATGGAAAGATCCATACGCTGTACAACCAGTGCGCAACCCAGACCGGCAGACTCAGCAGCAGCGATCCGAATCTGCAGAATATCAGCGTCCGCGATGAGCAGGGCAAAGTGATCCGCAAGGCATTCCTGCCTTCAGAAGGCTGTGTTCTCCTTTCTTCTGACTATCATCAGATCGAGCTGCGCATGCTGGCAAGCATGGCTGGGGAGACGTCGATGATCGAAGCTTTCCGCAGCGGGGTTGATATTCATACCAAGACTGCCATGGATGTGTTCGGCATCGACCGCCCGGAAGATGTGACGCCTGAGCAGCGCCGGCGCGCCAAGACCGTCAATTTCGGAATTGTCTACGGCATCAGCGACTTCGGGCTGGCAGAGCAGCTCGGCATTTCCCGCCGGGAAGCAGCGGAGTTCATTGATACGTATTATCAGAAGTTTCCGAAGATCCGCACGTATATGAATTCCATTGTGGAATTCTGCGAGGAACATGGCTATGTGACGACGCTCTGCGGAAGGCGCCGCGAGATTCCTGAGATTCATGACAAGAACCGGATGGTGCGGGAATTCGGCAAGCGGGCAGCGATGAATGCGCCGATCCAGGGCAGTGCGGCCGATCTGATCAAGATTGCGATGCTGAAGATCGATGCTGAGATGAAGAAGCAGAACGTGAAATCCAGGATGATTCTTCAGGTTCATGACGAACTGATTTTCGATGTCCCGAAGGAAGAGCTGGAACTGATGACGAAGCTTGTGACGGATGGCATGTGCAATGCGATGAAGCTGGATGTCCCGCTGACGGTGGAATGTGCGTCCGGTACGGACTGGTATGAGGCGAAGTGATGCCGGAGCTGCCTGAAGTGGAAACGGTGCTTCGCACCCTGGAACATCAGATTCAAGGGCGTGAAATCCAGAGGGTTTCAATCCGGACGCCGATGATCCTGGAATGCGATCCGCAGCAGTTCATGCGGACTATGACCGGACAGCATTTCCGCTTCTTTGCAAGACGCGGAAAGTATCTGCTGTTCTATATGGATTCCGTGCTTTTCGTGTCGCATCTGCGCATGGAAGGAAAGTACTATCTGCAAGCGCCCGAAGAGCCGCTGGATCGGCATATGCATGTGATCTTCCAGCTGGATGACGGCAGACAGCTGCGCTATCGGGATACGAGAAAATTCGGGAGAATGAATCTATTGCCGATGGACACGGATCTGCTGACGTTTCATGGACTTGGTCCGGAACCATTCTGGGATTCGTTCAATGCAGACTATATCCGGCAATACTGCAAGGGCAGAACGGAGCCCATCAAGTCCTTATTGCTGGATCAGCGCTTCGTAGCCGGAATCGGGAATGTCTATGCCGATGAGATCTGCTTCGCCTGCGGGCTCCGCCCTGGCCGCAGCTGTGCAAGACTGACCGCGAGAGATCGTCAGAACCTTGTCGAAGAAACCCGCAGGATTCTTTCGAGGGCGATTGCGGCGGGCGGAACCACGATCCGCTCCTATACGTCCAGCCTTGGCGTGACGGGCAGGTTTCAGCTGGAATGCATGGTTCATGAGCAGAAGGTGTGCAAGGTGTGCGGAAGTGAGATCCATATGAAATGGATCGGCGGCAGAAGCAGCTACTACTGTCCGCATTGTCAGCACTAGGAGGAGTCATGAAGAAAATTGCAGTGACCGGAACCATCGGCTCCGGCAAATCCACAGTATCCATTCTGCTGCGCAGAAGGCATCTGCCGGTGTTTGATGCGGATCATTACAGCCGCATCTGCCTGCACCGGGATCATCCGGTCTATGCAGAGATCGTGAAGACGTTCGGAACAGATATCCTGGATGAAGAGGAAGAGATCGACCGGAAGAAGCTTGCTTCGATCGTGTTTTCTTCCGAAGAGAAGCGGTTTCTGCTCAATGGTCTCGTGCATCCGTATGTGCTGGCCGGGCTTGAGAAATTCTTTGAGAGTCATGCGGATGATCCGCTGGTCTTTGCGGAAATCCCGCTGCTTTATGAGGCGGGATGGCAGAAGTATTTCGATGAGGTTCTGGTTGTGACCTGCGAAGATGATACGGCGGTGAAAAGACTCATGGAATACCGGAATTTCACAGAGGAAGACGCTGAGGCAAGGCTGCGGATTCAGATCTCGAAACAGCAGCAGCTTCAAAAAGCGGATCTCATCATTCACAATGATGGCAGTCTGAAAGAACTGGATCAGGCAGTAGGAGCAATTCTGAAAGAACTTCGCGGGGGAAAACGGCATGGAGCTTGATCCGAAAGATACGTATCGGACAGAAGGAACGGAATGTCTGAGTGAAGACGGGATATCTTCGCTTGTTTCGCTGTATCAGCCGATCGTAGGCATGGATGCGGTGATGCTGTATCTGACGATGCATAGCGAAGGCAGAAGACAGAAGACGCTGGAGCCGCACAGCCGGCTTGCGGCGATTCTGAATCGTTCCATCGATGAGATTGAACGGGCCAGGATTCATCTGGAAGAGATGATGCTGGTGAGGACTTATGTATTGAAGGGCGATTCGAAGAACAGCTATGTGTATCATCTGAATACGCCGCTTTCTCCGTCTCTGTTTCTGGAGAACCGGGAGTTCTATGCCAGGCTCTCCAAGGCTCTTGGAAGGAAGAATGCCGAGCTGACCGCAGGAAAGTTCATGACCGGAATGAATCTGAACGGATATGAAGACATCACCAGAAAGATCTCTCATTCCGTGCTGAGGGATTACGACAATGAAATTGAGTTCCAGCAGGTGAAGCCGCGCTACCGCTTCAGCGGGGAAGATGTTTCAATCTCCTTTGACTATCAGTCGTTCCTCGAAAAGGCGACGAACCTGATCTTTCCGGTGGAACTCAGGACGCAGGAGACGATGAAGCTGATCGGACAGCTGGCCAGCATCTATGGGATTTCTCCGGATCAGATGCTGATCTGCGTGAGCAGAGCGTGCAATCTTGGCACGATGTCGTTTGATGAAGAGAAGCTCAAGCTGTATTGTGCAAGGGCAAAGACGGAAGTGAAGAAAGTCAGGGATCCGTATGAGCTGCCACCGGTCTCATTTCTGCAGTCGAAGCAGAATGGTGCTCAGGTTACGCTCGGCGATAAGAAGATTCTTGAGCATCTGTCGCTTGATATGCATTTTCCCCCGGAGGTCATCAACGTCCTTGTGGAATATGTGCTGAATACGAGCGGAAATCGCCTGGTTCCTTCGTTTGTCGACAGCGTGGCCTCGCAATGGGCAAGAGATGGCGTGAATGACCTTAAGAGCGCATTGCTGCAGACGAAGAAGGCATCTGGCTATCGAAGCACGAGAGGACCGCGCCGCAATGTGCTGCCAGCGTATTATCAGAAAAAGGATACGGCTTCAGAAGAAACGATCAGTGAAGAAGAAGCGCGGTCGGTGGAAGCGCAGCTGAAGAGAATGGGGAAGTGAGTTATGCAGAAAGCAGAGTTCCGGATGCCGGAAAAGACCGAAGAAGAACTTCAGGAAAATCAGCAGCTGATTGAATTGCTGAAGAAAGACCCGGCAGTGCAGAAGCTGCTGGCAAAGGAAGAGATCCCGGAAAGCGTTCTGGAAGAGCGCGCGTATACGTTCAAGCGGTGGCGGAAAGAAGTGACGCCGTGTCTTGGCTGCAAGGCTCTTTCCGAGTGCCGCCAGAAGCAGAAGGGATACCGGATGGGGCTGTTCTATGATGGGCTGCTGCAGGAGACGATGCAGGCATGTCCCTATGAGCGGGAAGCAGAAGCGAAGAGGGCCCATCTTTCCAATTACCTGATTTCTGATCTGGGAGAAGAGCTTGCGTGTGTGCGGTTCCGGGAAATCCGGATGTCCGGGGAATCGAAGGAGTACACGGATGCGGTCCTGAGGGTCAGCAATGCCTGTGAGAACCATCAGGGAATCTATCTCTATGGACCGATGGGAACAGGCAAGACGTATCTGGCTGCGTGCGCAGCAAATTACATTGCCAGTTCGGATGAACGTCCGGCATTCGTGCATGTGCCTTCCTGGGCGGATCGTCTCAATGCGACGTACTATACCGGAGAGTTCCGGACGGAAGTGTCCAGAATGAAGTTTGCAGATCTATTGGTTCTGGATGATATCGGATCAGAGGAAGTGACGGATCGGCTGCGTTCCGTACTCTTGTCAGTGCTGGATGTGCGCATGCAGAATCATCGCATGACGTGGTTTACGTCCAATGAGGACTTCGAGTCTCTGAAGGATCATTTCACCATCAGCTCAAAGGGAAATGAGAATGTGCTGGAATCAGAACGGATCATGGAACGGATCCGGGTACTTGCGGAACCTGTGCTGCTTTCGGGCAGCGATCGGCGTCATCTTCACCAAACTGACGAATGATGGTAAAATAAGGAAGATTTGGAGGATAGCGGAATGGTCCGTAAGATTGGAATTCTGACATCCGGCGGCGATGCCCCTGGAATGAATGCGGCAATCCGGGCGGTCACCCGCGTTGCACTCAGCAATGGCATTGAGGTGGTCGGCGTACGGGATGGATACCGGGGACTTCTGGATGAGAATTTTGAGATGATGACTCGTTCCTCGGTTTCTGATATTCTGGACCGCGGCGGAACGAAGCTTGGCTCCGCAAGGCTTCCGGAGTTCAAGGAGGATGCCGTTCAGGAAAAGTGTGTCGCATCGATGAAGAAGAGCGGAATTGATGCGCTGGTCGTGATCGGCGGCGATGGTTCCTATCGCGGTGCGCTTGCGCTCACGCAGAGGGGAATCAACTGCATCGGGCTGCCGGGAACGATTGATAATGATATTCCGGGAACGGATTTCACGATCGGGTTTGATACTGCCTTGCATACCTGTGTGGAGTGTGTCGATAAGCTCAGAGATACGAGCAGCTCGCATCATCGGGCAAGCGTGGTTGAGGTCATGGGCAACCACTGCGGCGATCTTGCGTTATATACCGCAATCAGCTGCGGCGCGGAGATGGTCATCACGCCGGAGACCGGCTATGATGAGCTCGAAGTGCTGGAGAAATTAAGATATCTTGGCGAAGCAGTGCATAAGAATCATGCGATCATCATCATCTCCGAGAAGATCACGGATGTGGATGCGCTGGCCAAGAAGATTTCGCAGAATACGGGGTTCAGCGGCAGAGCAACCGTGCTTGGTCATATTCAGCGCGGCGGCAGCCCGACTCCGAAGGATCGTATGCTTGCCAGCATGATGGGAGAGAAGGCGGTTGATCTTCTGATGGAAGGGATCGGCGGCCAGTGTGTCGGCATCATCGATAACTGCATTACCTCCATGCCGATCAATGAAGCGCTGGAGCGCCCGCGGCAGAGCCGCAAGCGTCTCTACAGGCTGTTTGATCGTCTGGTATAGAATCAGCTGAAAGGGGATCTCAAAATGGAAGATCAGAAGAATCACTTATTCAAGAAGACGAAAGTTATCTGCACCATCGGTCCGGCAAGCGAAGACAAGGACACGCTGCTCAAGCTCGCCAATGCCGGCATGAATATTGCCCGCATGAATTTCTCCCATGGAACTCATGAGGAGCACCTTGAGAGAATCCGCAGAGTCCGCGAAGTCAGCGATACCAGCGGAATCAATCTGGCAATTGCACTGGACACCAAGGGACCTGAGATCCGCTGCGGGGTCTTCAAGAATGATGTCGAGGAATACCATAAGGGCGAGATTGTCTATGTGGAGAAGGCAGAGATCGAAGGAACGCATGAGCGTTTCCATATTGACTGCCCGGAGCTTTTTGATGATCTGAAGCCGAACAACTATATTCTGATCAACGATGGCAAGATGAAGCTTACCGTTCTGGAAAATGACGGCAACGAGCTCAAGTGCAGAGTTGAGGTCAACGGGCCGATCAGCTCCCGCAAGGGCTGCAACGTTCCGGGCGTCAAGCTGTCGATGCCGTTCCTTTCTGCAAAGGATGAAGCAGATCTCCGCTTCGGCTGCGAGAATGATGTCGATTTCATCTTTGCTTCATTCACCCGCCGGGCGAGCGATGTCAACCAGATCCGCAAGATTCTGATTGAAGAAGGAAAGCCGAAGATCCAGATCATCGCGAAGATTGAGAACCAGGAAGGCTATGACAACATCGATTCCATTCTGGAAGCGGCAGATGGCGTCATGGTTGCCCGCGGCGATCTCGGGGTTGAGATTCCGACCCAGATGGTTCCGGTATATCAGAAGAACATCATCAAGAAGGCAAATATCATCGGCAAGCCGGCAATCACGGCAACGCATATGCTGGATTCCATGACGCATAATCCGCGCTGCACCCGTGCCGAAGCTTCGGATGTCTGCAATGCCGTTCTGGATGGTTCTGACGGTGTCATGCTGAGTGCAGAATCTGCAGCCGGAGAATACCCGGTTGAATCCTGCGAAATGATGTCTGAGATCTGCGAAGAAGCAGAGCGCATCATCCCTTACCGCGATCGTCTGGAAATCTCCAAGCGTTCCAGCAACCGCACGATTCAGGATGCCATCGGAATTTCTGTTTCCGATGCAACCCTGACGCTTGAGAATGTCGGCGCTGTCGTTGCGTTTACCCAGGGCGGTACGACTGCCCGCAGAATTTCCAAATTCCGTCCATGTGTTCCGATTCTTGCAATTACATTTACCAAGAGCACCCAGAGAAAGCTGGAAAGCTACTGGGGTGTGACTCCGATCTTCTCGGATGTGCAGAATAATATGACCAATGATGATGATCTGGCCTGCCTGTTTGCAAAGGATTACGGCATCAAGCCTGGTCAGCTGATCATCCTCACGGCCGGGTACCCGACTGGTGAGGGTTCTGCCAATATGATGAAGATCATCCAGGTCAAGTAAATCATGCAGGGAAGGGGAAACCCTTCCTTTGCTGTTTCAGGAGGTTTTATATGACAGCAATTACTTATTACGGACATTCCTGCTTCCGCCTGGAAGCAGATAACGGCTGGAGTGCCGTATTCGATCCCTATGAAGACTACAGCGTGCCGGGACTGAAGCTTCCCCGCACGATCTGTGCGGATGAAGTATTCGTCAGCCATCCGCATGAAGATCATAATGCCGAGCATCTCATCCAGCGTAACAAGCGGAAGCTGCACAGCCCCTATGAGGAAAGCATCCTGACGGTTCCGCACGATGAGGAAGGCGGAGCGAAACGGGGCATGAACCAGATCAGGATTCTGGAAAACAGCAGGGAAAAGATCGTCCATTTCGGGGATCTCGGGAGGATGCTGAACAGCGAGGAAATCAGCCGGCTTCATCATGCCGATGTGATCATGATTCCTTGCGGCGGCTACTATACGATTGACTCCAGGACTGCAAGGGCAATCATCCAGCGCATCGAACCGAGGCTTGCGATTCTGATGCATTATCGCACGGATTCTTCCGGATACTCGATGCTCGAGAATATCGCCCAGCTCAGAGAAACCATGCCGGACCTGAAAGAAGTTGATCAGGATGAGATCACGCTGGGAACCTGCAGCGGAATCATTCTGATGCAGGCAAGGCAGAAGTAAGGAATCAGCAGGGGATGCTGAAAAATCTATGATGTGACACATCAAGGTTTTGACAGCATCTCCTTTTTTGGCTACTGCTATTACGATTGAACTGCTTCCTGGAAGTCTTCAGAGACCTCGGATGAATCATTTATGAAAAAAGTTACATACAAGATGAAAGAAAAATGCTATAGATGAAAATAATATGAAATATATGCTTGCATTTTCATTTCCGGGTAGTAAGATTCTAGTATCTTCAAAGAACAGAAGAGTACCTGAGACAGGAACGAGAGCGAGCCGGTGCAGAGTGGAAGTCCGGCGGTCATCCATCTTATGGGAAGCGCGTCTGGGAGAAGCTGCCCTGAACTACCAGTAGGGACAGAGTAAGCCGGCTATAACGGCAAAGAGCGGCCGGCGTGACCGGCAAGCAGAGTGGTACCGCGGCAGAAGCCGTCTCTGAAGAATCTGATCTTCATGGGATGGCTTTTTACGTTGATACCACAGCAAGGGAGAAAGAATATGAAGGGAAATTGGCTTAAGTCATTACTCGCGGCAGGCCTTGCTGCATCACTGGCTGCCTGCGGAAGCAGCGGGGGCACAGCTTCCTCTGGCAGCTCAGCAGCTGCAGCAGGAGGAACCGAAACGGCAGCAGCTTCCAAAGACTCGGCAATTGTTGTTGCGACCAGCTCGCAGTTCACGACCCTGGACCCGGCCCTGAATACCGAGACGGTCAACCAGCATGTGATCACGCATATCTATTCCAGCATGTTCCGTTCGGATACGTCCGGGGTGGCTCAGCCGGAATTAGCTGACAGCTATGAAGTCAGCGAGGATGGACTGACGTATACCTTCCATCTGAAGGATGGAATCACCTGGTCTGATGGCACGCCGATCACTTCCGCGGACTTTGTCTACTCGTATCTCCGGGCATTGTCCTATGGCGCAGACAATGTATGGGCAATCTATGATATGACGAGCTTCATCGAGGGGGCAAAGGAATACAATGAGGCAGCTCTGGAAGCAGGAACGGATTTCGACTGCACCACAGCTGATCACAGCTATGTCGGAATCGAAGCCCCGGATGATCAGACTCTGGTTCTGAAACTCAAGGTTCCGTGCACGTATCTGCCTGGCCTTATGACAGGCAATTCCTGGACGCCGGTTCCGCAGAGCACACCTCAGCATGACTCGCTCTGGTCCATGACTGCCGGATATGCGACTTCCGGACCTTATACGCTGACCGATTTCAATGAGAATGACAAAGCGGTGCTGGTCAAGAATGATGCGTACTTCAATGCGGATTCGATCACGATGAATCAGATCACCTTCCAGGTCATGACCGACCAGGATGCGCAGTCGGTTGCCTTCAAGTCGGGTGAAATCGATATCGCAGATTCCGTCTCCATCGATACTGCGCAGAGCTATAAGGACACCGACAGCCTCTGGCTGATCAATACTCCGGTCAACTACTTCCTGGCAATTAATTCCGGCGAAACCGGTCCTGAATGGGCGAAGGATGTGAATGTCCGCAAGGCACTGGCGGAGGCAATTGACAAAGACGCGCTCACCGATGTGCTTGGCGGAACCGATTTCTATCCGGTTCTAAATGGCTATATTCCATACGGCTTAGCTGGAAATGACGGCGACTTCCGCGAAGAAGGCGACAAGATGGCAGAAGAAAAGGGGATCACGATCTCCTATGATCCGGACGATGCCAAGGCACTGCTTGCGGCAGCCGGATATGATGACAGCAATCCGCTCCATATCACGTACAAGTATTCGAATTCCGGCATCCATGGCGATGTCGCAACGATCCTGCAGCAGATGTGGGAAGCAGTAGGAGTCCAGGTGGACTTTGAAGCAGTTGAATCCGGCGTGTTCTATGATCAGCTGGATCAGGGTGACTTCGAAATTTCCCGCTACGGCTATTCTGCCGGTGACTCTCCGATTCAGTTCCTCGATCTCTGGACAACTGGCATCCAGGTCACGGCAGCAGTCGATGATCCGGCTTATGATCAGATGGTATCTGATATCAAGCAGATTGCGGATCCGAAGGAATTCATCAGTGCCTGCCATGATGCAGAAGAGTATCTCTATTACCAGAATGTCTATGTGATCCCGCTGTTCCAGTACACTTCACAGTATCTGGTGAATGAGAACCTGGCAGGATACGAACTCGATGGAACGAACACGTTCTACGGCCACACTTATTTCGAATGATTCCCTGGCAGAGGAGTCTGACTCCTCTGCCTCATTTTCAGAAAGGATTGAGATGGAACTTGTCAGAAAAGAAGACATCGCTGCAATCAGCTGCCTGAACCATCTGGTTCTCAGCCCGGATCAGAAGACAGCAATTTTTACGAAGATCACCCCGGACCTCAAGGAGAACAAGGAACACCGGAATCTCTTTGTCCTGGTTCCGGAAACCGGAAAGGTATTCCAGCTGACCGCCGGAAACAGCGATGATGGAGCAGTATTCGAAGACGATCATACGATCCTCTTTCAAAGCGGACGGAAAGAATCCGAACAGCAGCCGCACACCAGCTTCTATCGCATCGATGTGAAGGGCGGTGAAGCAGAACCGGCTTTTGAACTGGAGGAGGAGGTAGAGCAGGTCTGGAAGCTTCCGGAAGGAAAGTATCTTCTGAAGATCTGCAGAGACCGCTATCGTACGGAACCAGAAGCAGGCGATGTTCATGTTGCTGAAGAGATCCCGGTATGGGCAAATGGCAGAGGCTTTGTGGCAGGCAAGCGTTCCGGTCTGTTTGTCTTTGATTCGAAGACAAAAGAACTGAAGGCAGTCACGGATGAGAACGAAGATACTGAACATGCCTGCGTGCGCGGGTCTGAAGTGCTCTGGATCAGCCGGACCTTTGATGAGATTCTCCCGGATACGAGCACGCTGAAGCTGCTTGATACCGCGACTGGAGAAAAAAAGATCCTCGTTCCGGAAGGAGTCATGAAGGTCAGCTTCTGCACCTTTACGGACCATCAGATTGTGTTTGCGGGAACCGACATGAAGCCATGGGGACTCGGACAGCTCTCCGACTTCTATGTCGCTGACCCGAAGACCGGAACTTATTCTCTGCTGCATCAGAATGCTGAGGAGCTTGCGATCGGAGATACGCCTCTGACGGATACGCTTCGTCCCTCCCAAACGACGTTTCAAGGAGCCGGATCAGAGGTCTATTTCACCGCCATGTGCCATACGCATACGGATCTCTACAAGCTCTCGGAAGAAGGAAAAGTCTCTGAAGCAGCAGATGCAGAGGGAGGGGTGATTCTGGCAGCTGCTCTCTTTGGAAAGGATCTGATCACGATCCAGGCTCCGGTCAATGGCCTGAGCCAGGTATGCGTGAATGGAACGTGTGTCTATGATCCGAATGCGTCTTATCTGAAAGAACATGTCATCTCTCCGGTGAAGAAGCTCTCCTTCACGAATCGCAAGGGCGATGCGGTTGAAGGGTTCTATCTGGAGCCGTCGGGAAGATCGAACGGGAAGGCACCTGGCGTGCTCGAGATCCATGGCGGGCCGAGATGTGCATATGGCCTGACATTCTATCATGAGATGCAGACGCTGGCGGCAGAAGGATATTATGTCTTCTTCTGCAACCCGCATGGCAGCGAAGGCTATGGCGAAGCATTTGCGGATCTGCGCGGGAAGTACGGAACGATCGATTATGAAGATCTGATGGACTTCACCGATGAAGTGCTGAAGAAGCTTCCGATTGAGGAAACCAGAATCGGAGCAGGGGGCGGCAGCTACGGCGGCTTCATGAGCAACTGGATCGAAGGTCATACGAACCGCTTTGCGGCAATTGTGTCGCAGCGTTCTGTCTCGAACTGGGTTTCGGATTTCGGGGCAAGCGAAATCGGGGTTTCGTTTGATTCCAACGAGATGGCAGCAGATCCCTGGAGCAATATGGAGGCGATGTGGAAGCAGTCGCCGCTTGCCTATGCCGATCATGCCAGAACCCCGATTCTGTTTCTGCACAGCCTATGCGATTACAACTGCACGATCGATCAGGGAATGCAGATGTATACGGCCATGAAGTATTTCCATGTTCCTTCGAAGATGGTCCTGTTCGAAGGGGAGAACCATGGGCTGAGCCGTTCTGGAAAGCCAGCGCACAGAATCCGCAGACTGGCGGAGATGATCGATTGGTTTGCCAGGTATCTGAAGAAAGGAGAAGGGAATGGGAAAGTATCTTGTTAAGAGAATCCTGCTTGGAGTCGTGACACTGTTTGCATTGATGGCGATCACGTTTTTCCTGATGCATTCCATCCCGGGTTCTCCGTTTGCCGGAGAGACTTCGCGTCTGCCTGCTTCTGTCAGAGAAGTGCTGATTCAGAAATATCAGCTGGACCAGCCGATCAGCGTGCAGTTCATGACCTATCTCAGAAATGTGCTGCATGGCGATTTCGGGACTTCCCTGAACCGCAAGGGAACTACCGTCATGTCGATCATCCAGAAAGGTCTGCCGACGACCGCAAAGCTCGGTGCGGCAGCGTTTGTGGTGGCGATGGTCGCGGGAATTGCCCTCGGCATCGCCTCTGCGCTTTCTGATCGGGCATGGGTCCAGGGCATTGCCGCATTCTTCGGAACGATCGGAGTCTCGGTGCCTAGTTTCCTGCTGGCTCTCCTATTGATGTTCGTGTTCGGTGTCTGGCTCCATTGCCTGCCTGTCATCGGCCTGAATACTCCGCAGAGCTACATCATGCCAAGCGTTGCCCTGGCAATCGGGCCGATTGCGATGATCTCGCGTCTGACCAGGTCTTCCCTGACGGAAGAGATGAAGCAGGATTATATGATCCTGGCGCGTTCCAAGGGGACCAGCAAGCAGAAAGCGATCCTTCATCATGCAATGAAGAATGCCAGCATCCCGGTGATCACTTATGCCGGACCGCTGCTTGCTACGCTGCTCACCGGTTCCTTTGTCGTAGAGACCATGTTCTCCATTCCGGGCATCGGTGCCGAGTTTGTCAATAGCGTCTCGAACCGCGACTATACGATGATCATGGCACTGACCATTATCTACGGTGCATCCATCATTGTTGCCAACATCATCACGGATCTGATCACTGCGATGATTGATCCGCGCATCCGTCTGAAGTAGAGGAGGGAAAACATGTCTGAACTGGAAATGAAACAGCCCTATCCCGATGCGGAGAGTGTTCCGGAAAGCGAATTCGAGCCGCTTCCGGATTCGGAAAAGGATTCCGAATTCGTCGCCATGGAATCGAGGACCTACTGGTCGGATGTCTGGCGGAATTTCAGAAAGAACAAGCTCGCAGTGGTCAGCCTGGTTTTCCTGATCATCATGATTCTGCTTGCCATCTTCGTGCCGATGCTTTCTCCCTATACGTATGATGGCCAGGACCTTACGATGCGCAATGCGATGCCGTCGCTTGCACATCTGTTCGGAACGGATAAGTTCGGAAGAGATATCTTCGTGCGGGTCATGTACGGGGCGAGGATCTCGCTGTCCGTCGGCTTTGCGGCTGCTGGAATCAATCTGGTGATCGGCACGATCTACGGAGGGATTGCCGGATACTGCGGCGGCAGGACTGATCTGATCATGATGCGGATCGTCGATATCATCTACGCGGTGCCGACGCTCCTGTATGTCATTCTGATCATGCTGGTGTTCGGATCCAATGTCTGGTCCGTGCTGCTGGCGATCTGCGTGAGTTCCTGGGTCGGCCTTGCCCGTCAGGTCAGAGCTCAGGTCATGTCGCTGAAAGAACAGGAATATGCCCAGTGTGCCAAGGTCATGGGTGCCTCGGATGCCCGGATTCTGTTCAGGCACCTGGTCACCAACAGCATCGGTCCGATCATCGTCAATACGACCCTGATGGTTCCGAGCGCAATCTTCACCGAAGCATTCCTTTCATTTGTCGGCATCGGCATTTCGATTCCTCAGGCTTCCTGGGGAACGATGGCAAACGATGCCCGTTCTCTGATCAGCTCCTATCCGCTGCAGATGGTATGGCCGGTGGCGGCAATCTGCCTGACGATGCTGGCACTTAACTTTATCGGTGATGCGCTGAATGATGCGCTGGATCCGAAGAAACGGGGGCAGTGAACATGACCCGTCATATTCTTGAAGTCAATGATCTGGTCGTGAATTTCAGCACCGACCAGGGCACCGTCTATGCCGAACGAGGCATCACCTATGAGGTCAATGAAGGCGAGATTGTCGGCATCGTCGGCGAGTCCGGATCCGGCAAGTCGGTCTCGATGTATTCCGTCATGGGTCTTCTGGCAGGCAATGGCAGAATCGAATCGGGTGAGATCCTTCTGAATGGCGAAGATATCACTGCTTCTCATTTCAAGGATGAGAAAGCCTATGAGAAACGCATGGATGAGATCCGCGGCAAAGAGATGTCGATGATCTTCCAGGATCCGATGACCTTTCTGAACCCGACCCTGACCATCGGAAAGCAGATCAGGGAAATCATCCTGAATCATAACCATATCAGCGATGCGGAAGCCAATGACAGAGCGATTGAGCTGCTTAAGGAAGTCGGCATCAATGAACCGGAAAAGCGGATGACGCAGTATCCCCATGAATTCTCCGGCGGCATGCGCCAGAGAATCATCATTGCAATTGCGCTGGCCAACAAGCCATCGCTGATGATCGCGGATGAGCCGACCACGGCCCTTGATGTGACCATCCAGGCCCAGGTGCTTGATCTGATCAAGAACCTGTCCAAGAAAGAAGGTTCTTCCGTCATCCTGATCACGCATGATCTCGGCGTCGTTGCTTCGATGTGCGATTACATCTACATCATGTACGGCGGCAAGATCGTCGAGTCCGGAACTGATCTGGATATCTTCTATCACCCGACGCATCCGTATACGATCGGACTTCTGAACTGCATCACGAACCCGGAAGATGATACTTACAAGGAACTGCAGCCGATTCCCGGTTCTCCGCCGGATCTGCTCAAGCCTCCTGTCGGCTGTCCGTTTGCGGATCGCTGCAGCAAGGCGATGAAGATCTGCCGGAAACAGATGCCAGCCTTCACCCAGTTCACAGAAGACCACAAGAGTGCCTGCTGGCTGAATGAAGTGAAGCGCAGAAAGGGGGAGAGTCCGGTATGAGTGAACAGCCTATTGTATCGATCCAGCATCTGAAGACCTACTTTGATGTGACCAGAGGCATGTTTGCAAAGAAACAGGTTGTCAAAGCAGTCGATGATGTGTCGTTTGAAGTGTATCCCGGCGAGACGTTCGGACTTGTCGGAGAGTCCGGCTGCGGCAAATCGACGCTCGGTCGCACGATCGTCAAGATCTATGAACCGACAGGCGGAAAGATCTTCGTGAAAGGAAAAGACATCACCGGACTCAGGGGCAGTGAGCTGCATGACTTCCGCAGAACCTGCCAGCTGATTTTCCAGGATCCTTATGCTTCGCTGGATCCGCGCATGACCGTCGGCGAGATCATCAAGGAACCGATGGAAATCAACCATCTTTACGGTTCCTCAGAAGAACGGGAAGAAAAGGCAGAAGAGCTCTTGAAGCTCGTCGGTCTCAAGCCGGATCATATCCGCCGCTACCCGCATGAATTCTCCGGCGGCCAGCGGCAGCGCATCTCCATTGCGAGAACCCTTGCCCTGAACCCGGAATTCATCGTCTGCGATGAGCCGATCTCCGCCTTGGATGTTTCAATCCAGGCCCAGATCATCAATCTTCTCAAGCAGATTCAGAATGAACTCCATATTGCCTATCTGTTCATTGCGCACGATCTTGCGATGGTCGAGCATATCTCCGACCGAATCGGTGTCATGTACCTCGGCCACCTCGTCGAGATCGGAAGTGCCCGTGAAGTCTACCATCATCCGCTTCACCCGTACTCTCAGGCATTGCTGTCAGCGGTGCCGATTCCTGATCCGATCAAGGGCAAGAACAGCCATCGTCAGATTCTGCAGGGAGAGATTCCCTCGCCGATCAATCCGCCGGTATGCTGTCCATTCTGCACCAGATGTCCCTTTGCTGAGGAACGCTGTCATCATGAGATGCCGGCGATGAAAGACTATGGCGGGCATTTCGCTGCCTGCTTCAGACTGGAGAGTGAACATGAATAACCCATACGCAGAAGATCTGAAGAACCTTGCAAGGTTCGTCTATTCGCATCCGGAGCCAGGATTCCAGGAAGAGAAATCCAGCCATGCTCAGACGGAATATCTGAAGTCACAGGGCTTTGAAGTAGAAACCGATCTCTGTCACACGCATACCGGATACCGTGCTTCTTACGGAAGCGGTCATCCGGTCATCGCCTTGCTTGGCGAATTCGATGCATTATACGGACTCGGCCAGAAGGCAGATGAGGCCATGCCGTGCCCGGATGGAAAAGCCATGGGACACGGCTGCGGCCATCACATGCTTGGAACCGCGGTGATCGGTGCAGGATTGCTGATCCGCGATTACCTGAAAGAAAAAGGAATCCCTGGAACCATTCAGATCTATGGATGCCCTGGGGAAGAAGCAGGGTCGGGGAAAGCCTACATGGCAAGAGATGGTGCATTTGATGGCGTGGACATTGCCTTCTCGTATCATCCCTCTGTATTCCATCAGGTCTGCACCGGCAGTTCGCAGAGCTGCATTTCTGCCAACTTCCGGTTCCATGGCATCGCGGCCCATGCGGCAGGAGAACCGCAGAATGGAAGATCTGCCCTGGATGCCGTAGAGCTCATGGATGTCGGAACCAACTATCTGCGTGAGCATATGGAAAGCACTGACCGGATTCATTATGCAATCACGAATACCGGCGGCAGATCGCCCAATGTCGTGCAGGCAGAAGCGGAAGTCAAATATCTGATCCGTTCCACGAACAATCGCAAATGCCTTGCCCTCTATGACCGCGTCAGGAAGATTGCTCAGGGAGCGGCTTTGATGACGGGGACTTCCGTTGAGATTCTGTTTGATGAAGGCCTCTCGAATACGATCGTGAATTTCACGCTGGAAGACGTGCTGGCGGAGGCATTCCGGAAAGCAGGAGCTCCGGTCTATTCAGAGGAAGATCTTGCCTATGCGAAGAAATTCTATGATACCTGGAAGGAACCATATACGCTGGACCAGATTCCGTATCCGGTAAAAGACAAGAAGAAGCTGCTGGAATCAGAAAAGACCTCAGTGATCAATGACTATTTTGTCGAGACGATTCATTCCGATCGCTGCGAGATGGGATCCACGGACGTCGGCGATGTGAGCTACGTCGTCCCGACCGCAACCCTCAATACGGCATGCTACAGCTATGGGGCAGGTGCGCATTCCTGGCAATGGGTAGCAGAAGGGGCAAGCGAGATTGCGATGAAGGGCATGCTGAAGGGATCTGAGGTATTGGCACTTGCCGCAGAATCTCTCTATGAACATCCTGAAACGGTGGAAGCCGCAAAGCAGGAATTTGCGGAACGGACGAAAGACGATCCTTATCAGTGTCTGATTCCGAAGGATGTGATGCCGCATCCGATTCTGATGTGAAGCGCTTGCAGAAATATCTTTTCTAGAGAAAGCAGATTTCATGAAAACTCTTCATGGAACTGAAGCGATCCGCCATAGAAATCAGAATAGATTCCGCTATAATACGAGCAAGCAAGGAGGAACAGGACATGGCTTACAACATGCAGATGATCAGCGTGGCAGCAGATGATGACCTGAATTCTGAAGTAGAAAGCTTCCGGATCCAGCACCATATCTGCACAAAGTCTGAGGCCGGCGCCGAGCTCATGCGGCTTGGTCTTGAAGCTGCAAAAGCACATGCCGGTGCAGCAGAGAGACGCTGAAGCGTTTCCTGTTGACATATCTGGCATAAGAAAGGACAGAACCCAGAAAGCTCTGTCCTTTTTCTTATCTGATATGACTTTTCCGGCAGAGGAATCCTCCGGAGTGAATGCTATGCCTGCTTTCTCTGTTCAGCAGGGCATCACAATCCGTCCTTCACATCGATCCGGCATCTTTCTGTCAGCCAGATCTTTATAAATGCTGTTTTCTCAGAGAAAGTCAGAAAACTTTTCTCCCTTCTGCAGCTATGCTGAGTTCTGAGGGATGAAAGAGATATCAGGAATGAATGTCCTGCTGCTTCGCGGAAGGTTCTTCTTCAGTTTTCTTCTTCTGAAGTCTCCGGTAGCGGGCAGGAGTCATCTGATACTGCTCATGGAATTTCTTCATGAAGTAGCTCTTGTCATGAAAGCCGATCCTGCTTGAAATCTCATCGATCTTCAGATCGGTAGTCGTCAGCAGATGTTCTGCTTCTTCCAGACGCATTGACAGCAGTTTCTGCTTGAAGGTTCTCCCGGTGATCGTGCGGAAGCGGGTGGAGAGATAGTTCGGATTGTAACCGAAGCGGGCAGCAGTATCTTCTAGGTTTGCGGTTGCATAGTTCTCCTTCATGAAATCCAGGATTTCGGCAAAGCGGGTATTGGATTCCAGAAATACGCTTGATGGTTCGATCTCTGCCGGTACGCAGCTGTCAATCGTCATGAAGAAGCCAAGCATCAGAACTTTCATGATCCGGTCATGGTGGGCCTGGTTCCGTACTGCTTCATTCCTCAGAAGACCAGTCCAGCCGGCGAGAACCTGGTTATCTTCAGCCCGGAAGAACATGGGCTGCCAGATCTCTCCGGAAAGAAAGCGGGACAGAACCTTGCAGTCCGCTAGCTCTTTCCTCAGATCCTCCGTGAAAAAAGATTCCCGGAAGGTCAGGGAGACAAGGCTGGTGCGGCTTGAAGACTTGTAGATAAAAGCTTCCGGTGCCAGGATCAGGTCACCCTGATACATGGCAAGACGGCTGCCTGGAAAACATAAGCTGCAGCTGCGCAGGCAGTACAGGATCGAGAAGTAGCCGGTCATTCCGGCATCTGAATCAGAAAACACCACAGACTTCATATCGGAAAAATAGTATAAATTGTCCTAAAAAGCAATAAGAAAACGCAGGCGGAACTTCTTCTGCCTGCGTATAGCTTATTCAGCTTTTGCTTTTGTGCTGCGAGAAGCAGTGCGGGTCCTCGGCTTTGCTGCTTTTGCCTGGATTTCAGCAATTGCAGCCTTCTGATTCAGGATGACCGGGATCACGATCGGATTCCGATTCGTGCGCTGGAACAGCCATGGTTCAAGGGAAGACCGGATGCAGTTCTTCAGTTCTCCGAAGGTCGTGCGCTGCTGCATCTTCTGCTTCAGTGCATCATAGACGACCAGTTCCGCTTCCTTGAGCAGGGTCTGGTTGTCCTTGATATAGACGAATCCGCGCGAGACGATGCTAGGACGGCAGAGAATCTTGTTATAGCGGCTGTCAATGGTCACGATGACCGCAACCAGTCCGCTGCTTGCCAGGATCTGGCGATCCTTGATGACGCTGGTGGATAAGCCGCTGGCGTCATTGCCGTCGACATAGATCGCATCTGTCTGGATGCGCTCATTGGCGATGAAGGCTTCTTCATTGCGCAATACGACGATATCTCCATTGGAGCAGATGAAGCAGTGATCTTCCGGAACACCGGTTTCCTGGGCGGTTGCACTATGCTGCACGAGCATCTTGTATTCGCCATGAACCGGCATGAAGTATTTCGGCTTGATCAGGTTCAGCATCAGCTTCTGTTCTTCCTGCGGCGCATGTCCGGTCGTATGGAAGGAGGTGAGAGGGGAGTTCACGACGACGTTCGCGCCGACCCTCGTCAGCTGATCGATGACGCCGCTGACGCTGACGCCATTGCCTGGAATCGGGTTGGAGCTGAACAGCACCGTATCACCCGGGATGATGTGAATGTATTTATGCGTGCCATTGGCAATTCTCGATAGAGCAGCCATCGGTTCACCCTGCGAACCGGTGCAGACGATGCAGATGCGGTTGGCAGGGAGGGTATTGAGATCATTGCCGGTGATGAAGTTCTCATCACTGATCTTGATGACCCCGATCTTTCTTCCGATTTCAAGCACGTTCTCCATGGAACGGCCGAACACTGCTACCTTCCGGTTGCAAGCAACGGCTGCCTGCAGGATCTGATTCAGACGATTGACGTTTGATGCAAAGGTCGAGACCAGGAGTCTGCCAGGGGTCTTGCGGATCTGCTCCATGATTGCCATCGCAACTTTCTTCTCGGAAATCGAGAAGCCCGGGACGCCGGAGTTCGTGCTGTCGCTCATGAGCAGAGTCACGCCGACCTGACCGATATATGCCATCTTCTGATAATCCGACTGCACGCCGATCGGGGTGAGATCGAATTTGAAGTCTCCGGTTTCAACAATGCGGCCGTTCGGCGTATTGATGAGAACCCCGAGAGAATCCGGGATCGAGTGAACGGTATTGAAGAATCCGACATTGAAATACTTTGTGCGAACACGGCTGTCACCGTTGATTTCCACGACCTTGCAGGCTCTGGTCAGATGATGTTCCTCGAGCTTCTTCTCGATCAGTGCCTTTGCAAAGCGCGGTGCGTAGATCTGCTTCAGATGGACTGAGCGCAGAAAGAACGGGATGCCGCCGATATGGTCTTCATGACCATGGGTGATGATGAGCGCCTTGATCTTGGACGCATTCTTCTGCAGGTAGGAGAAGTCCGGAATGACATAGTCAATTCCGAGCAGTTCATCCTCCGGGAACAGCACACCGCAGTCAACGATGATGATCTCATCATCATGTTCAAAGCAGTACATATTCTTGCCGACTTCACCGAGTCCGCCCACGGCATAGACAAGGGTATCCGTCTTGTGATTGATCGCATTCCTGCTGTAATCCGGTTCCGGGACCTGTGTATAATGAGCCGGCCGAACAGCTTTAGCTTTTTCTTCCATTAATTATAAACCTCATTTCCAGATGCGATTGAATCTGTCAACCGCATTATATCATTATTCAAGGGCTGCACAATGCAGAAATCAGATCACCATTGCCCCGGGAACACGGTCAAAAGGTTTCTTCTGATCGATGTGATCATAGAACAGAACTCCCTTGAAGTGCTCCAGTTCATGCTGAAGGACGATGGCAAGATATCCTCTTGCCCGGATCGTGATATTCTGATCTGTCAGCAGGTCATAGCCCTTTACCGTAACCCGGGCATGGCGGACGACATAGCCCTGATGCTCTTCCGGGACGGAAAGGCAGCCTTCGCCGCTTTCCAGATATGCAGGCTGCACCGAAGCAGAAACGATCTTCGGGTTGGCAAGCATATACTGATAGACGATTTCGTTTCCGTCAGAATCTGCTTCCCTGACGATGATCGCGGTCAGCTGTTTTTTCACGCCGAGCTGAATCGCACTGATGCCGACTGCAGGGCGGAGGTTTCTTGCCTCAGCCAGTTCCGGCACGGTGCTGTCCTTGACATACTGGAACATGTCTCTTAACAGCTGCTTGTCTTCTTCTGAAAGAGGAAGGGGAACTTCCTCGGACTTCTCACGGATAACAGGATTATCGTCTTTGATAATCGTATCATTATTAATAATCATAGTCTTTTTCCGATCTCCATACGGTATTCTAGCAGAAAGTGCATCCATGTCAAAAACAAATGCATCGAAACTGGCTCTGTAAGCGCTTCATTCATGCTTTTTCAGTCTGATCTGCAGGGTACAGAATTGGCCCTGAACCATTTGGAGCCAAAGCGGCTCTCCCTTTGTGCTACAATCTTACTGAAATTATGACTGTCCTGGAACAGAACCGGCCGGCAGCAGCGCCGAGGAAAAAACAGAAACTGCTGTCTCTTCGCATGCCAGCAAAAAGCGACCGCGCCATTCAGGCAGCGATGATTGTGCTTTCTGTCTACGGACTGCTGATGATCGCCAGTGCCTCGATGGGACTTGCGGTCAATAATCAGAAATATCTTCTGCTTGTGGTTCTGAAGCAGGTGGTTTTTCTCACCGCGGGCTATTATGCCATGTGCTTCTTTGCTCGCCGGTTCTCGCTGAAGTTCCTGCAGAGCTCAGGGTTTCCTCCGATTGCGATCGGCATGGGCCTTGCTCTGATGGCGTGTCTGGTCTTCCCGGAAGTCAATGGCGCAAGGGCATGGATCCGGGTGCCGGTCAGCAGCGTGGATATTTCGATTCAGCCTTCTGAATTTGCCAAGATCATGACATATCTCATCATCGCAGCGTATTGCGGCGATGTGCGCACCCGCTATCCCAGGGGCAGAGACATCTGGAAACGGCCGATGATCTTTGTGTTCAGCTATCTGATCATCATCGCAGCGTTTCAGTCTGATGCGGGTTCGGCAGCCGTGATCGTGCTCATCGCTGCCTTCTGCATGCTCATTCCTGCAAATAAGCAGCTGAAGCCGATTCAGACTGCAATTGCTCTGCTTCTGATCGGCAGCCTTCTGTTCCTGCTGTTTCTGATGACGGATCAGGGCGTTTCCCTCATTGAGCATCTGCCGCTGAAGGAATACCAGAAGAATCGCTTCCTTTCTTCCATCAACCCGTTCATCGACCGCTACAATACAGGGTATCAGCTCGTCAACGGCCTGATCAGCTTTGCTTCGGGCGGCTGGACCGGACTCGGGTTCGGCAATTCCGTTCGCAAATATACGAATTTTCCGGCCGCAAATACCGATTTCATTCTGGCAATTGTCGTGGAGGAGATGGGCTTGGTCGGCTTCCTTTTGATCTTCATCCCGTATCTTGTCATCGTGGTTCAGCTGTTCCGCTATGCAATGAAGATGAGAAGCGAGAAGGGCAGAATCATCCTTGCCGGAACTGCATTGTACTTAGTCATTCACTGCCTGTTCAATATCGGCGGTGTCACCGGACTGATTCCGCTGACCGGCGTCCCGCTGCTGATGATTTCCTCAGGGGGTTCCTCGACGCTGTCCTTCATGTCGGCGATCGGCATTGCCCAGGCGGTGATCTCCGCGTATCGCAGAAAGGAAATCCAATGAGAATCGTTGCCGGGAAGTGGGGATCAAGGAAAATCGAGACCCTGAGCGGATCGCTGACAAGACCGACGCTCGACAAAGTGCGTGAAGCAGTCTTCTCGACACTTGGCGGGTTCTTTTCCGGCGGGGTCATGCTTGACCTCTATGCCGGTTCCGGCGCGGTCGGCTTAGAGGCATTGAGCAGGGGAATGGAACATGCATATTTTGCGGACCGCAATCCGGCTGCCTGCCGCATCATCCGGAACAATATCGCTTCCCTTGAAGCCGAAGAATCTGCTTCGGTATGGAATGTCTCGGCAAGAAAAGCGATTGAGCTGCTGGCTGAGAAGGAAATCAAGGCAGATGTGGTCTACCTCGATCCTCCCTATGCAGAACAGGAGAATGAAGCGATTCTTTCATTGCTTTCGGAAAAGCACCTGCTGAACCCCGGAGCAGTCATTGCCGTGGAATCCCTGAAAGAAGAATCCTTTCCTGCTTCGATCGGCTCGCTTCAGCAGGTTCTGGAAAGAATCTACGGCATCTCGAAGATCACATATTATAAGGAAACATCAGGAGAACTGAAATGAAAGCAATCTATCCCGGAACCTTCGATCCGATCACCAATGGCCATCTTGATATCATCGAACGCGCGTCTCATGCCTTTGATGAAGTGACGGTAGTCATCATGAGAAATCCGAACAAGCATGTTCTGTTCACGGAAGAGGAGCGTGCAGAGATGATCGAGCAGAGCATCCGAGCACTGACGAATGTCCATAATGTCCATGTTGCGATCGGCAGCGGCCTGACCGTCAAGTTTGCAAGAGATCATCATGCCGGAGTCATCATCCGCGGCATCCGCGCAGTTTCCGATTATGAATATGAGCTGCAGCAGGCTACGGCCAACCTGATGCTCGACGATACCGTTGAAACGCTGTTCTTCATTGCCCGGCCGGAGTATTCCTTCCTGTCTTCTTCGGCGGTGAAGGAGATCGGTTCCAACGGCGGCAGCCTGGATGGCTTCGTGCCTCGGCCGATTATTGGCAGAGTGACAGAAAAACTCAAGCAGATCTGACCATCTACGGATGGTTTTTCTTTATGGAAATGGCTTGATTATCGGCAGTTTCTGAATCCGAAAAGTTTTAGCACACTTATATTGACAGTGCTAATGCCCCGAGCTATACTGTTAGCAGTCAAACGGAATGAATGCTAAAAGGAGGCGATTCGGGATGCTGACACCAAGAAGAATAGAAATATTCAAAGCGATCGTGGATGAATATATCCGAACCGCTGAACCGGTTGGCTCAAAGACGCTGCAGCAGAAGTACAAGCTTCCGTATTCCAGTGCGACGATCCGCAATGACATGCAGGTTCTGGAAGAGATGGGGTATCTCGAAAAGACTCATACTTCCAGCGGCCGGATTCCGAGCACTGCCGGATATAAGTTCTACTGCGAGAATCTGCTGAAGGATTCCAGCATCGACAAGAAGATGGAAGTGGCAATCCGTTCTGCCTTCGATGCCTCGAATCTTAACGTGCAGGAAGCAGTGGAGCAGAGCTGCCAGATTCTCAGCGAGATGACCAACATGACGACTGGTGCGGTGGGACCGGATTCCAGTTCCCAGCGCCTGGAGCATATCAAGCTGTTTCCGATTGATGACCAGAATGCCGTTGCCGTATTCATCACGAATACCGGTCATACGGAAACCAAGAATTTTCATTTCGAACGAGCTGTATCGATCCGGGATATCGAGGCGTGCACCGATGTGCTGAACCAGCGGCTCAAGGATGTGCCGGTCAGCGAGCTGGTGGACCGGATGATAGAACTGAAACCGGATCTTGGCAGAGTCGTGGAGCAGCATGATGTGCTGTTTACCGCATTCGTGCAGGCATTCGTGAAATTTGCCAGCGAGAACGTCTACTTCTCGGGCAAGGACAGGATGCTGTATCAGCCGGAATTTGAGGATATCAGCAAGCTGAAGAAGCTGATGTCGGTGCTGGATGACAGTTCCAAGTGGAAGGAGCTGAACAATTCCGAGCATGCGGTGAGTGTTACTACCAGCAAGGGAGCAGAGCTCACCTGGGTCAACGATGTTGCAATCGTGCGAAGCACATTCCATGTGAATAAAGATGAGAAAGGGCAGCTGGTGGTCGTCGGGCCATCCCGGATGAATTATGAACGGGTTGTCTCGATGCTGGACTATGTTGCTCAGATGATAGAAGACATGTATCGATCCGGAGGCGATGGAAAGAAAAAATGAGCGAAGAAACACAGGAAATGAAGAAGCCGGAAGCTGAGAAGCAGCCGGAACCTTCGGAGAGCAGAGAGACTGCTCCGAAGGAACAGGAGCAGAAGGAACCTTCTTCGGAAAAGAAACCGGAAGCTTCTGAACAGAAGGCTGCACCTGATCCGAAGGCCGAAGAGCTTGCGGCTTTGAAAAAGCAGAATGCAGACCTGCAGGAACAGGTGGACAAGCTGAAGAATGCATATGCCAGAGCTTATGCGGATACCGAGAATACCCGCAGACGGCTGACCAATGAATTTGATCAGCATATGAAGTACCATATCGCAGACTTTGCAAAGGAGATTCTGCCATGCATCGACAACTGCGAACGGGCGCTGGCGGTCAAGCCGTCAGATACGAATGATGAGAATTACCGCAAGGCATTTGAGATGGTTCTGAAGAGCCTGACTGCAGCCCTGAAGAAAGAAGGGGTTGAAGAGATCGAAGCAGAAGGAAAGGAATACGATCCGAATCTCATGCAGGCCATGATGACGGAGCATGTCGAAGGCGTCAAGCCCGGCATGGTCACTCAGGTGCTTCAGAAGGGATACAAGCTGAAAGACCGGCTGTTAAGAGCCGCAATGGTAAAGGTGAGCGAATAAGCTCAGGAGGAAGAAGAATATTATGTCTAAGATTATCGGAATTGACTTAGGTACTACGAATAGCTGTGTTGCAGTCATGGAAGGCAAGGAGCCGAAGGTAATCACCAATCCGGAAGGCAACCGCACCACTCCGTCTGTCGTCGCATTCAAGAATGGCGACCGCATCGTCGGCGATGCGGCTAAGCGTCAGATGATCACGAACAAGAATACCGTGTATTCCATCAAGAGAAAGATGGGTACCGATGAGAAAGTAACGCTCGAAGGCAAGCAGTACACTCCGGAAGAGATTTCTGCAATGATTCTGACTTACCTGAAGGACTATGCGGAAGGATACCTCGGCGAGAAGGTTGAGAAGGCCGTCATCACCGTACCGGCATACTTCAACGATGCACAGCGTCAGGCAACCAAGAATGCCGGAAAGATTGCTGGTCTGGACGTGGTCCGTATCATCAATGAACCGACTGCTTCGGCTCTTGCGTTCGGAATTGATAAGGGTGATAAGGAACAGAAGGTTCTTGTCTATGACCTCGGCGGCGGCACCTTCGATGTCAGTATCCTCGATATTGCGGATGGCACCTTCGAAGTTCTGGCAACGGCTGGCGATACGCATCTGGGCGGCGATGATTTCGATAACGTGATCATCGACTGGCTGGCTGACAATTTCCGCAGAGAGCATGGCATTGATCTCAAGGCAGATAACATGACCCTGCAGAGACTCAAGGACGCTGCAGAAAAGGCTAAGAAAGACCTTTCCGGCATGCTGGAAGTCGATATCTCTCTGCCGTTCATCGCCATGGCTAAGGATGGCAGCGGTGCGCTGAACCTTGAAGCAAAGCTGACCCGCGCAGAGTTTGACAAGATGACGAAGTTCCTGGTTGATAAGACCATGGCTCCGGTACGCCAGGCACTCAAGGACGCAAAGCTGACTGCCAATGACATTGATCAGGTTCTGCTGGTCGGCGGTTCCACCCGTATCCCGGCAGTTCAGGAAGCAGTCAGAAGAGAACTCGGCAAAGAGCCGAACAAGTCGGTCAACCCGGATGAGTGCGTTGCAATCGGTGCTGCAATTCAGGGCGGCGTCATTGCTGGCGATGTGAAGGATGTGCTGCTGCTTGATGTCACTCCGCTGTCACTTGGCATTGAGACACTTGGCGGGGTCATGACGGTGCTGATTCCGAGAAACACTACGATTCCGACTTCCAAGAGCCAGGTGTTCTCCACAGCTGCAGATAACCAGCCGGCAGTTGATATTCATGTCCTGCAGGGTGAGCGTCCGATGGCTGCCGATAACAAGACACTGGGCAACTTCCAGCTTGATGGCATTGCACCTGCCCGCAGAGGCGTTCCGCAGATTGAAGTCACGTTTGATATCGATGTCAACGGTATTGTTCATGTATCTGCGAAGGATAAGGGTACTGGCAAAGAGCAGAGCATCACGATTTCCAATTCCTCGAATCTCTCCGATGCTGAGATCGACCGTATGGTGAAGGAAGCAGAAGCCAACAAGGCAGAAGATGACAAGAAGAAGGAAGACATCGAGACCAAGAACAAGGCAGAGTCTTACATCAACCAGATTGATGAAACCCTGAAGACCGAGAACCCGAATGTCACGCAGGCTCAGAAAGATGAAGTCAAGAAGCTTCGCGATGAGCTGCAGGAATGCATCGACAAGAATGATATGGATGGTCTGAAGACCAAGCTGGATGCCCTGGAAAAGGCTGCCAACGAGATGGCTCAGGCGATGTATCAGAATGCTGGTGCACAGCCGGGTGCTGGTGCGCAGCAGAATGCGGAAGGCACCGGTTCCAAGTCCGATGATGATGTAGTGGATGCGGACTTCAAGGAAAAGAAGTAATCACTGTGAATGCGGCAGATTCCTGGAAGAAACTCCGGGAATTTGTCTTCTACGGGGGTTTCCCCGCATAAGGAAAGAGGCACGCGGAAATGGCAGAAAAGAGAGATTATTACGAGGTGCTTGGCGTCTCGAAATCGGCAACGGATGATGAAATCAAGAAAGCATATCGTTCTCTTGCCAAGAAATATCATCCTGATGTGAACAAGGCGCCGGATGCGGAAGAGAAATTCAAGGAGATCAATGAAGCCTATGAAGTTCTCAGCGATCCTGCTAAGCGCCAGAAGTATGATCAGTTCGGATTTGCCGGGATGGATGGCGGCCAGGCAGATGGCGGATTCGGCCAGTATGGCGGCTTCACATCCGGAAGCTTCGATGACCTGAACGATATCTTCTCCAGCTTCTTCGGAGGAGATATGGGCGGATTCGGCGGCTCCAGACGTTCTTCGTCACGTGCTTCTTCCCAGCCCCGCAAGGGTCAGGACAGGCTCATGCGCCTGGATATCACGTTCATGGAAGCATGTTTCGGAACCACCAAGACCCTGAACCTGAGTGTGGATGAAGTGTGCAGTGCCTGCGGCGGCAGCGGAGCAGCATCGCCTTCGGATATCGAAGACTGCCCGACCTGCCATGGCACCGGCACGGTCATTTCTCAGCAGCGGACTGCATTCGGCGTATTCCAGTCGCAGAATGTCTGTCCGGACTGCCGCGGAACCGGAAAGCGGATCCGCCGGGTATGTCCGACCTGCGGCGGCAAGGGCTATGAACGCAAGAAGGTCACCGTGGATGTCAAGATCCCGGCAGGCATTGCGTCCGGTCAGCAGCTGAGAGTGGCTGGCAAGGGCGAGCGCGGAACGAATGGCGGTCCGAATGGAGATCTCTATCTTGAGATCAATGTTCTGCCGCATGAGCAGTTCGTCCGTGACGGCAGGAATATCCTGCTGGAGATTCCGGTCTCTGCAGTAGATGCGACGCTTGGAACGACGGTCGATGTGCCGACGATCCGGGGCGAAGTATCGATGAAGATTCCAGCCGGAACGCAGGACGGCACGCAGCTGAGACTCCGTGGAGAAGGTGTTGCGGATCTGCGCAGCGGCAAGCCAGGTGATCAGCTATGCACGGTGCGGATCAAGATCGACAAGAAACTCAGTGCGAAGGAAAAAGCACTCTATGAACAGCTGAAGGAACTTGAGGACAGCCCGGAGAAGGAATCTGTCTGGGATCGGTTCCGCCGCTCCTTCAAATAAAGAGAACTACTGAGGGAAACCAGAAACAGGAGGTGATCTCTCATGGATATTGAAAAGATGACAGAACAGCTGCAGCAGATTATCATGGCTGCACTGACGAAAGCACAGGAGAATCATAACCCGGAGCTGACCCCGGAACATGTTCTGGCAGCGATGATCGAAGACAATGGTCTCGATGGCATCTGGGAGAGAGTCAAAGGCGATAAGGCAAAGATGCTGGAATTCGTGAATGGCTATCTCTCAAGACTATCCAGCACGACTGACAGCACTCAGCCGGCATTATCCAGATATCTGAGCGAAGGCTATACGCATGCGCTGGATTACATGAAGAAGAAGGGCGATACGTACATGAGTACGGCAGCGCTTCTGATCGGATTGCTGGAGACGAATGCGGCGGTCTGCAATGACCTGATGAAGCAGTTCCATTTCACGCTCAGAGATGTGATCAAGGCAGAAGAAGAAAGAAGGGCAGGAATGAAGATGGATGACAAAGGAAATGAAAGCCAGCTTGATGCCCTGAAGAAGTACGGGCATGATCTGGTCCAGGATGTCAAAGACGGAAAGATCGATCCGGTGATCGGCAGAGATGAGGAAATCCGCCGGGTCATCGAGATTCTCTCCCGCAAGACAAAGAACAATCCGGTCCTGATCGGAGAACCTGGCGTCGGCAAGACGGCAATCGTCGAAGGACTTGCATGGCGGATCTACAATGGCGATGTGCCGCTTGGACTTAAGGACAAGCAGCTCATCGAACTCGATATGGGGGCTCTGATTGCCGGGGCAAAGTACCGGGGCGAATTTGAGGAGCGTCTCAAGGGCGTGCTCAATTCCGTGAAGAAAGCAGATGGCAATATCATCCTGTTCATCGATGAGATTCATAATCTGGTCGGTGCAGGCAAGACCGAAGGGTCCATGGATGCAGCAAATCTGCTGAAACCGATGCTGGCAAGAGGAGAGCTGAAGTGCATTGGTGCTACGACCTTCGATGAGTACCGCAAGTACATTGAGAAGGACCGCGCGCTGGAGCGCCGGTTCCAGAAGATCATGGTTTCCGAGCCTACGGTTCAGGATACGATCTCGATTCTCAGAGGTCTCAAGGAGCGCTTTGAGAGTCATCATGGCGTGCAGATCAAGGATGAAGCAATCGTGGCTGCAGCAACTCTGAGCAACCGCTATATCACGGATCGGTATCTGCCGGATAAGGCGATTGACCTGATTGATGAGGCATGTGCATGTCTGCGGGTGGAAATGGATTCCATGCCTGCAGATCTCGATGAGCTGAACCGCAAGATCATGACCCTTCAGATCGAGGAGACTTCTCTGAAAGATGAGACGGATCCGAAGACGGTGGAACGCAAGAACGAGATCGAAAAGGAACTTGCAAACCTCAATGAGGAGAAGGCTCAGAAGTTCTCGAAGTGGCAGTCAGAAAAGAAAGAACTCGATAACGTCAAGACGTACCGCGAGCAGCTCGAACAGGCAAAGCTGCAGCTGACGCAGGCCCAGAATGACGCGGACTACGAGAAGGCTGCGAAACTGAAGTATGATACGATCCCTGCACTGCAGAAGAAGATCGATGATGCTTCGGCAAAGGAAAACAAGGATTTCATGATCCGCCAGGTCGTGGATGAAGAGATAATTGCTCAGATCGTCTCCCGCTGGACGCATATTGAAGTGTCCCGTCTGATGGCTACCGAACGGCAGAAGATTCTGCACCTGCCGGAAGCCCTTCGCAAGCGGGTCATGGGTCAGGATGAAGCGCTGAAGCTGGTTTCGGATGCCATCATGCGTTCGAAGGCAGATATCCAGGATGAGAACCGTCCGATCGGCAGCTTCCTGTTCCTGGGCCCGACTGGCGTCGGCAAGACCGAAGTCGCGAAAGCTCTGGCAGAACAGCTGTTCGATGATGAGAACAAGATCATCCGGATTGATATGTCGGAGTACATGGAGAAGTTCAGCGTATCCCGTCTGATCGGTGCGCCTCCTGGATATGTCGGCTATGACGAGGGCGGCCAGCTGACCGAAGCAGTGCGCCGGAATCCTTACAGCATCGTGCTCCTCGATGAAGTCGAGAAAGCACATCCGGATGTGTTCAATGTCCTGCTGCAGATTCTCGATGATGGCAGAGTCACTGATTCCAAAGGCGTGACCGTGGACTTCAAGAACACGATCATCATCATGACCTCGAACCTCGGTTCACAGTATGCGTTCGATCCGGATCCAAAAGAGCGTCATGAGCACTACATGGAAGAAGTGAAGAAGTTCTTCAAGCCGGAGTTCGTGAACCGGATTGATGAAATCATCGTCTTCAATGCGCTGACTAAGGATACGATGAAGCAGATTGCTCAGAAGTTCCTGAATCAGCTGAGAGACCGTCTGGCTGAGAAGGACGTCAAGCTTGAGATTACTGAGGCTGCCGAAGATCGGATCATCTCCTGCGGCACGGATCCTGCATTCGGTGCGCGTCCGATGAAGCGGCATATCCAGAGAACCATCGAAACCGATGTGGCCAAGGTGATTCTTGAAGACCCGGCAATTGCCGGCAAGACGATTGTCGTCGATGCCGACGAGAACGGATACCGCGTCAGCGAGAAGCAGTAACAGAAAAAATCAGTTTCCAGAAACCGGAGACTGATTTTTTTGTGCCTATCATCTTCGTGTTCAGCGGTCATTCAGATTGAGCCATAGTTCTCTCCTGAAACAGGTACAGCTTGCTCGATTGCGTCAGGGTGTATGCTGAAGCTTCATCTGCTGAGGTTGGAAAAAAACGGATCATGCTAAACTGTTACTGCAGAGAACGGAATCAATGCGGATGAACCGCGGAAAGGATTATGGTGAACTCCGGATGGAAAAAATTCTGATCATCATTTTATTGTTTCTCACTGCCTGCAGTCAGCAATCCTCTGCTCAGCCAAGTACTCCTGCATCTTCCACCCCGGCAATCCAGAGCACGGAGGCTGCAGTTTCTGAATCTGATGAATTGACAGACGAAATCATTCGGGACCTGCTGATCAGATTCAGAGGGATTCTGCTGTATGACTACAATACGGTCATCGATGATCAGGAGGGCTATTCTGACGGAGACCGGGATTATCATCTGGTGGAAGACTATGGAAGCCTGGAACAATTGAAGAATGATGTTCTCTCCTACACCACGGAAGACATTTTCGATGAGTCTCTGAAACTGGCCTCGTTCGAAGAAAAAGATGGAAAACTGTATCTGAGTCAGCCGGCCATGGGATTGAGCGCATATAGCGACAACCCGTCCTGGGAGACCATTGACGAAACTACAGTAGCTGTCCCCGGGCAGACAGGTGATGGGGCAGAGGACGGACGCAAGTATATCATCCACTTCGGCAAAGAAGACGGAGTATGGAAACTGACTGCTCCCGACGACTGAAGTCGCGGGGTTCTCAGGGCTAATACTGCTTTTCCTAAGTTCATCACAGCCAATAGAATTGACCGCATGTTAGCTCAG